>WFOE01000088.1 GCA_015488215.1 Planctomycetales bacterium
GCAGGAATCAAGGCACTACCAGGAACTCGAACGGGATTTCCAGTTCGGGCTGTTCGGGGTGGGTGGTTTTTAGAACAATTCTTCCCGGGGGGCTAGAGGGGTTCTCGGGAAATCGGCCCACCGGACTGTCTTTCGGCACGCGGACTTGCACCGTCCATCGCCAACTGGTCTTGCCGGGGATTTTTTCCCGGGAGCCAATCTGGACCTGAACGAACGGAGGATGCACGCTCTGCACGCGCAAATCGGTCTTGCCGGCCGCCTCGCCGTAGCCGATGACGGTCAACAGATAGGTTTTTCCTTCGGGGCGGCGCACTCGGCCGAACAAGAAACGTTTGGAAAGGGGGTCGCGATGTGTGCCCACGACGTGAAACGCCCCCAAGATTTCGGCCCAGACCGGAATGATCGCCTCCGGTTTGGCATCCTCATCCACAAAGATCATTAGATTGCTCTTGTGGATGCCGGGAGGCAGGCCAGAAAGGACTTCCACTTCGATCTTTCGGCTAGGGAACGGAGAGCCGCCCGACGCTTCTCGCGGGGAGTTCTCGGACTGCGGCAACAAACGGGCACGGAAACAGGGCGTTTGGGAGCCGCCGTCCCACTCGATGCGTTTCACCGGAAGTCGTTGATAGCCCATGCCAAGGATTTCCACAGTCCGCGTGGCAGTTTCGCCTCGCCGGAGCTGAAACTGAAGTATACTCGGCCTGGCCATCACGATCCCAGTAGTTACACCGGTAATCGAAATGGGGATTATCGGTTTGCGGGGATCGTTGGTTTGCAGTTCCAGCTTCACCTGCACCCGACCCGGCATCGGCGGCGGCTGCCACGATACGAGATAGGTTGCCGAGCCGCCCGGGGCGATGGTCGAGCCACCGCTGCTCCGGACTTGGCATTTGCCTTCCACTTGGCGAACCGAAACCACTAGTGGAGCGTCGCCGTCGTTGTGTACGGTGAACTGATGCGTGCCCCCCAACATTCCGGCCTGCATCTGGCCAAAGTCGTGCTGGGCTCCCACCACGCGGGCGCTAGGAGTCCCCGAGAGGTTTGCGAAACGCTGCTGGCCAGAAAACAACTCCTGTTCCAGTCCCTGGTCTGGCAACGGCGGTTCTCCCCAGCCGGAGACGACAAGCAACCCGGAACCGGCTCCGGAAGCAAGGGCCGTAATGACCAAAAACACGAACTTGGCTTTCATCGGCGCGTTCCTCTCACAATGCCGAAGCGGCACGGCACCTGGCGTGGAGATTCAACAGCCACGACGCATCCAGGAAATGAAACCCAGCCCCTTGTATTCTATTCAAACACGACGGTTTCCTGGTCGTCAATCGAGCGGACGGCAGCGCGCGGAATCGGGGCGAACCGATTGGACGGAGTGAACAGACACGGTGCTCGGGTAAGCAAGCGGTTTACAAAAGGCGGGCATTTTCCGTCCGATGATATCCGTTGACAGCCGCAGAGGACCTGTTATCATACAACTTGCCGCGTGTTGTAGTATAACGTGCGCCGCTTCCACACAGAGACGACGATGTGCGGCGCAAGCGAACGTCCCGCCTAACAATAGGAAAACCTCCTCGATGAACGTTGCGCAAGACAACGCCCCGGTGGTCCAACGGGGCCAGGGAGCCGTGCCGCTGGTGGAACAGGTGGTCCAGGCGCTGCGGGAGGAGATTCTCTCGGGCCGGTACGACGCCACGGGCCAGTTGCCCCCGCAGGGGGAGCTTTGCCAGCGTTACGGGGTTTCGCGCAGCGTAATCCGCGAGGCGATGCGGCAACTGGAATCCCAGCGGCTGCTCACCGTGGGCCGAGGCCGCCGGCCGCAGTTGGCCCCGCTCAACGGCCAGGCCGTGGCCGAAAGTTTGCAGATTCTGCTTCGTCGCTCCGGGGCCACGCTGTTCCACTTGATGCAAATCCGGCAGGTGCTGGAAGTGGAAATCGCCCGCCTGGCCGCCCAGAACATGGACGAAGAAACGCTGCTGCGGTTGCACGTGGCCGTCAAACAGCAGGAGCAGGCCGAGGACGTGGAGCAGCAGATTCGGGCCGACCTGGCCTTTCATCGCATTCTGGCCGAAGCCACGGGCAACCCGCTGTTTGTGTTTCTGATGGATGCCCTGGCCGAGCTGATGTACGAATCGCGCAAAACCACTATCGGCCGCGGGCTCAACTCCCGGGCCGTTCGGGGTCACCGGGCCATCCTGAAGGCCCTTTCCAGCGGCAACGTGGACAAAGTCGTCCAGGCCATGCAAGCGCATCTGGCCGACGCAGCCGAAGACCTGGAAAAGCTGGCAGACCCCGGCCCCGTGGAAAAGACCCAGCCGGGTTGGAACTGAGCATCCTCCCCTGAGGCCCGGATTGCCGCTTCCGACAACACCGCTTTGATTCGACGGTTCCCAAACCGCGCGAGGTTCCAAGCCATGCACGTGCGCATCCTCTGCCGAGCCGTGGTGCTTGCCTGCTTGCTGGCCGTTTTCCACGGCAAGTTGGCGCCCGCGGCGGCCCCGCAATCGCGGATTGACTTTGCCCGGGACGTGGCTCCCGTGCTGGAACGCTACTGCGTGCGGTGCCACAACCAGCACACGGCCAAAGGGGAGGTGGCTCTGGACACCCGCCAGGCCGTGCTGGAATCGGAGCTGGAGCTGGTCGTTCCAGGCAAGCCCGAGGAAAGCTACCTGCTGGAGACGATTTCGCCGCCAGAGCCTTCGATGCCCAAGGAAGGCCCCAAGCTCAACGGCCAGCAGGTGGAACTGCTGCGGCGGTGGATTGCCCAGGGAGCCCCCTGGCCGGAAAAGCTGGTGCTGGAAGACCGCTACGTGCCGGATGCGGACTGGTGGGCCTACAAGCCGCTGCGGCAGGTGAGCGTGCCTCGGGTGCCGGAGGAGTACCGCCACTGGGTACGCACGCCGGTGGATGCGTTCGTGCTGCGGAAACTACTGGAAAAGGGACTGCGCCCCTCGCCGGAAGCGGATCGCCGCGAGCTGATTCGGCGGCTGTATTTCGATCTGTGGGGACTGCCGCCCACGTATGAAGAAGTGCAGCGGTTCGTGCGCGACACTCGGCCCGATGCCTACGCCCGCTTGGTGGATCGCCTGCTGGCTTCGCCCCACTACGGGGAGCGCTGGGGGCGGCACTGGCTGGACGTGGCCCACTACGGAGACACGCACGGGTTCGACAAGGACAAGGTCCGCCCGAACGCCTGGCCGTACCGGGACTACGTGATCCGTTCGCTGAACCAGGACAAGCCCTACGCCCGATTCGTCCAAGAGCAGATTGCCGGCGACGTGCTCTGGCCGGACGAGCCAGACGGCGTGGTGGGCGTGGGCTTTCTGGCCGCCGGACCGTTCGACTGGGTCGGGCAGATCGAAGTGCGCAACGGCACCATGGAAAAGCGCCGCGTGCGCAACCTGGACCGCGACGACATGGTGGTAACCGTCTTCAACACCTTCTTGAGCACCACGGTCCAGTGCGCCCGCTGCCACAACCACAAGTTCGATCCGGTTTCCCAGGACGAATACTACGGGCTGCAAGCCGTGTTTGCCGGGGTGGATCGGGCCGACCGGTTTTACGATCCCGACCCCCAGGTGGCCCGGCGGCGCCGCCACTTGCAACAGAAACACCAGGAGCTGGCCGCCCGACTGAAACGCCTGGATGCGCAGTTGGCCCGCAGCCGTCCGCCCGAGGCCCGGCGGCTGGAAGAACAGATTGCCCAACTGGGCCGCGTTCCCCCGGGACAGAAAAAGCCGCCGGAATACGGCTACCACAGCCACATCGAGCCGCGACCCGAGGTGACCAAGTGGGTCCAGGTAGACTTGGGCCGCAGCGTGCCGATTGCAGCGATAATCTGGATTCCGTGTCACGACGAGTTCAACGGGATTGGAGCCGGATTTGGTTTTCCGGTCCAGTACCGCGTGGAGGTGAGCGACGACCCGCAGTTCAAAACCGCCACCGTGGTGATCGATTGCACCGGCTACGACCGGCCCAACCCGGGCATGGTGCCCCAGGGGACCGTGCTGCAAAATGTGCAGGGGCGCTACGTGCGCATCACGGCCACGCGACTTGCCCTGCGGCGGAACGACTACATCTTCGCCCTGGCCGAGCTGTTGGTGTTCGACCCGCAGGGGAACAACCTGGCCCTGGGCCGTCCGGTCCAGGCGTTGGATTCGATCGAAGCCCCGGTCCGCTGGCGCAAAAGCAACCTGGTCGATGGCCTGTACCTGGGCGTGAAGGACACGAAACGGCTGCTGCGGCTGGCCCGATTGCACGATCAACTGCGTCGCCTGGAAATGAGGCAGGACCGCAAGCTGCTCGTTCGCCGCAAGGAGCTTGAAGAACAGTTGCGGCAGGTGGAAAGTGCCCTGAGCCGCCTGCCTCCGCAGCAGCGGGTGTTTGCGGCCGCCACGAGTTTCAGCCCGATTGGCAACTTCGTGCCGACCCGAGGACGCCCCCGAGAGGTGTTCGTGCTGCGTCGTGGCGACGTGCGGCAGCCAATCCGCCCGGCCGTGCCTCAGGCACTCCAGTGTTTTCCCTGGCTGCCGGGCAAGCTGGAACTGAAAGACCCACAGGACGAAGGCCAGCGTCGGGCCGCTCTGGCCCGGTGGATCACCCATCGGGAAAACCCGCTTTTCTGGCGGAGCATCGTCAACCGCGTTTGGCACTATCATTTCGGTCGCGGCATTGTCGAGACGCCAAACGACTTCGGCCGCATGGGTTCCCGGCCCACTCACCCGGAACTGCTCGACTGGCTGGCCGTGTGGTTCCGCGATAACGGGCAGTCGCTCAAGGCCCTGCACCGGATGATCCTCCTTAGCGCCACGTACCGGCAGACTAGTCGCGTGGTGGGGCCGGCGGGCCGGCGGGCCCAGGCCCTGGATGCGCAAAACCGCTGGCTCTGGCGAGCCAACCGGCGGCGGCTGGAAGCCGAGGCGCTGCGCGACGCCGTGCTGGCCGTTTCCGGGTCGCTGAACCGGAAGATGGGCGGGCCGGGTTTCCGCAACTTCGGCTTCAAGGACGACCACTCGCCGCACTACAAGTACCACGAGTACGACCCGAACGATCCCGACACCCACCGCCGCAGCGTGTATCGGTTCATTGTGCGTTCGGTGCCCGACCCGTTCATGGAAGTGCTCGATTGTGCCGATCCGTCGGCCGTGGTGGCCCGGCGCAACGAAACGCTTACGCCGCTTCAGGCCCTTAGCCTGCTGAACAACCGCTTCATGCTGGTCATGGCCCGGCGCTGGGCCGAGAAGCTGCGCAGCGGGCACGAAAAACTGGAAGACCAGGTACGGGAAGCGTTCCGCCAGGCTCTGGCACGCGATCCCCAGCCGGAGGAACTGCGGGTGCTGGTCGCCCTGGGCCGAGAGCACGGGCTGGAGAGCGTCTGCCGGACGCTGTTCAACCTGAACGAGTTCGTGTTTGTCGATTGAGCGTTGGTAAACGGCATATGATGAAGTGCCCCAGACCGAAGCCGAAGCCTTACCGCTCGGAAGAGAGCTGGGGCGTCGTACGTCTCGTACTCGTGCTCGTACTCGTACTCGTGCTCGAAGGGGTAGTGAACGATGGCGGAAGCGATCTTCGATCACGATCGCCTGGATGTTTATCGTCTTTCGATTGACTATGCGGCGCTTTCGTTTGCCGTCGCGCGGCAACTTGGTGGTGTCCACCGTCATGCTCGCGATCAATGGATTCGTGCAGCACAGTCGATCCCATTGAACATTGCCGAAGGCAACGGGAAACGAAGTCTCAAGGATCGAAACCGTTCTTTCGACATTGCTCGTAGCTCGGCGCTGGAATGTGCCGCTATTCAAGATGTTCTTGCTGCGACCGATGGAATCGATGACGACTCCCATGTAAAGCTGAAGCGTATGCTCAAACGGATCGTGTCGATGATGACGCGCTTGATCGCACGAGGCGACGTGTCGCAAGGGAACCCTGCAGAGGACAAGCAGGGTATCGAGTACGAGTACGAGTACCGCGGTGCTGAGTACGAGTACGAGTCACACAATACGAACCAGGACGTTTAGCGACCAGACAAAAAGGCATCCCAACCCCCGAACAAAGCCGCCTTTTCGTTCAAGGAGTTCAAGCGATGACCACGCGATGCACGGGCAGTGGCCCGGTTCCGCTTTCCCGGCGCGAGCTGCTCTGGCAACTGGGCGGAGGCCTGGGCGGCGTGGCCCTGGCGGCCATGCTTGCTGAAGAAGGACTGCTGGCCGAGCCGGGACCCGGGGCGGCGGGCGCTCCCCGCGGCTTGCACCATCGGCCCAAGGCCAAACGGGTGGTGCAGCTTTTCATGTCCGGCGGAGCCAGCCAGTGCGACCTGTTCGACTACAAGCCACGGCTGGTGCGCGATCACGGCAAGCCCTGGGACGTGGGCGAAAAGGTCGAGCTGTTCCAGTCCACGCCCGGGCACACGATGGCCGCTCCCTGGCCCTGGCGGCAGTATGGCCAGTCGGGCAAGTGGCTCAACGAGTGCGTGGCCCCGTTGGGCCGCGTGGTGGACCACATCGCATTCATTCACAACATGGTTTCCAAGTCGAACGTGCACGGTCCGGCCACGTTTCTGCAGAGCACCGGGTTCGTGCTGCCCGGGTTCCCCTCGATGGGAGCCTGGATTAGCTACGCCCTGGGCAGCGAAAACCAGAACCTGCCCACGTTCGTGGTGCTGCCGGACCCGCGGGGATTTGCTCCTAACGGGCCGAAGAACTGGGGGGCAGGCTTCCTGCCCGCCGAGCACCAGGGAACGATGATCCGCCCCAGTTCCCCCGAGCCGATTACCGACCTGTTTCCGCCCAAGGGGAGCTTCGCCACGCGGCAGGCGGACCGGGCCACGCTTTCGGCCCTGGAACGGCTCAACCGACGCTACCTGCAGGGACGCGAAGAAGATTCCCGGCTGGAAGCCCGCATCCGCTCCTACGAGCTGGCGGCCAAAATGCAGTTGGCCGCTCCCGATGTGCTGGATATCTCCGATGAACCGCGACACATCCTGGAACTCTACGGCGTGGAAGCCCCCAATACCCACTGGGACGGACCGATGAACGAAGGGGAGGAGACGCGCTACTTCGGGCTCAACTGCCTGATTGCCCGGCGGCTGCTGGAACGCGGCGTGCGGTTCATCCAGATCTGGTCCGGGGCCGACAACGGCTTCCCTCGCCGCAACTGGGACTCCCACGAGGACATCCGCCGCGACCACTGGCCACTGGCCCGGGGGATGGCCCGAGGGGCCGCTGCGCTGATCCTGGACCTGCACCGCCGCGGGCTGCTGGACGAGACAATCATCTTCTGGACCACCGAGTTCGGCCGCATGCCCTGTAGCCAGGGGAGCAAGGGGCGGGACCACAACCCCAGCGTGTTCACCAACTGGCTGGCCGGCGGAGGGATCCGCGGCGGGGTCACCTACGGGCCTTCAGACGAATGGTCTTTCAAACCGGCCGATCCGGACCATCCCACCTGGGGCTACGACGTGCATGCCACGGTGCTGCACCTGCTGGGAATCGACCACACGCGGCTAACCGTCCGGCACAACGGCGTGGACCGGCGGCTGACCGACGTGCACGGACACGTCATCCGCGAGATTCTGGCCTGAGCCGCCTGGCTGTCCGCCAGAAACACGCAACAATTCTCCAACTTCTCCGCAACGGCGCCCCGGGAACTAGCTCCCGGAGAAATACGACCTACAAGCACCCAAACGCGGAGTGGCCTCACAAACGTCGCTTTGTCCGGCTCTCCCCGGACCGGAGTCCGGGGAGAGCCGAAAGCCGGCATGAAAATGCAGGTGCAAGCCCTCCACACCGGGGCGAGCATCGGCTTGCGCCATGCGCGGGAGCCTCCGCTCCAGCGGAAGAATGAGCGCTCATTCTCGCAATCCAGGAGCCGCCCACTTTAGTCGGCGGAGGACGGCACAGCCGCCGGCGACTGGGTACTTCCGCTCGAGGAGGGCTTGTGTCTTGTGCGGGGGCTTCCGCATGGGTACAAAAAGCAGCGTAGCTTTTCCTACTCGACGATTCGCCGATTGCATGCATTGCTTGCACGGGCTGGGGTATCAGGCACAATAGTAGGGAACGCCGAACAGGTTTTTCCCGCCTGCGGAAACTCCCGCCTGCTGGCGGCTTCCGGCCGAGCCGCGTCTGGAGGGCCTTCTGTGGTGCCGCCGACCAGGCGTGGCAGTTATGCCTGCCGTCCCCCTGGAACGAGGACCCCGACCGTGATGCTTGCTGCGCTCCCGACGAAGCGGAAGCTGAGTTTGCTGGTGTTCGGGCTGTTGCTTGCCGCCGTGCCGGCCCGGGCGGAAAACTGGCCGCAGTGGCGTGGGCCGCGCGGCAACGGCACCAGTAACGAGACGAACCTGCCGACCCGCTTCGGTCCCCGGCAAAATGTGCTCTGGCGGTTGCCCTTGCCCGGCCCGGCCGGGGCGACGCCGGTGGTATGGGAGGACCGCATCTTCCTGACCTCGGTGGGTGCCGACGGCGTCTCACTGGTGCTGCTGTGCGTTTCCACCGACGGCAAGCTGCTCTGGCAGCGGACCGTCAGCACCGGCAATCGCAACGTCCGGCGCGACGAGGGCAACAGCGCCTCGCCCAGTCCGGTGACCGACGGGCAATACGTTTGGGCCACAATGGGCACCGGCCACATGGCCTGTTTCGATTTCCAGGGGCGGGAAATCTGGCGGCTGGATTTGAACAAGGAGTTCGGTCCCATCGAGCTTCAGTTCGGCTACACGTCCACGCCGGTGCTTTACAAGGACCGGCTATACGTGCAACTAATCCACGGCGAGGGGAACCCTCAGACCCAGGAATCCCGCATCATCGCCTTGGACAAGCGGACCGGGCAGCCGGTCTGGATTCATACGCGGCGAAGCGATGCCCGAGCCGAATGCGAACACTCCTACGCTTCGCCGATTCTTTATCGGGACGCGAAGCGCGAATATCTGGTGGCTCACGGGGCCGATTACGTAACGGCCCACCGGCTCTCCGACGGGCAGGAGCTGTGGCGGTGCGGCAGCTTGAATGGAACTCCGCGGTATAATCCCACGCTCCGGCTGGTCGCTTCGCCGGTGGCCGTGCCGGGCCTGATTGTGGTTCCTTCGGCCAAAAACGGGCCGGTGCTGGGGCTGGACCCGGGCGGCCGGGGCGACATCACCGGCACGCGTTACGTCCGCTGGCGGTTGAACCGGAACACGCCCGATGTGCCTTCGCCGGTCATCCACCAAGGACTGGTTTATCTGTGCCGCGAAAACGGCAACCTGCTCTGCCTGGACGCCAAGACGGGCCAGGTGCTCTACCAGCGGCGCACGCACCGGCAGCGGCATCGCGCTTCGCCCGTGGTGGCCGACGGCAAACTGTATCTGACCGCCCGCGACGGCGTAATCACCGTGGTGGCCCTGGGCCGGCAGTTCCAACTGCTGGCGCAAAACCGCATGGAGGAGGACATCTCCTCCAGCCCGGCCATCTCCGGTGGGCGGATCTACCTGCGCACGTTCAAGGCGTTGTACGCGATCGGGTCCAAGTAAAGCGTCCGGACAGCAGACGGAGGCCCCCGGCGTGCCGGAACCCGGTTGCGACCTGTCGTTGTACGACTACCACCTGCCTAAAGAGCTGGTGGCTCAACAACCGCTGCCCAACCGCAGCGACGCCCGGCTGCTGGTCCTTTCACGGCGGAGCGGTTCCCTGGAGCATCGCCACGTGCGCGACCTGCCCGAGCTGCTCCGCCCCGGCGACTGCCTGGTGCTGAACAACACCAAGGTCATCCCCGCCCGGCTGGTCGGCTACCGCGAACGCACCGGGGGGTTCTGGGAAGGGCTTTTTCTGGAACAGGACCCGCATGGACTCTGGCGGCTAATGTGCCGCACTCGCGGAAAACTTACCCCGGGCGAACAAGTGGTGTTGCGAGATCGCCAGGGCCAGGAATGGCTCCGCCTGGAACTGGTCTGCCGCCTGGACGACGGCACCTGGGTAGCCCGACCCGACCGCGACGAACCGGCCTTGAGGCTGCTGGAACAGGTGGGCCGCGTGCCGCTGCCGCCTTACATCCGCCGCGGGCAGATGCTTCCCAGCGACGTGGAACGCTACCAGACCGTGTATGCCCAACAGGCCGGATCGGTAGCCGCTCCCACGGCCGGATTGCACTTTACGCGGCAACTGCTCGACCAGTTGCAGCAGCAAGGCGTAGGCATCCACTACGTGACGCTGCACGTGGGCCCAGGCACGTTCCGGCCGATTAAAACCCGGGACATCCGCCAGCACACGATGCACGCCGAATGGGGGCAGATTACCCCGGAGGTGGTCCGCGCCCTGCAACAAGCCCGAGCCGCCGGGGGCCGCGTGGTGGCCGTGGGCACCACCAGCGTGCGAGTGCTGGAGACGGCCGCCCTTGAGGGCACGCTCCAGCCCTGGGAAGGCTGGACGCGGCTTTACATCTACCCGGGGTTCGAGTTCCGTGCGATCGATGCCCTGATGACCAACTTTCACCTGCCGCGAAGCTCGCTGCTGGTGCTGGTCAGCGCCTTTGCCGGTCGGGAACGGGTACTGGCCGCCTATGAAGAAGCGGTCCGGGAACAGTACCGCTTCTACAGCTACGGCGACGCAATGCTTATCCTGTAGCCGCCGGAGGTAGCCGGAGGGGCGCCACTACGGCGTTTCCCCCGAGGTCGGCCGCCTTGTCCACCAGCCGGCGCAATCGACGTTTCCGCCGCTGAGGATCACACCCACGCGCTGGCCTTGGACGGGAACTTTCCCCTCCAGCAACGCCGCCACCGGCACGGCCGCCGAAGGTTCCACCACCACCTTCAGCCGCGACCAAACCCAGCAGGTGGCCTCCGCGATGGCTTGTTCGCCGACGGTGACAATCGGCACACGGTGCCGGGCAAGCAGCGAAAAAGCAACCCGGCCCAGAGCGGTTCGCAGCCCGTCGGCAATCGTGGGCGGGTAAGAGCTGGGAAGCCGCTTGCCCTGCTGGAGCGAACGCCTGGCGTCGTCGGCCAGGGCCGGCTCCACACCCCAGAGCGGCTCCGTCTTGCCGCAAAGATGTTGCAAGGCTAGCAGCGTGCCACTGGCCAGTCCACCACCTCCCACGGGCACCAGCACCCGATCCAGTGGGCCGGCCTGTGCCCAAAGCTCCAGCATGGCCGTGCCCTGGCCGGCCACCACTTGGGGGTGATCGTAGGGATGGATGAGCGTGGCTGCGGTCTGGGCCGCCAGTTGGTCGGCGGCGGCCTCGCGGGCGGCCAGCGTGTCGTCGCACGGGATCACTCGGGCCCCGTAGCTTTGCACCGCCTGGCGTTTTGCGGCCGGGGCGGACCGGGGCATGACGATCGTACAAGGAATACCGATTTCCCGGGCGGCCAGGGCCAGCGCCTGGGCATGGTTGCCTGAGGAATGAGTCAACACCCCGGCACGGCGCTGCTCAGGAGAAAGCTGCAGCAGCGCGTTGGTTGCCCCGCGGAACTTGAACGAACCGGTTCGCTGGAAACTTTCGCATTTGAAGAACACCTCGGCTTGCAACTGCCGGTCGAGTGTGCGGGAACGCACTACCGGCGTTTGGTGCACCCGGCCGCGCAAACGCTCCGCGGCACGCAGAACATCTTCGACAGTAGGCAGTTGCATGAATTCCGTGTCCGTTTCAGCGCCAATCGAGCAGAGAAAACCCGCAAAGGACGTTGGCAAATTCGGAACCGGAACCCGTCGAAAACCGGCCCGTTTTCGCCGAAAACGCCACACGGTTGCGGTTTTTGTGCAACATTATAGTGCAGACCCCGGAGCGTATCCGGCCGGCGTTTTTTCATGGAATCAGGACTTTTTCATCACGTGAGCTCCCATCGCGCCACGGATCCCCTAGTCTGGCTGCACACCGAGGGAAAGGAACCATGCTACGAGTCCAGGACGTAATGACCACCCGGTTGATTACCATCCGGCACGATCAGAAGATGCAGGATGCGTTGGACCTGATGCACTCGCACCGCATCAGCAGCCTGCCGGTGCTCAATTACGAAGACCAGCTCGTGGGCCTGATTACCGAATACTCGATTCTGGAACTGCTCTACGATCCCCAGGTGGCCGAACTCTCCGTGGGCATTTGCATGAGCAAGGACCCGATTACTGTTTCGCCGGATACGCTGGTCAGCGACGTGGTGGGCAAGATGGCCCTGCACCGCATCCGCCAGGTGTTGGTGCTGGATAAGCAGCAACGTCTGGTGGGCCTGGTGAGTCTGCGCGATTTGGTGCATACGGCCTACCAGGTGCGGTTGGACGAACTCAAAGCGGCCGTGGCCCCGATCAGTTGAGTCGGCAGGAATTCGCTATTAAGCCGCTCCGAAAACCTTTCCCGCGGCGAGCTGCCACCAAGGGTTGTTAGCGGCGCAGGCGCGGGTCCATCGCGTCCCGCAGGCCGTTGCCCACTAGGTTGAATAGCGTGACGGTGAAGAACACGGCCAGCGACGGAAAGACGATTAGCCACCAGTATTCGTAATTGCCGTGGGCTTCGCGGAGCAAAGCGCCCCAACTGGGAGCAGGCGGCCGCACGCCGAAGCCCAGCAGGCTCAAGCCCGCTTCGACGATAATCGCGCTGGCAATACCGAACGGGGCGGCCACCAGCGCCGGCGAGAGGGCGTTGGGCAGCACGTGGCGAAACAGCACACGGGTGTGCCCGGCCCCTTGCGACAGCGCGGCCAGCACGTATTCCATGTTGCGCTGCTTGAGCACTTCGCCGCGGATTAGCCGGGCGATGGTGGGCCAGCCGGTAATCCCGATTACCACCATGATGATGTAGATGCTCTGCCCCAGGAATCCGACCAGGGTAAGAATGAGGAAAAACGCCGGGAACACGAGCATCACCTCGATCAGCCGCGAGATGAGCATATCCACCTTGCCGCCGAAGTAGCCGGCCAGAGCCCCCACCACCACGCCGATGGTCAAATACAGTCCCACGGCCACAAACCCCACCGTGGTGGCCAGACGCGTGCCGTAAATCAACCGTACCAGCACGTCGCGGCCGCCGCCGTCGGTGCCCAGCAGATGAGGGAAGTAGTCGTTGGCCCGGGTCCACTCCGTCGGCGGTTTCTTGTACATCGGGGGCCGGTAAAACGATTTGTCGTCAATGGTAATCGGCCCGAATGGGATCGGTGCGTACACGCCCCAGCGTTGCGGGTCCCGAAACTCCTCGCTGACGAACTGCCGCTCGAAATACAAGTTGGCCGGCCGAAGCGGCGTCCAGGCAAACAGCACCACGGCCGCAAATGTCAGAGCCGCGTAAAGCCCCAGGATGCGCAGCAGCCGCCGCGGTCGGTTCATCCCCTGGCGGCGCCACCGGCGGTTCAGCCACCAGGCCGCCCCCGCCCAGGGCAGAAACACCACCAGGGCCATGTTGTAGAAAAAGTCCGAAGGCTCTTCGGTGTGGAACAGGTCGCGGAACCACGGAAACAGCCACTGGCCGTGGTCGTAGTACACAAAAGGTCGGTCCGAAGCCAGCACGGGCGCAAAGATGCTGACCAGAAACAGCGGCCACAAGGCCCACATGGCCCAGTAAGCGGCGCGGTTCTTGCGGAACTGCCGCCAGACGATTGACCAGTAAGTGTCCCGAGGGTTGCTCATGCGGCTTGCGACCGGCTTTGGAAACTAATCCGCGGATCGACCAACACGTACAGGATGTCGCTCAGCAGGATGCTGACCATCACCACGATGGCGTTGATGTACACCAGGGCCATCAGCGTCGGATAGTCCTTGTTTTCAATCGATTCGAAGGTCAAACGCCCCATCCCCGGGATGTTGAACAGGTATTCAATCAGCACCGAGCCGCCCAGCACGGCCGGAATCGTGTTGGAAAAGAGCGTAATGATTGGGATTAGCGCGTTGCGCAGGGCGTGTTTCAGGATTACTTTTCGCTGCGAAAGCCCTTTGGCCCGGGCCGTGCGGATGTAGTCCTGACCCAGCACTTCCAACATGCTGGTGCGGCTGTACATGGCCAAGGCGGCCAGCGAAAAGAGGGTCAAGCACAACGTGGGCAGCACGATGTGCCAGGCGTAGTCGGCCCAGTAGGCCAGCGTGCCCAACTGCTCGGCCCCGTCGGAGTGGAGCCCTCCGGTGGGGAACCACTTGAAATAGTCGCCGTAACAGAAGAACAACAGTAACAGCATCCCGGCCACGTAAGCCGGAATGGAGTAAAGCACGAACAACACAAGCGAAAGCGTCCGGTCCACCCAGGTGTTGTGCTTCACGGCGCAGATGACCCCGACCGGCACGGAAATCAGGTAGATGAGCACTTGGCTCAGGGCCATCAGCGGGGCCGAAACGACAAAGGCGTTCCAGATTCGCTCGCTGACCGGCTCGCGGGTGCGCAGCGTCGAACGTCCAAAATCGAACGTAAAGAGCCGATAGACCATGTGGGCGTACTGCGTATCGGTAAACAGGTAAAGCAGCCGCCGTCCCAGGCTCGGCTCGTAACGCTGGCGGTAGAGCTGGTAGTGGAGCCGCCAGTTTTCGATTACCTGCTGGATTTCTTCCGGAGTGGACTTTTCGTTCACTTCCAGCTTGAGCGGGCGGGGCACGTAGAGTTTCAGAATCAGGGCACACAGGGCTTTCTCCTCCAGCGACGTTTCTTCAGACACCAGGCGCTGTACGAAAAAGCCCATTTCGCTTACGTCGAACAAAAACTCCTGTTCCAGCAGATTGAACCGCGTGTTGTCGTCCGGGGCTTGCAGGAGCTGTTGCAGTTGCCGCTGCAAGACGGCTTTGCGTTCCGGGTCCAGCGGCCCCAGCCGCTTGCGGTTCAGCTCCCACCAGCGCCGCCAGACGGCTTCCACTCTTGGGGCTTCTTCGGGCCGAGGCGGCCGGGAAAACGTAAACTGGAACGGTTCCACCACCATGTAGCGCAAAGCTCGCAGCAGTCCCAACCGCTGCCGGGAATCTTTTGCCTGCTCCAGCAACTGCATGGCCACCGGCACGCCGTGGTCGCCCAGGTTTTCGCAAAACACCTGCACGTGGTTGCTCACGGCCCGAGCCAGCGCCGCCAGTCCGGCCCGAACCTGCGGGTCGGAGCGATCCGCTTCCGGTCCGGCGAACTTCTGCCAGCGAGTGTCGAACTGCGGGATGTCCAGCTTGCGCAAGAAGCGGAGCCGGGCGCGGCTTTCGGCGTCGGAAGCCCGGGCCAACCGGACCAGCTCTTCAGGCAGTTGTTCTCGCGGAACGCCCAGGAACCAGGCGGCCTGGGCCACCTGGTCGGTCCAGTCCTGGAAGTAGCGCAGGTTCAGAAACAGCGGTTTGTCCAGCTTCAGATCGCGGCGGCGGACCAGATAGGCTTCGCGGGTTTCGCCCTGTTGGGCCAGGGAGCCTTCCCCGCCGCTTTGCAGCAGCAGGGGATCGCCGGGGGCCATCTGCATCACGGCAAACGAAACCAGGGTGACCCCGAACAGCGTGGGCACCATCAACAGCAAACGACGAAGCAGATAACTCCACACGGATTGCTCCGGTTCCTGGCAAAAGAGCTAGGGCGAGCCTGAGCCGCCGCAAGGGACCCGCGCCTGCACGTCCTACTGGCCCAACAGCCGCGGCTGGCGGCTGTACCACTCGCGCATATCCACGTGTGGCCGCTGCTTGGGATACAGCTTGATATTCTCCAGCCGGGCGTGGTGCATCACGGTGGCCTTGTCCTGGAAGAGGAACGTGTAAGGCTGGTCCTCGTAAATCAAGCGGTGAATCTGCCGGTAGAGCTTGTATTGTTCCTGCGGATCCATGGTCACACGCAGGCGGTCAATCAGCTTATCGACCTGGGGGTTGCGGTAGCTGATGGCGTTGGAACTGTCGGGCAGGTCCGCCTGGCTGCTGTGCCATATCTGGAACGGGTCGCCCCGCCAGGACAGGGCCCAGCCCAACATGCAGGCGTCGAAGTTGCGTTTGCGCAGGCGCTGGAGCATGAGGGCCCACTTGTTCGGGCTGATGAGCATCTGTACCCCAATCTGCCGGTAGCTATCCTTCATCATCTCGGCGATGCGCCGATACATGGGACTGTCGGCGTAGATCATCAGCTCGAACTGCAAGGGGACCT
The DNA here is from genome assembly GCA_015488215.1 of Planctomycetales bacterium. Lineage (GTDB taxonomy): Bacteria > Planctomycetota > Planctomycetia > Pirellulales > S012-138 > S012-138. The sequence goes on from WFOE01000088.1 coordinate 16,018, forward strand.
TCTGGCCGTCGATCACCTTGTCGCGGATGCCGTCCCCGTCTGTATCGCGCCACCCGGCCTTGTCGAGCATTTGCCGGGCTTTGTCCAGGTCGTAGGGAACCGGTTTCAGTTCCGGATCGTTGGCCGGACTGCTGGGCAGGAACGGCCCGGTAACCCGAACAGCCAGACCGTGCAGAATGTTTTTAATCATGCTGTCCACAGGAGTGGCGTAGCTTAAGGCCCAACGCACCTCCCGGTCGCGGAACTGGGGCCGGGTCAAGTTCCAGCCGACGTAGCGATAGCCCATGTACTCATAGCTCAGGGCAACCACTTTTCCCTGCTTGACCTCGGGACGCTCCAACCCTTGGACGAACAGATTGCGGTCCGAAATGCCCGACCAGTCCAGCTCCCCGTTGAGCACCTGGTGGAACACGGTGGAAGGGTTGGTAATCTGCTTGTAAATCACGTGGGAGAAGTAGAACGGTTTGCCCCAGTACTCTTCGTTGCGCACCAGCACCACCTGCTTGTTCCGCTCCCATTTTTCCAGCCGCAGGGGACCAGTGCCGCACATCATGTTGTTGGCCCAGTGGCTGTTGAACGCCTGAGCGAACTCCTGGGAACGGAAGTCCAGCGAGATGGGCTCTCCCTGTTCGTTTCGGGAATAAACGTGGCGGGGGATGATGGGAATTCCTAACGTGAATTCGTTGGCCATGAAGTAAGGTTTCTTCCAGCGGATTTTCACCGTGTACTTGTCGATTACCTTCACCTGGATTTTGATGCGGTCCTCTTCATTTTTGGCGTCCGGGTCCAGGTAGTAGCTGCGCAGGGCGGCCGCTTCCGTATGGGGGTTCAGGATGCAATCGAAGGTGAACTTGACGTCGTAGGCGGTTACCTCCCTGTCCCGTACCCACTTGCCGTTGGGAAACCGGATCGGGTGCCACTTGACGCCGCGGCGCAGTTTGATGGTGTATTCCAGCTTTTCCTGGTCGAACTGCCACGACTCGGCCAGGGCGGGGTCCCATTTGTCCGGGTCGTCGAACCGACTTTCGGCCAGCGCTTCGTAAACCCACTGCTGCCAGGCCCGGCTGACCGTGTCGTTGGAAGTCAGGGCGTTGATGGTGTCCGGGTCGTTGGGGTAGCTAAGCAGCAGCACGTCCTCCTTGGCCGGAGGGACTCCGCCGCGAGTCAAGGGCCGGTCCGGCGAACCTTGAACTTGAGAGCCCGTGGTAGCGTTTTGAGGCTCAGGCTCCGATTGGGAAGCAGCCGGTTTTTCTTGCCCGGAAGGCTTTTCCCCTTGCGGTTCGTTCTGGCTGGGACCGGGAGAGGGTTGCAAGTTGGATGAGGAGGCAGTTTGGTCTTGCGGCTGTGTTCGTGCCGAGGAAGCTCCCTGCGGAGCCGGTTTTCCCGACGCCGCTTCATCGCCGATGGACTGGGCGACCGAGGCCCCCTGCTCCCCCGGCGGAGCGTTTGCCCCCGTGCAGCCCAAAAAGCCCAACAATGCCGCCAGCAGCAGCCATGTTCCCGCTGTCCGGTTTCGCATGGTTGCAGATTCCTGTTCAACAAGAAGCTCTCGGCCCACACAGGCTGCCGAAACTGGAGAACCTTGCGGCCCAGGGGGGCTGGACAATCCAGGCAATTTCACCTGCTGGTTACTATACCGCTCCGGCCAGAGGGCCACAACGCGAGTCGCACTACAAGGCGCGGCTGCCCGTTCTTTACTTGGAGTGCGACGTGAAGCCGGGCTGATTGGGTACAGTCCGGATGGCTCGCAGAGCGGTGCGGCACCGGAAACCCCATTCCACGTCCGCTCCGCAGCCGAGGACAAAAACGCACTCCGGCAATCCGGAAACTTCAGTCCCCGAGAAAAGACCACGGCAACGCTTCCGGCAAACTCGCAGCATCAGCCGGCAGGCTCGCCGTCCCGAGCCCAGAACACGCGCACGAGCCACTGGGCCGCGCAGGCAATCTTGGGCTGGTCTTCGACTTCCACGGTGCAATCCAGCACGAGCGTAACCGCTTCGTCAGAGTGGGGTCTTACCTCGGCCAGGCGACACCGCAGCCGCACCCGGGAACCGGACGGCACCGGAGCCGGAAAACGCACGCGGTTCAGCCCGTAGTTGACGAGCATCCGTGCCCCGGAAAGCTCGAACGCCGAAGCAAGCAACCGGGGCAACAGCGCCAGGGTGAGGAACCCGTGGGCCACCGTGGTTCCATAGGGCGAGTGTTGTCGGGCTTGTTCGGCATCGCAGTGAATCCACTGCCGGTCGCCGGTGGCTTGGGCGAACTGGTCGATCATCGCCTGATCGACCACAAGCCAGGGGCTACAGCCCAGTTCCTCGCCCACGGCCTGCTGAAGCTCGGCGGTGGAGGCGAATCGCCGCATCGGTGCGTCTGCTCCGCATGCCAGAGGGACGCTTGCCGATCAGCCCAGCCCGAACATCTGCACCAGCTCGCGCACCGCGCCGGAAAAATCCCGCTGCCAGGCAAGCAACACCGCGGCGACCAGCAGCAGGGACAACGAAACAAGCAGCGCGCCCTGGGGAGCGGCCCGGCGGGGCAGCGCCCGAGCCGACTGTCGCAATCGTTCTTGCAACCGGAACCACAGCTCCAGGTCGGCCTGGCCTCCGTGGTGTTGGATTACCGCCGTGCGCGACCAGGGGGTGTAGTCCACCAGCAGTTGCAGCGGCACCGAGGGGAGCGAAAGCACGTTGCCCAGCCACTGGGCCTGCGGGTCCCAATCCCGGCACACCTGCGAAAGCCAGGCGTGCAGCTCTTCGGCTGAAACATTGTAGATGACAATCCGCAGCGGAGCCCAAAAAGCCAGCACGACCCAAGCCGAGAGAAAGACCACCACAATGGCGATCCAGACCAGCGGTCCCATTTGCGCCACCAGCAGAGGCGGCAGCAGCAGCTCCACCGGTCCGATGAGCACCAGTCCGCTTATGGCCAACCCCAGGGCCAGGCGATCCCTCGGCCCGGAGACGACCTGCGGTCGGCCTCGCAGGTGGACCAGCCCCAGGGCGAACAAGTACAAGGCCAGCGGCAACAAGGCGATGGCCATCCGGGCAGGTTCCATCAAGAGTTCCTTCCTCGAAGGCGGCAAGCGGGCGGGCCTTTCTCGACTAACCGGCAGCGAACGCTACGGCGGTTCCATTATGCCTGCTCGTCTTGGGGAGACGAAGCGTTTTGCTGCTTGCCGTTGCGGCCGGTGCCGTTCGTGCCGCCAAGGCGGTCCAGCTCCTCGCGTGCCCGTTTCGCCTGGGCTTCCAGCACCGCGCGGCGTACCAGAAAATCGTGCCGCAGCCGGGCATGGTACTGGTGGGCGGCCAGCCAGTCGGCCAGAGCCAGCAGCACAATCCACAGCAGCAGCAACAGCGCCCCAATCCATAAAAAGACGAACAGATTGGGGAACTGCCGGGGCGGAATCAGCAGCCCCACCCCCATCAGCACACCCAGGGCGCCGACCATGCCGCTGGTTTGCACGCGGCGTCGTAAGCGGCGGCGGTAGTAATCGCGGTCGCGCGGCTCGGTCAGCTCCTGGCGAAAGCGGTCCCATTGGCGAAAGTGCCACCAGATCAGGCCGACCGAAAGCAGAACCAGCGCCGCGGGCACGACAAGGGGCCACACTCCAGCCATGGCAAGCCTTTCATCGCAAACGCTTCAGCCACTCCAGCATCACCCAGGCCACCTTGGCCAGACTTTCCGGCGAGCATTTTTCCGGCACGTCCTGCCGGGTGTGCCAGTAGGGGTAGTGGAAGTCAATCACGTCGCAGGTGGGGATGCGGGCGATTTCGTTCAGCGGCAGGTGGTCGTCGCGCACCTCGTAGCCGATCCGGGGCACGAACTCCCGCACGCCCAGGCGCCGGGCGGTGTTCCAGATGGACCGGGTCAGACGCCGCGTGGCCGCCGTGCGCATGCTGTTGGCTTCCTGGTAGATGGCCAGATCGGCATCGCCCACCATGTCCAGCAGCACGCCCCAGCGGTAGCGGTACTTGCGCCGCGATTGGGCGTAGTGGCGGGCAAAGTGCTCCGAACCCAGGAAATAGCGATCCGTTTCGCGAAAGACGAACTCCTCGCCGTCGAACAGCACGAAGTCCACCCCGTGGCGCAGCTTCAGCTTGCCCAGGTGGTGCCCCAACTCCATCAGCACGGCCACGCCGCTGGCTCCGTCGTTGGCTCCGAGGAACGTGCCGCGGGGATCGACCGGGTCGCGGTCCGGGTAGGGGCGCGTGTCGTAATGGGCGCAAAGCAGCACGCGACTGCTGCGTTCCGGGTGCCAGCGAATCAGCAGGTTGGTCATCCGCACCGGCGTGCCGTCCAGCGGATGCCGCACCACGAAGCTTTGCTGCTGCACCTGGGCGCCCAGATTCTGGAAATGCGCTTGCAGCAGGGCAATCTGCCGTTGCATTCCGGGCGAGCCGCTGGGCCGAGGCCCCAGGGCGCATATCTGTTTCAGGTAGCCGTAAACCCGCTGCCGGTCGATGGGAACCTGGGACCAGTCCACCTTGGTCGTCCGCCTGCGAAGGGAAGCGTCGCGCGGCGATTGCCCGGAAACCCGGGGCACGTTCTCCTGCGGAAGCGGCACCACGGCCACGGCCACCAGGGCCAAAGCGCCCAGCACCAGCACACCGACCAGAATCCAGGTTTGTCGGGAAGCCATGATCGTTTCTCGCACGTGCCCGCTTCGGCCCATTGTAGAACGCCCCCAGGGCCGCGAAAACCGAACTTCAGCCGGCCTGCCGTCTCGGCCCCCACCGGGCCAATTGGTCCCGCAATGCCCGGAAAACCTGCTCCTCGTTGATTGCCTCCATGCAGCAGAGGCTGCGGCAACGCTTCCGGTAACTGGAAGCGCAGGGCACCTGTGCAGCCAGCACGCGATGCCCCTTGCCGTGCGGACCGGCCCGCAGAGGACTGGTGCAAGTGAACAGAGCCACCACGGGGGTGTTCAGCGCGGCGGCCAGGTGCATCGGCCCGCTGTCTCCGCTCAAAAGCACTTGGGCCTGCTGCAGCACGGCGGCCAGTTGCAGCAGCGTGGTCTGTTCAGCCAGGTTGAGCACTGCTCCGGGCAGGGTCTGGGCCACCTGGGTGCAAAGTTTCCGTTCGCCTGGACCGCCCACCAGCACCACTCCGGCTCCCGTGGCTTCTTGCAACCGGTGCAGCACGCGGGCGAAGCGTTCCCCCGGCCAGCGTTTGGTGGGCCACTGCGCCCCGGGATGGACGGCCACCACGGGCCGAGGCACCCGGGCCAACTGGGCCCGGGCCCAGGCTACGTCTTCGCTCCGAAGCGGAATCATCGCCGCGGGAATGTTATCGACCGGGCAGCCCAGCGCCCGAGCCACCAGCACGTACTTGGCCAGTGCGGGCAAGTCGCGCGTGGGAATCGGCACCCGGTGGGTGTAGCAGAACCGGGCGCCTTCGCGGGCGTTGGAAAAACCCACCCGGTATCGAGCCGCCGAAGCTAGACTCAATAGCCCAGTCCGCAGCAGTCCCTGGAGATCAATCACCAGGTCGAATCCACCCCAGCGCACCTGGCCCAGCAGCCGCAGAAATCCTCGACGGCGCGAAGGAGTGTGGTCCCAGACCAGCACTCGGTCCAGCAAAGGGTGCCGGTGCAGCAGTTGGCTCAAACTGCTCTTGATGACCCAAGCCAGCTCCGCCTCGGCGAACCGTTTGCGCAACATGCTCAGCACCGGCAGCGTTTGCACCACGTCGCCCAAAGCGCTCGGCTTGATCACCAGCACGCGTCGGGGGCAAAGCCCTTCCAGCCCCAGCGAAGGCGCAGGGGACCAGTTCCACGGCTCAGGCAAGTGAACGTGCTGACAGGGCTCCATGGGGCCGGTAAGCTGGACTTGGGGGGCGTTTCCACAACCGCGAAAGGAATGTGGATGGTAGCTGCTTGCCCGTTGTGCCGAAAGACGGCCTTGGCCCTGCTGGCAGTGCTGGCGGCAGGGGCGGCGCTAGGGCCTCGGAACGCCTGCCGCGGAGAAGACGCCGCGGCTCCGGCTGCCGTTCAGCGCGGCACGGTGGAGTTCGTTCCGCTGGAAGCTCAGCGGGAGCTTCCGGCCCGGTTCCGTCTGGCTCCGCATCGCTTCCCTTACGAGCTGGAGCCGCTGGAGACGGTTTCCCGAAAAATCGAAGTCTATCGGCTGCGGTTCCCCTCGCCGGTTAAGACCCGCTGGCCGCAGAACAACACGGTGGTGTGCGAATACTACCGGCCGCGCGGAAAGGGGCCGTATCCGGCCGTGGTGGGGCTGCACATCCTGGGCGGCGATTTCGACCTACTGCGCTTGTTCTGCCGCACGCTGGCCCACAACGGCGTGTGCGCCCTGTTTCTCGTCCTGCCGCACTACGGACCGCGCTACGCTCCCGGAGGACCGCGGCGAGCCATCGGGCCGGATCCGCATCAGTCGGTCCGGGCCATGACCCAGGCGGTGCTGGACATCCGCCGCGCCGGGGCCTGGCTGGCCCAACGCCCCGAAGTGGACCCCCGGCGGCTGGGCGTCTTCGGCATCTCTTTGGGCGGGATTACGGCCGCGCTGGCCTCAGCCATGGAACCGCGGCTGCACAACGCCCTGTTGCTTCTGGCCGGAGGAGACCTGCGGCAGTTGAACTGGCAAAGTCCCGAGCTGGCTCCGGTTCGCCGCCGGATTGCCCAGCAGGGGCTTTCGCTTCAGGAAGTGCTGCGGATCATGCAGGCGGTCGATCCGGCCTATCACGCCGAGCGGCTGCGCCGACGGCGGGTGCTGATGATCAACGGCCGTTACGACCAGTTGATCCCGCCTGCTTGCACCAAGGCGTTGTGGGAAGCAGCGGGCCGCCCGCCTATCCAGTGGTGGGACTGCGGCCACTACACGGCCATGCGTTTCGTGTTCGTGGCCGTGGCCGAAACGGTGCAGTTTTTCCGCAACAGCCAGCCGCGGCCCGACCCGCGCTGAAGATTCGCCACCGGGGCACCATTGCCATGCTCGCTTTTCGCCCCCCGCCGTGGAAGCCTCGCCCCCGGTTCTTCCCCCGGCCCGAAGCAGCCGACGCCGAAGGACTGGTGGCCCTGGGCGGGAAGCTGACCCCCGAATGGCTCTGGGACGCCTACAGCCACGGCATCTTCGCCTGGCCGGTGGAAGACGTGCTCACCTGGTGGAGTCCCGACCCCAGGGCGGTGCTGGAACCGGACGAGCTTTACATCTCGCGCCGCCTGGCCCGTACCTGCCGCAGCGGCAAGTTCCAGATCACCTGCGACCAGGCGTTTGCCGAAGTGCTGGCCTGGTGCGCCGAGGCTCCGGACCGCCAGGGCGAAACCTGGCTTACGCCCTGGTTGCAACAGGCGATGCTCCGCTTCCACCGACTGGGGTTCGCCCACAGCGTGGAAGTGTGGCACGAAGGCCGCCTGGTCGGCGGAGTGTACGGCGTGGGCATCGGCGCCGCCTTCAGCGCCGAAAGCATGTTCCACCTGGTAAGCGACGCCTCGAAGGTGGCCCTCGTCTATCTGACCCGGCACCTGAAAGCCCGCGGCTACCAGGTGCTGGATATCCAGATGCTGACCCCACACATGGAGCGGATGGGCGCCCGGGAAATCCGCCGCCGGGAGTTTCTCCGCCGCTGGTACCAGGCGGTGCAACAGCCGGTGCAGTTCGGCACCAGGTTGGAAGTCGGTCGCGTGGAGCCTTCGCCGCGGCGGCAGTGAGCCTCCGCCGGCAAGGTGCCACGGCCCGCCGGAGCGCTTCCCGGCCGAAATCCGCCCCGGCGGTGCTTTTCAGATTCCGCGCCCCAGGGTAGCTTTTAGATGAAACGGCCGGAGCGGGCTTCCGCCGCCGGAGGCCCCGGCCCCGAACCTTCTCTCCCTGCAAACCTCCTGCTGCCTGGAGCAAGGAACCCTCGGCCATGGCCAACCAGTACGATCCGTACCGCGAGGCGCTAGTGATCGAACAGCGGACCGAATGGCCCGAGCAGTTCGACCACTGGGACCCGGAACGCAAGGAAGAAATCGCCCGCCAACTGCACGCCGAGCCGGAACAGGCCGCCCAACTGACCTACGAGCGGCAACACACCGGCTTTACCCGGGTCATCACCGTCACCGAGGAAGACTTGCAGCGGCTGGGCGTTTCGGTGTAAGGGGCGGCTCGGGGTCCTTTTGCTTTGGCGCGGGCCGATGAACCAACACGGTGTGCAAACCCTGAGCGTCGAGCTCCCCCAGGGCGGTTATCCGATCTGGATTGGTACCGGGCTGCTGGAACAGCTCGGCACGCGGCTGGCCGGGCTCGGTTCGACTACCGCCGCCGTGCTAGTGGCCGACGCGAACGTGGCCCGACTCTACGCCGAGCCGGTGGAGCGAAGCCTGCGCACCTGGGCCCCCCGGGTGCACCGGCTGGTCGTCCCCCCGGGCGAGGAGAGCAAATCGGTCCGCCAGGCCCAAGAGCTTTGGCAACAGATGCTCCAGTTGCGCGTGGATCGCCGGGCGGTGGTCGTGGCCCTGGGCGGCGGCGTCACCGGCGATTTGGCCGGATTCGTGGCGGCCACTTTCGCCCGGGGGCTGCGATTCGTCCAGGTGCCCACCACGCTGCTGGCCCAGGTGGACAGTTCCGTCGGGGGCAAAGTGGGCATCAACCTGCCGGGAGCGAAAAACATCGTCGGAGCCTTCTGGCAGCCGCTGGCCGTGCTGATTGACACCGCCGTGCTGGACTCGCTGCCGGAAAACCAATACCGGGCCGGGCTGGCCGAAGTGGTCAAGTACGGCGTGATTCTGGACGAAGCGTTCTTCGCCTACCTGGAACAGAACGTACCGGCCATCCAGGCTCGCGAACCGCACGTGCTCCGGCAAATCATCGCCCGCAGTTGCCAACTGAAAGCCCAGGTGGTGGCCGCCGACGAGCGGGAAACCTCGGGTCATCGGGCCGTGCTCAACTACGGCCACACGTTCGCCCATGCCTTGGAATCCGCGGGCGAGTATTCCCGGTGGCTCCACGGCGAAGCGGTGGCCGTGGGCATGAACTGCGCGGCGCTGCTGGCCCGGCGGCTCGGACGCGTGGACCAGCCGTTCTGCTTGCGCCAGGCCCGACTGCTGGAACAACTGGGCCTGCCGGTCCGGCTGCCGTCGGACCTGGACCACCGCCGGCTGCTGGAGCTGATGTACCACGACAAAAAAGCCCAGGCCGGCCGATTGCGATTCGTGCTCCCCAGCCGCCTGGGACACGTGGAGCTGGTCGACAACGTGCCGGAGAGCGAAGTCCTCCAGGCACTCCGCGAGGCCCAGGAGTTCTCCTCAGCGGCCAATTGACCCCGACACCGAAAAACTGCCCAAGCGAAACCGGCAGAGCACACTCTATTTGCAGGTGTGGTCCAGACCTGTGGCAAGCAGTCTCCTCGCTATTCCCAATCCCAAGAAGGCAGCAGAGGGTGTCGTTGCCCGATCCGGAGGCAAGACGACAAGACGAGAAGCAGAGTGCAGAAGGCACGGGGGTTAGCCACACTTGCGAAATCGCCTGCGCGGGAAGGGGAGAATCATGCCTTGCATCCCACGCCACCAGAGCCGCAGCGTGGAGTCGGCTTCTGTCCGCGGGCGGGAATAGCGGAGCGCGTTGCGGTACGCCCGGCGCGTCCAGCGGCGTAGCCTCGGGTCCGGACTGGTGGAAAACCGCTCCGAAAGGCGATCTGCCAGGTCCAGCAGTCTCCGCCGCGAAAGCCCGGGCCCCAATTCTGCGTATTTCTCCACACCCACCAACAACCGTAACACCATGGCCTCCTGTTCCGAATCGGCCAGACCGGCAGCCAGCAGATTGCGTATGCTGATTCGCCGTACTTCGGCCAGTTGTTCCATCTGGCGGCTCCCGGTGATTGAGTGCAGATGCACCCGATACTGCAACAGCGCCTGGGGACAGCTGGCCAGTTGGCCGTGGCGTGCCATGCGGCTGAACAGCTCGTAGTCGTGAGCGTAACGGAACGAGGTGTCGTAGCCGCCGGCGCGCAGCCAGGCGTCGCGTCGCAGCATGGTGGCCGGGTGGGCCATCGGGCACTTGAACAGCAGACGCAACCGCAAGGAGAGATCGTCGCACGCTTCACGACGGCGATGCAGAGGTGCTTCCTGGGCATCGATGCACTGGATCGCGGAACCGACCAGCACCAGTTCCGGCCGCTGCCGGAACAGACTTTCCTGAAGTTCCAGTCGGCGGGGATGACATATATCGTCCGAATCGAGCACGGCCACCAGAGTGCAGTCGGTGGCCTGAATCCCGCGGTTCATCGCCACGGTGGTGCCGGCGTGTTCCTGGGCAATCCAGCGTAATGGCAACCGATACCGCCGCCGGCAGCGAGCGACCACCTCGGCCGTCTCGTCGGTCGAACCGTCGTCCACCACAATCAGTTCGTCCGGTTGCCGTGTTTGCGCTGCCACGGAAGCAAGCGTCTGCGCAACGTAAGTGGCGCGGTTGTAAACCGGAATGACAACAGCAATGGACTCGCGGTGCATCCTGGTATCCGCGGAATCTCGAAAAGCCGATTCTCTCGGTGCGACAAACCCAGGTGGCGGATTCTATCCGGAGGCTTGCCAACGCCACCACTCGAGTGCGGCCAGCAATGCCAGCAGAACGAGGCTTTCTGGATTGACCTCCCAGGCGGCAAAAGCACTTGCTCAAGATACCAGGAGTCCAGCCCATAAAGCGAAACTCTCCGCAGGCAATTGGCCTCCGCGTGGCACAGCCTCTGCTGGCACCGTGTGCTAGCTGCTCTTGACTCCCCGGCTGCCTCCGCCGCAGTATTTGGAGGCCATGTTCGGACTGACGCGCATCATCCCCCGCTACGTGCTGGGGGAATTGCTCCGGGTGTTCTTGATGGCTCTGGCCTGTATGACCGGGCTAGTGCTGTTGTTTGGCATTGCGCGGGAAGCGCTGCGCGAAGGGCTGGGTGGTGCGCAGGTGCTGCGGCTGGTCCCCTACCTGCTCCCCGACGCGCTTCGGTTCACCATCCCCGGCACGGTGCTCTTTGCCGTTTCGGTCGTGTACGGGCGGATTGCCGGCACGAACGAGCTGCTGGCCCTCAAGAGCCTGGGCATCAACCCTTTGACGGTGCTCGTGCCGGCTTACGTGCTGTCCTTTGTGCTGAGCCTGGTTACGGTGTTGTTGAGCGATATTGCCGTTTCCTGGGGCCGCAGCGGCGTGCGCCGCGTGGTGTTGGAAGCAATCGAGCAGATTGCCTACAGCCGTTTGCAGTTGAACCGGTCGTACAGCACCCCGGCGTTTTCGATTAACGTGAAGGACGTCCAGGGCAAGAAGCTCATCCGGCCGGTCATTTCCATCTACGACCGCAAGCGGAAGAAGAACATCACCATCAACAGCCGCTATGCGGAGCTGGATTCCGACGGCAAGGTGCTCATCTTCCGCTGCTACGACGGCCGGGTGGACGTGCAGGGGGAGCTCTCCTACCGGTTCCCCGACGTGATGGAGCGCGAAATCCCGCTGGAACAGTTCAAATCGGTCGGCGGGACGGTCAGCCCCTCCTGGCTTTCGCTGCGGCAGGTGCGGGTGGAGTTGGTCAAGGTACAGCAGGATATCCGCGAACTGGAAGACGAACTGGCCCTCAAAGGAGTAACCCAACTGCTGGCGATGGATCTGGGCGCCTTGTTTTCCAAAGAGTGGAAGACCAACTATCGGGAACGGGACAACCTGTACTTTCTCTACCACCGACTACGGACCGAGCCGCCCCGGCGTTGGGCCGGAGGGTTCAGTTGTTTCTGCTTCGCCCTGGTCGGTTCCGGCGTGGCCATCCGGCGGCGAAACGCCACAGTGATGGGCAGCTTTTTCCTGTGTTTTCTGCCGGTTCTGCTGGTCTATTACCCGCTGCTGGCCTTTGGTGTCCAACAGGCCAAAAACGGCACACTCCCCCCCTATGTGGTCTGGCTGGGCAACGTGGTCATGCTGGCAGCCGGCTTGTGGATTCTGCGGAAAGTGCTGCGGTACTGATTCCCCGCCGGCGTCGGCGCCTCGACGGACCCAACTCCTCGGCTGGCCAAGGACGGCTTGAACCATGCAACACGAGCAACCGGACGTACTGCTGCCGCAAGAGTTCTGGAGCCGCGACGGGTTTCGCCTCGATGCTCGCTGGCAGCGCCGATTGGTGGCGGCGTTGCTGGTGCTGGGAGTGGTGCTTCGCGTGGTGCGGTACGCGCTGCCGTTTCCGCTCTGGGGCGACGAGTGCATGCTGGCGGTGAACTTCATCGACCGCTCGTTTGCCGACATGCTCCGCCCGCTGGAATACCATCAGATCGCCCCCTTGGGCTTCCTTTGGGCCGAGTTGGCCGCCGTGAAGTTGCTGGGCTTTCAGGCCTGGAGCCTGCACTTGTTTCCCACGCTCTGTTCGCTGGCCGGGTTGTTTCTGTTCGCCTGGGTGGCTTCGCGGCTGATGAACGGCTGGCCGCTGGTGCTGGCCGTGGGCACGCTGGCCGTGGCGTACTACCCGATCCGCCACGGCGCCGAAGTGAAACAATACGCCTGCGACCTGTTGATGTCGGTCCTGCTGCTGGCCCTGGCCCTGCGCTGGTATCAGACGCCCCGGCAAGCGAGGTGGCTCTGGTTGCTGGTACCGGTGGTGCCGGTGGCGCTGGTGTTTTCGCTGCCGGTGGTCTTCGTGGCCGGTGGCGTGAGCCTGTTCGTGTTGTGGGTCTTCTGGCGCCGCGCCGGCTGGCACGCTCGGCTGCTTGTGCCCTGGCTGGTTTATAACGTGGTGCTGGTGGCGGCGTTTGGGCTGCTGATGCTGGTGTTCATCAAGCGGCACTACACGCCCGAGGTGAGCCACGGCGTGGCGGCCTGGTGGCGCGAGGCGTTCCCCCCCTGGAGCCAACCGGCCCGGCTGCCCTTGTGGTTCGTCAAGATCCACTTCGGCCGGATGTTTTCCTACCCCCTAGGCGGCAAGGACGGAGGAAGCACGCTCACCACGGTGGGATTCATCCTCGGGCTGGCGGTCCTGGCGCGCCACCCTCGCACGCGGCCGTTGCTCGTGTTGTTTCTGGCCCCCTTCGGCTTGGCCCTGGTAGCGGCTACGCTGCGCCGCTATCCGTACGGGGCCAGCGCCCGCACGATGCTCTACCTGGCCCCGGCAATCATTCTGGTCGCCTCGGTCGGTTGGGCCTGGCTGCTGCACCGCCTGGCCGTGTGGCTCAAGGCCCCCCGGCTGTTGTGGGTCGGCGTCGGCTCCACGGCGGCACTGGGAGCCGGATTGCTACTGCACATGGCCATGCAACCGTACAAGACGCCCTACGACCGGGACCACGACCATTTCGCCCGCTGGTTCTGGACCCAAATGAGCTACCAGGCCGAGGTCGTTTGCGTGGAAACCGAGCTGGGCCGGGAACTGTTCGGCGGCCGGTGGACTTCCTTTGCACCAGAGTACCGCTGCTACATGCACCTGTATTCCCCCAGGCACCGGCGCCGGGAGCCGCCCCGGTGGCACGAGGTATCGGCGGCCCATCCGCTTCGCTGCGTGGTACTTTCGGCCCAGCATGTACCTTACGATCGGGCGGCACTGCGCCGCTGGTTGCAGCAGATGCAAGCGCACTACGCCCTGGTCAACTACGACGTGTTTCCCATCAATCCGCATACCGATCACTTCTACGCCCGGCGATACGAAGTTTACGAGTTCGTTCCCCGAGACCAGGTGGCCCAGTACCGCAGGCCGTTCGATCCCCAGACGCCCCGGCTCCGCTAAGCCAAAGAGGAAGGACACCCCCGGGGCGGACCGATCTATAAGCTAGGCTGGCAATAGGGGGCTTGCCGTCCCTCTGGCCACAGAAGCCGTTGCGCGGACCACCCACGGGGGGAAAGTTCATGAGCCGCTGGAACACTTCGTGCTGCCTGGCCTTGGGAGTGCTGGCACTGCTGCTTGCAGGAGAAAGTGCCGCCCGGGCCGCCAAAAAGGAAAAGATTCCCAGCCGGGAAGAGCTCAAGAAGGCGGTTGATTTGTTCTTTGCCCGCCGGGCCGACTACGAACCGCAGGGGATGATCCTCCGTTCGCACGTGGAAGAGCTGCTTGAGGACTTCCGCCGCCGCGGCTGGAAAGTGCCCTACGCCCGCACCATCCTCATCCGCACCGTTCAGGACGACGAATACCTGGCCGAAAAACTCTACACCGCCCGCGGTCGGAAGTTCATGCGCCGCGTGGCCAAGTACGAACACGCCTTCGACATCATGGACCGGCTGATTAAAATCCCCGACGGCAAGAAGATTCTGAGCCGACTCATCAACGAACCAGGCGGCAGCAAGCTCATCAAGTACATGGCCACCGACAAAGGAGGCAAGAATCTCCAAAAAATGCTGACCCGCGTCCCCGGCGGCAAGAACTTCATGGAGCCCACGGGCCGCATCTACACCAAGGAGCAGTTGCTCGAAGAGCTGGACAAACGCTTCGAGAAAAAACGCCGCGCGGCCAAGTCGCGGAAGATGAAAAACCGCTTTTCCCGACGGTAGCCACGGTGCCAAGGCAAGAATCAACCCAAAGCACCGGTTCTCCCCGGACTGAAGTCCGGGGCTCGCCAAATTGCTCGACTAGCCCATTGCTTGACGGCATCTGCCGGCAATCTTGCCGCGGCGCGTGGTGAGCGATCGCCGTAAGTTCCTGGCGGCCCAAGACGCAAGCCACAAAACCCAGGACCCTTTTTGGCCGGGGCTCGCCGAAGCACCGAGTAGGATCGTCTGCTGGTGTGTTCAAAGGCGAGTGGCTTGGTACCCTAACGCTGTACTTCCTGGCGGAATTGTTCTGCCAGGCGGAGCAGTTGGTCCACGCTCAGTTCTTCGGCCCGGCACTCGGGCGGCAGCTCTAGTTCGGCAAGCAGTTGGTCTACCCGGGCTTTGGGCATTTGCTTGCGATACTGGCTTTGCAACACGCCGCGGAGCAACTTGCGGCGATGCAGGAACACTTGCCGCACGAACTGGTGGAAAAAGTCCAGGTCGGGGATTCGCTTGCGAAGCTCCGGGACGAACTGGATCTGCAAGATGGCCGAGCTGACCGCCGGCCGGGGCCAGAAGGCCGAAGGAGGCAGCGTCCGCACGCACCGGGCGTGGGCCTGACACTGCACCCACACGCTCAACGCTCCGTAGTCCTTTGTGCCGGGCGAAGCCGTGATGCGGTCGGCCAGCTCCTTTTGAATCGTGACGGTCATCGTCTCCGGAGGCCGAGCCAACGCAAGCAGATTGCTTATCACGGGCGTGGCCACACAGTAGGGCAGATTGGCCACCAGCAGAAAACGGCCCGCCCCCTGGCTCAACTGCTGCTCTACTTCTTCCAGCAGGTTGGGGGCCAGTTGGTTTTTGTTCTTCAGAGCGTCCTGGCACAGCAGCGTCAGGTTTTCGGCCCCGTGGAGTTCTTCACGGGCCAGTTGGTGAAGCTGCGGATCGATTTCCACGGAGATGACGTGCCGGGCCTGCTCCACCAGCCGCTGGGTGAGGGAGCCGGTGCCGGTGCCCACTTCCAGCACCACGTCCTGCGGTTCGATCTGGGCGGTGCGGACGAGCAGTTCCAGCAGGTTCAGATCGATCAGGAAGTTCTGCCCGTACTTGTTCTTGGGCCGCACGCCCGCCTGGCGGAGCCGCTGGGTCAGGTAGCGTTGGGTTTGTCGCACGTTGCCAGCCACGGCCGGAATTACTCTTGCGCAGGAGTTTGCCGGGAAGACTGCTCGCCGCCCAGGCGCTGGGCCAGTTGTTGTTCGACGTATTTGGCCAGCAGGTCGGTTTCCAGGTTTACCACGTCGCCTTCGCGGCGCCGGCCCAGCGTGGTAACGGCCAGCGTATGAGGAATGAGCATCACGCTGAACCGGCCCGGTTCCACGTCCACCACCGTCAGGCTCACCCCGTCCACGGCCACGCAGCCCTTGGGCACAATGTGTCCCTGGTACTGCTCTGGGAAGGAGAACCAGCAGGTGGACCACTCCTGCTGGTTCACGCGGCGGACCACCTCTCCGACGGCGTCCACGTGTCCGGTGACCAGATGGCCTCCCACCGGATCGCCCAACCGCAGGGAACGCTCCAGGTTCACGGCCTCTCCGGCCTTCAGACGACCCAGATTGGTTCGCTTCAGTGTTTCCGGGCCCAGGTCGAAGTGCAGCAGGTGGTCTTCCATTTCGACCACGGTCAGGCAGCAGCCGTTGACCGCCACGCTGCTGCCAATCTGCACCCCCTGCCGAATCGCCCGGCCATCCACCACCAGCCGCGCCCCGGGCGACCGGTGCTCGAAACGCACCACGGGAGCCAACGTCTCGACCAGTCCGGTGAACATAGGCCGCTCTTGCAACTGGAGGAACGCCGCGGGGAGGACGCACCTGAACCGGGCGGGATTTCCCGCCAGCATAGCGTGCCCCGCTGCCGGAGCGAAGCCCCGCGTTGCCGTCCGAACCCTGTCGGAAACAGCGCCAGAACAGAAAAAGCCCAGCTTCGCAGAAGCGAGCCGGGCCTTGTCATGGGCTACGCGATGGAGTAACGGGAAGGGAAAGGGATTCCTGTTTCGCCATTCTATCCAATGCTTGCCCCTTGTGCCATTGAGGATTCCCATTCCAGGGCTGCAACAAACGAACGGGCTGAGCGGGCATGGCTAAGTCGTCCGTGAAGAACAAAAGGGCCGTCAAATCAGTCCGTTGCGCAGATTTTCCATCGAAATCGCCCAACCCCACCGAGCTTGACAAGGTGGAAAAGCGATTGCTCCTGCCGGCCCGAACGGGACCATTTGGCGCACGGGGCCGTTCCGGTTAGAATCCGCCGCAAAGGCTTCCTGGGCCCGGTGCAGGAATCGACAATCGCGTCGTTGCCGAAAGGGATGTCCCATGCCCATCGTCAATTTTGTCAACGAGAAAAAACAGGTCGAAGTGCCCGAGGGGGCCAACCTCCGCCGCGAGGCCCTCAAGGCCGGAGTGGAGCTGTACCCGGGCATTCACAAGTACCTGAACTGCCGCGGATTTTCGCTTTGCGGGTCCTGCCGCGTGCTGATTACCAAGGGGCGCGAGAACACCAATCCCATGACGTTGCCCGAGCGGCTGCGGCTGGCCCTGTCGTTTGCCTACATCGGCAACGAGGACAAGATGCGGCTGGCCTGCCAGACCCGGGTTTACGGCGACATCGACGTGGTAACCCAGCCGCCGCTGAACCTCTACGGCGAGAACTTCTGGAGCTGACCACCCGCTGCGAACCGGGGGAACCCGTGAAACAGATTATCGCCGTGGTCAAGCCGTTCCTGGCCGAACGGGTGCTCCAGGCCCTGCGCCGCGCGCCGCTGGAAGCCTGCACGGTGCGCGAAGTGAAAGGCTACGGCCGCCAGAAAAGCTACCTGGACGCCTACGGGGACACGGAGTACTCGCTAGCCTTTCTGCCCAAGGTGGAAATTTCCCTTTGGGTAGACGATACCCGGGCCCCGGAGATCATTCGCAAGATCGTCCAGGCGGCTCGCACCGGGCGCATGGGCGACGGCAAAATCTTCGTCCTTCCGGCCGCCGCGGGGGAAAGCTGCATCTTGTTGGACCAACAAACCACCGAGCAGGCTTCTTCGTAAGCCCGGGGGTTCGAACAGCGGTCGAAGTCCCCCGTCACGAACGGCAGGAACTCTCCTCGCCGACCGCAACGCCGTGTGGCCCTCAGAGACGCAGGTCGGTATACAGCGGCAGGTGGCGGTAATAGACTTCCAAGATGTAGATCGAAAGGCAGGTTACGTAGAGGCGGCCGCCTTGGGGGCCCCAGTAGTCGCTTCGGGGGTCCCAACTGCCCGCTTCGGGCCCTTCCTTGGTCTGGTGTTCGACCAGCAGGTCGCGCATGATGGAGTTCCATTTTTTCCAGGCGTCGCCACCCATGTGATGCATCATCTGAGTCGCATAGTACCAGTAGTACACATTGCGTTCGCTATCGTTCCACTGAGGCAGGTTCTGCGGTTCCAGCAGGTATTGCACGCCGTTTTGCAGGCTTTCGTGGTTGCGGGGCCAGCCCAGGTGCTGGCGGCACAGCAGCGCCTCGGCCGTCATCACACGGGTGGGTTCTTCGTCGGGCTGGTAGGAATAGCGGTCGCGGGCGTCGTTGGCGGCAACACGGTCGAGAAACGAGCTGGCTTTCCGGAACACTTCGTCCGGGACACTGATGCCGGCCATGCGGGCACTTTGCAGGCCCATGAGCACCCAGCCGGTGACCGAAGTGTCGCTGTCGATGGCCGGCTTGTAACGCCATCCGCCCAGGGGAGCCTGGTGTTTGATGCAGTACTGCACGGCTCGTTCGGCCGGATCGAGCAGCTTGGGGTCCTTGGTCATTCCGTACAGCTCGCACAGCACAATGGTGCACTGCCCTTGGGTGTAGAAGGTGTGGCTGGTGCTTTCCACGGGGAACGAGCCGTCCTTGCGTTGGCGGGCCAGCAGCCACTTGATGCCTCGGGCAACCTGGTCGCGGTAAGTTCCCCGGCGGTGCGTGTGGCCGCTGCCCTGAAAAGCCAGCAGGGCCATGGCGGTAGCGGCCACGCGGTTTTCGCGGTAGCCCCCGTTTTTGTAAGGGCCGGTCAGGCTCCAGCCGCCGTCTTTTTGCTGTTGGCGGGCCAGCCACTTGAGCCCGCGGCGGACTGCTTCCTCGCTGAGTCGAGTGCCTCCGTAACGGCGCAGCAACGCCCGCTTCATCCCTTCGCTGCGGCCCATCAACGCCATGCCGATCTGGGGAGCGGCGATGTCGCTGGTGGCCCCGGGAGCGGTCTCGAACACCGACTCCAACTGCGGCGGAGCGGCAAAGGGGTCGTCCACTTCCAGCGTGCTTTCGGGAGTAAGAACGGATTCATCGACCGGCTCGTTCAGATTCAAATCGACCAGGTCGTCGGCGTCTTCGTCGCCCAACTGATCGTGGTAGAAGTGGGCTTCCAGGACCGGCTTTTTCGGCGGCGTGAAGACCCAAATGCCCAGCAGGATCATCATTACTAAGTGCAGCACCATGCTTAGCATCCAGGGCGGGGAAGCGGCGAGGAACTGCCGGAACAGAAGTACCCTGTCCTCTTCGTCCTCGGGCAGATGGGGCGGGACGGTTTGCGACGCGGCCACAGGTCGGGCAGGGCTCACAGCCCTCGGCACCGCCCGCGGGGGGCCAGAGGGCACTGCCGTTCTGCTCCTTCCCGGGGGCAGAGGTGCTGGACTCGGAGGGACTGGGGGGCGGCGTCCTCCTTCCGGCGGAGGCGGGGCCGGGGAACCGTGAGTGGACATTCTCTGTTCCTCAGAAAGAGGCCTGCGCAGGCGAAGTGAACCTAACCGGCAATGCCCCTTTCCTCCCTCCTTACAATGTACTGTCTCGCCGCCGCATCTCCAAGCAAAAGCGCCCCCCAGCAGGGCTTGCTCGCAGCAGAGGGACGCGGCACGCCAAAGCGGCCAAGCGGCTGTTCCGACCGGTCGGGCCCGAGCCTACGGGACAAACTCAGAAGGGCCGGAACGCCCCATCACTTCCATCAAAAACGGGGCGATCCGCGAGCTGCACCACCCGATCCATCGTCCCCAGAGCATGAACCACCAGCCAAACACCACAGGCAGCAGGGCCCAAAAGGCCCAGAAGCTCAGCCAGGCTGCGACTTCCAGCAGCACGGTCAGTGCCGCCAGATACACCACCGGCACCAGCCAGGTAGCCAGCCAGGTGCCGGGCAGGGCCACCACACTCTGGAAAACGGCCGGCACGACGGGGATGGTTTGATTTTCGCTTACCTGGGAACCAATCATCAGCAGCGGCATCCAGAGATAGCCGCTTACGGCGAGAATGGCAAAGATCGCCCATTGGGGAAGAAAGAACAGAAACCAGAAGGTCAAAGCCACCGTGGCGGCCATTCCCAGGATTAAGTACCAGGCGACTTGCAACGTGTCCGCAACCCATTCGCCCGGGTCCAGGTCCACTCCGTCTTCCAGTTTTGGTCCCGCGTTGAAACCCGCCTCCACCAGATACGGAAACCACCCCCCAAGGATATAGGTGGCCGGTGCAACCGCCGCGGCCTGAGCCAAGTGGCGAATCAAACCGTAGAAAATGATGCTGTTGACCGCCAACCAGATCATCCCCAACAACAAGGGAACCTGGAACATCAGATAGCTTAGCAGTCCGCTGAAAGCCGCCGGGGTCGTCCAAGGGAACAAAAGCAAATCCCGCACGAGGTCCCAGGGGGGCAGCTCGACCATTCGGGTCTTCCAGGCCGCCAGCGCCTCCTCCACCGGGGTACTTGGCGGGGGTTCGGCCGGTTCCGGTGGAGGACGCCGCTGCACGCGTTCCAGGATGGCCGAGCGGCGATCGGGCACCACTGGGGTGGCTTCGATTGGTTCCTCGGAGGATTCTTCCTGTGGGTCCATTGCCACGGCGTAGGGGACCGCCTCGCCGTAGATCATGCCCGGATCGTCCACCGGCTGGGGCATCAGCACCATGCGGCCGCAATCCGGGCAAGGGACTTCCTGGCCGGCCTTTTCCGCAGGGGCGGAAACCAGCGTTTCGCACAACGGGCACGTGGTCTTTACCACGCGGAGACCGACAATCTTTTCGTCCTGCCACCACTGGTCCTTGGCCAGCGGGATTGATTCCGACTCGCCCTGTCCGGGCTCTTCCTTCGGGGGCGGAGGCGGCTGGGGCACCGTGAGCAGATTGCCGCAAAACTCGCACGGCTGCGTCTGGCCCGCTTGCGACGCAGGGAAGAAGTTCGACGTCTCGCAGACCGGACACACGATGCTAACGTATTCCGGCCCTGAGTTCTGCCCTGTCATACAAAATCTCCGGCCGGACTCTAAGGAGCCGAATCGCCGCCTTGCAGCAACAGCTTCGCTCCCCAGGCAGGGGCGAACGTTTCCACCGGCACGGCAAAGCAGAACCGATGCCGACCGCGATCCAGCGCCAGGGCCAACCGCTTTTGCACCTGCCGCGGCTGGCCGTCCACCCACATTTGTACCCCACGGGTACGGGGAATTTCCAGCACCACGCGGCCCGGCTGGTCCAGGGTGACTTCGCTCCGCAGCACCACCAGATGCCGTCCCGACCCCTGGATCCGCAGCACGGGTACCTCTTCCCGCGGGAGCGTGCCGGCTACCGTGCTATAGATGCGCTTCCATGAGAACTCCGGATGGTCCTGGGCGGCCAGTTGCAGGCTCTGTCGCCGTATCAGATAGAGCACGCGTCGGGTGGGCTGAAGCACTTCCCAGGTGCGAATCCACGGCTCCCGGTTCACCTGGTAGGGGCCCAAGCGGCCCAGCTCGTACAGGAACCGCAGCAGGTCGATTAGTTCCTGCCGGGTCATCTGCTCGGCCAGACCTTCGGGCATGAGCGAACGGCCCTGGGCTCGTTCTTCAATCTGCGCTTTGGGAATCACGACCAGGCGATCCTCGGCGTCGCGCAGCACCAGCTCGCGCTGGTCTTCGCGGACGCGAATGCCGGTGTGGATTTTCCCTTGCGAGTCGATCACCACGAGCGAATGGTAGTTTTCCTTGATGGCCTTGTTGGGCACGAGCACGGCTTCGATGAGGTAATCCAGCGGCGAGGCTGCCCCGATGGAAGTCAAGTCCGGGCCCACGCGTCCCCCGGCCCCCGAGATGGCATGGCACCGCTGGCAGGCCAGGTCGGCTCGCCGGAACACGCGCTCGCCCCGGGCCGGATCCCCCTGGTCCAGGACGAGCCGGGCCAGTCGGGCTACTTCTTCCTTGCTTGGCGGTGGGGTCTTTTCGCCCACACCACCTGCCCGGCGAAGCTCGGCTTCCAGTTCCGGCGGCACGCGAGCCGCGGTGCGGGCCAGACGCAGACCCACCTTGGCCACTTCCTTGGGCAAGCGTTTGCCCCGGAGGGCCTGGGTCAGCAAGGCCGCTCCGTTCTGTCGGGCCAGGAACACCTGGAACACCACGGTCGGATCGCGGTCCTCGGGCCAGCGGCCCAGCAGCTCCACGGCCGCGGTGGCGGCATCGCGCGGAGCACGTTGGAGCAGCACTTCCAGAGCGGCCTGCAACACGCGGGGGTCGGCTTTCGGCGAAAGTGCCTCGTGGGCCAGTTTGCGCCACGGGGGCAACTGCAACGCGGCGGCTGTGCGTAAGCCCTGCGCTTGCACCTGCGGGGGCGCGGACGACGAACGAACCAGTTCCACCACCGTCGTGGCCCCTTTGCCTTCTTTCCAGGCCGCAAGCAGTTCCAAGGCGGCTACCAGCTCCGCGGCATGTTCTGCCGGAGCCTCGGCCCAGCGGCGCAATTGGTCCAGCAACGGGCGCCGATCCACCTGCGGCACCAGCCTCCGCGCTCGGGCCGCCTGGGCCAGCCCTTTGAGCAGGGCCACACGGACTGATGGCGGTAGTTCCTGGTCCCCCGTGGCCGTCCGATACACCTGGGCCAACTGGGGGGCCGAGCCGTGCCGTACCAGCAGCCGCAGCGCCTGGGAAGTTTCTTCCGGCGCAAGCCTGGCCTGGGAGAGCAAACGAAGCACCACCGGCACCCCTTCCGCCGAATCCACCGCTTTCAGGGCGAACAGCAGCCCGGCAGCCGGATACCGCTTCAGTTCGGCCTGACGCAGCCGCGGCAGCCACACGTCCTGCGTTCGGCGGAACGCTTGCCAGAGAGCGAAGTCCAGGTACTGGTCCAGCCCGCGTGTGTGAATCCGCACCAGCAAATCGAACCCGCGCGGGTCATTCACTCCCGCCAGGGCACAGGCGGCTTCCAGGCGGACCAGCGGGTGGGAATCTTCCGCCGCCCTGGCCAGTAGCGGCAGCGGGTCCTTCACCACCGAAAGCATCTGCCCCAGCACACGCACCGCTCCGGCTCGTACCTGCGGCCGGGCGCTTTCCAGCACCCGGGCCAAGAGCGACCGGGGACACTGGTGCCACCCTTGGTAAAGCCACAGGGCTTCCAGCCGCAGCCGGTCGCCTTCGGCGCCCGCAGGAAGCCGGGCCACCCACGCCTCCAACGCCGCGGCCACTTCCTGCCGGGGACGCTCTCGCAACACTTGCCGGGCGTGGTATCGGGTCAGGTCCTCGGGGGCTCCGAGGGCCTGGAGCAGTTCGTCCACGCCGGCCTGGGTCCAATCGCGGCGCGGCAGCAGTTTGCGCCCCCGGGCCACCAGACGCCAGATGCGGCCGTGCTTGTGATCGCGGCGCGGGTCGCGGAAGTCCACCTCGCCGTGTTGGATAATCGGGTTGTACCAGTCGGCAATGTAGATGGCTCCGTCGGGCCCCATCTTCACGTCCACCGGCCGGAACGCCGCGTGGGTGGTCTTTATCAGTTCGGGCAACTCGCGCGACAGGTAGCCCGAGCCGTGCTCTTCCAGCCGAAACCGGCAAACGCGGTGGCCGCGGAAATCGTTCGTGACCAGATCCCCCACGTACTCCGGCGGCAGGTGGCGGCCGCTTAGCCGTTCCAGGCCGCAGTGTTTGGGACTGCCGGGGTTGAGCCCGTGCAACACCCGCCTTGCCCCAGGCGCGGAGAGAAACACCGCCCCGGGAAACAGGTAGTTGATCCCTTCGAACCCCGCCCCGTCCGTGGCAAACCACTGGCCCGTGGGCGTGTAAGCGTGTCCCCAGGGATTGACCAGCCCCCGGGTAAAGACTTCCAGCCGCTGCGTGGGCGGGTGGTAACGCCAGATGCCCCCGCCGCCCAGGCGGCGCACGCCCCAGGGGGTTTCCACGTGGCTGTGGATGTAGATGGACTGGTTGAAGTACATCCAGCCTTCCGGGCCGAAGCGGAAAGTGTGAATGATGTGGTGCGTATCCTCCACCCCAAAGCCGGCCAGCACCACCTGGCGGCGATCCGCCCGAAGGTCCCCGTCGGTGTCTTCCAGATAGAGCAGCTCGGAACTGTTGGCCACGAAGGCTCCGCGTCCGCTGGGAAGCACGGCCGTGGGAATCAGCAGGCCCCGGGCGAACACCGTGCTGCGGTCCGCCCGGCCGTCCCCGTCCGTATCCTCCAGCACGATGATCTTGTCGTCCGGCTTCTGGCCCGGCTTGAGCTGCGGATACACCTGGCTGGTGGCCACCCAAAGCCGCCCGGCCGGATCGAAGTTCATGTGGATGGGCTTGACCACCTGCGGCTCGGCGGCAAACAGATTGAGCTCAAACTGCGGATCGACCACCAGGGCGGCTTGTTCCTTGGCCGGGTCGGGATCGGGAATGTGCTTCAGGTCCCGTTGGGCCCGGACTTCCCGAACCGCCCCCGCACAAAGCAGAAGGGCAAAACCCACCAGAAGGAACCATCGTCGGAACGCTTGTCGCATCATGGTGCCGTGCTTTGCAGTCTTTGGGGCTGAAGTTCCACTGTGCCAGAGTCGGGGGAGCTGGGCGCCTCTTTGGCAGCCCTGGGCGGATTCCCCCCACTCTTACCGGCCAGTGTACTTGGGAGTAGGGAAGCTGAATAGCTACGACACGTGCCGATTCGGGCGACTCCCTTGCCAAAACGCCGCCAGGGGCCAGAATCGAGAGCACCGGCCCGCGGGGCCGCAACCGCTCCTCTTTAGCGGAGAAACCAAGTGATGGACTGGCACGACGTGCTCAAATCCCTGGTGGAAAAAAACGACCGCAAGATCTTGCTGCTGGTGGCCGACGGCCTGGGAGGGCTGCCGCTGGAGCCCGGCGGAAAAACCGAGCTGGAAACCGCCCGCACGCCCAACCTGGACCGTCTGGCCCAAGAAGGCACGCTGGGAATGAGCATCCCGGTCAAGCCGGGCATCACGCCGGGCAGCGGGCCGGGCCACCTGGGGCTGTTCGGTTACGATCCGCTGCGCTTCCTCATCGGCCGCGGAGCCTTGGAAGCCACCGGCATCGGCTTCCATCTGGAAGAACACGACGTGGCTGCCCGCGGGAACTTTTGCACGCTGGACGCCCAGGGCAACATCACGGATCGCCGCGCCGGCCGGATTCCCACCGAGGAGTGCGTCCGCCTGGTGGAAAAGCTGCGCACGATCCGGCTTCCCGGCGTGGAGCTGTTCGTCGAGCCGGTACGCGAACACCGCTTTGTGCTCGTGCTGCGCGGGGAAGGGCTGGGCGACGCGGTCAACGACACCGACCCCCAGGCCACCGGCGTTCCTCCGCTGGAAGCCCGCGGAGCCGACCCGCCTAGCCAGCGCACGGCCGAGCTGGTCAACCAGTTCGTGGCTCAGGCACGCCAACTGCTGGCCGAAGAACCGCAGGCCAACGGGCTGACGCTGCGCGGGTTTTCCGCCCGGCCCAAGCTCCCCAGTTACGAAGAACTCTACGGCCTGCGCGCGGCGGCCATCGCCGTGTATCCGATGTATCGCGGGCTGGCTCGTCTAGTGGGCATGGAACTGCTGGGCCAGCCGCAAAGCCTGGAAGACCAGTTGAAGCTGCTGCGCGAGAACTGGGACCGCTACGACTTCTTCTTCATCCACTACAAGTACACCGATTCCACCGGCGAGGACGGCAACTTCCAGGCCAAGGTGCAGAAGATCGAAGAACTGGACGCCGCCCTGCCGCAGATAACCGCCCTGGAGCCCGCGGTGCTAATAGTCACCGGCGACCACAGCACCCCCTGCAAACTGCGCAGCCATAGCTGGCATCCGGTTCCCGTGCTGCTCTGGGCCGATAGTTGCCGCACCGACCCCTGCCAGAGTTTCGGCGAAACCGAAGCGCTGCGGGGCGGACTGGGACAGTTCGAAGCCCAGTACCTGATGCCGCTGGCTCTGGCCCACGCCGGGCGGCTGGGCAAATACGGGGCCTGACCGCCCCGTGTGCGCATGAGGCCATCAGGGCGTTTCGTTCGGCGGCGGCTGCGCGTCGCCCCTGCGATTGCCGCCCGGACCGCGGCTTGCCCAGGCGGCGGCAGAAATCCTGCGCGGGCACAATGGGCTAGCCGTCCGGTGAGCTAGGGGCCGCTTTACATCAAACAGTGCGCCGGCGCGGCCAGGTAGAACATGGCCTCGAGCATCCCGTTGTCGCGCGTTACAAGCGGGCTGGGCACCGTGATCACCAGCGGCACCTGTTCGGGCTTTTCTTCCTGGGTGACCAGGTACCGGCCAATGGCCAGGGCCCAAAAGTGGATGAGGCACACCGGGTTCACGGTGGTGGCTTGGAGCAGCCCTTGTTGCACTCCTTCCAGGCCGTGCCGCTGGCCGTCCACGCCGACGAAGACCATCTTCTCGTGCACCGTGCCCTTGACCGCCGGCACGCAGGCCAGGGCCATGTCGTCGTTGTGGAAAAAGGCTCCGGCGATTGGCTCTTCGTGCTGGGCGATGATGGCCTGGAAGGCGTTCAGGGCCTTTTCCTTGTCCCAATCGCACCAGCGCACCCCGCCGCCGACCACTTCCACCTGCGGGTATTGTCGCAGCACCTGCTCGAATCCGCGGCGGCGTCCCTGGGCTCCGCTGTGGGCGGCCAGTCCGCCGATGTGGACCACCTTGCCCCGGCCGCCGATGGCTTCCATCAGGTAGCGCGTGCTGGTGCGGCCCATGGCTTCCTGGTCCGGGCCGATGTGGCACCAGACGCCCGTGCTGCGCATTTGCTGCCGCGGCACCAGTTCCACGTCCATCGAGATAACCGGCACGCCGCGTTTTTTGAGCTTTTGCACGGGGGCTTCCAGCGGCCCGGTCTGCACGGCCTGGAAGCAGCAAAAGTCCCAGTCCTCGTGGACGATAAGGTCAATCTTGTTTCGCTGCCGCCCGGCGTCCAGCTCCCCGTCAATCCACACCAGGTCGATCCCCAGCAGCGGAGCCCACAGCTCGGCCGTGGTTTTGCCCAGGGCGCACCAGGTGGTCTTCAACCCCGCGTTGGACATGGCCACGCGCAGCCGCCGTTGCTGCTGGCCGCCACCGGGTTGCCGGGATTCGGCACGGCAGCCGGAAAGCAGCAATCCGGCTCCCAGCCCTGCGGAAGCGGCAACGTTTTTCAGAAACTCGCGTCGAGGGGTGCTGGATTTCATCGGCCTGAGCTCGTGCAGGAAAGAGACGGAACCGTGTCGGGCTTTCTCGTAAGTGTCCAGCCAATAATCCTTCTTCTTTAGTCCTTCTTGCAGCGCGCCGCCAGACAATTTTGCTCGGCGTTGGTGTGTGTTGGGTTTCTCCTCGCCCGGGCGAGCCTCGTACTTCCCCGGCGAGCCCCGGACTTCGGACTTCAGTCCGGGAGGCAAGAGGAAACGCTTTTCTGTGGTTTCTTCTCCGGGAACTGAAGTTCCCGGCTCACCGAGTGCGAGAATTGGCGCTTGTTCTTGCATTGGTGCGGAAGCACCTTGCCCAAGACACAAGACCCAAGACGCAAGACTTCCCGGAGCGGAAACTCTCCCCCCATCCCCCCACGCCTCCACGCCCTCCCTCACTTGGCTCGCAGGGCGTTTTTCACCCGGCGCAGTTGGGCCGCTTCGGGCAGGAGCTTGTAGAATCGGTCCAGCGGATAGCAGCCCGAGGGAAGCCCGTTCCGAGGTCCCGTGGTGCAATCGCTAAAAGTGCGGCAGATGCGCCGCCGGTCCAGCCGGCCGGTGTTCAACACGTCCCAGGGCAGTTCCGGGTAGGAAAGCACCATGCGGCCCAGCCCCACGTAGTCGGCCCACCCCTGCCGCACCACGCCTTGGGCCACATGGGGCAGGTAGTCTTGCAAGTAAGTGTAGCCGGTGCCCACCACGGGCAGATGGGGCAGTTCTTCCTTGCACTGCCGGGTTACTTCCAGCAGCCGCCCGACGCCTACGAGCGGGTCTTCCGGGGGCGGGTAGCCGTCGCTGGGCGGAAACTGCGCCGGCCGCTGGGCGTGCGGGCAGTAGTAAGGGCTGCCCCCGCTCAGGTTCACCGCGGCCACGCCCCAGTCCCGCAAGTGGCGCAGCAACTGGAACGTCTCGTGCAACAAGGGCCGAGTGGGCTGCTGGGGATCGACGCCGAATCCCCAGCGGTAGGGAAGCAATTCTTCCCGCAGGCGAGGGCGGCCACCATCGGGCCCCGGGCCGAAAGGCACCAGATCAAACGCGCTGAGCCGTACTCCGATCACCAGCCCAGGACACTCGCGGCGAATGGCCTGGATAATCATTCGCAGCAGCCGCGAGCGGCCTTCCAGCGATCCGCCAAACGGGCCGGGCCGCAGATGGGCTCCCAGCAGCTCGTGCAACAGGTAGCCGTGGCAGGCCTTCACGTCCACGAAGTCGAAACCCACCTCGGCGGCAAGTTGGGCCGCTTCCACGTACCGGGGCACCAGGGCTTCTAGTTCCTGGTCGCTCAGCACGGCCGCGGCGTCTTCCGGACCCAGACCCACCTGGGGGTCCAGCAGCGGATGGTGCCAGGCGATCCGCGGCCGCGGCTTGCCATGGGGACAGGAGAACCGGCCCGAGTGCGTCAGTTGCAGTCCGACGACTAACCCCTCCAGCGAGCCGCAGCGACGGAGATGGGCCTGTTTGAGTTCTTCCAGCAGCAGTTGGAACCCACGGCGGTTTTCTTCCGCGGCGAGCAGTTGCCGGGGATTGGCTCGGCCCTCGGGCACCACGGCCACCGCTTCGCCGCCCCAGATGAGCTTAGCCCCGCTGGTGCCGAAGTGGCGCCAGCGCCGCAGCGTCAGCGGCGAAGGGCCGCCGCCCCATTGGCCGTCCCATCCTTCCATCGGATGGATGCACCAGCGGTTGCCTACGTTCAACGGGCCGATGCGACCGGGCTGGGCCAGCGGGGAGCCTTCCCGGGCCGTAAGCACGCGATCCTCCACGGGCAGGGCCAGCCCCAGTTCCTGCAACCGCTGCCGGAACGCGGCCACCGTTTTGAGTTGGCTGATGCTGGGGAAACGCCGGGCCATTGGGACGCTTCGTTGCCTGAAGGAAAGACCGCCCCGAGGAGCCGCACTCGGCCGCACCCCAGGGGCCGGAAGGTCCCCCCATAGTTACCAGAAAACGGCCCGCTGCGTCAGAGGGCCGGGCGTTCCCTACGGCTGTGAGCCGGAAAGAGCGTGGGGAGTGGGGGCTTGGAGGCGTGGAAGGGTTGGGGAGTGCTTCCGCTCCGATGCGAGAAGGAACGCCAATAACTCGCACTCGGCGAGCCCCGGACTTCGTCCGGGGAGGTCGGAAGAAACCGGAAAAAACGCTTTCGTTGTTTCTCCTCCGCCAGCTAAAGCTGGCAGCTCGCCGTTTCCAAGAATCTGCGTTTATTCCCGCCTGGAGCGGAAGCTCCTGCTCAAGACCCAAGACCAAGACTCAAGACCTCTTTCGTCCGGGTCTCGCCGAAGCGGAAACGGCACATCAACGGCGAGCCGGGAGGGTAAGCTCCCGGTGGACGGGGCGGCCGCTAGCGGTTGGGTACTTCTAACTAATGGGGGAGTGTCACGGCGTCCTACTGTTCCGCTGGGCAGTAGATGCTCCGCCCGCCGTCCACCGGCAGGCACACGCCGGTCAGGAACGGGTTATCCACCAAGGCCAGTACGGCTTGGACCACGGCGGCGGCTCCTCCTTGCTGTTTGACCAGCGTGGCGTCGATGACGCGCTGCCGGGCCTTCGGGTCCATATCCTCCGGCAGCAGCACGGGGCCAGGCAGCAGGGCGTTGACCCGCACCCGAGGGTTACGCGTGCCCAGCTCCACGGCCAGCGAACGGGTCAGTGCTTCCACGGCTCCCTTGGCGGCAAAGTAGGCCGCGTAGTGGCGATAGGGGCGCGTGGTGGCCCAATCGCCGAAGTTGACGATGAGTCCGCCTTCGCTCTGGGCAATCATCTGCCTGCCGGCGGCCAAGGCGCAGAGGAACGTGCCCAGGGTGTTGACTTCCCAGTGGTGGCGGATGGCCTGGGCGGAAAGATTTTCCAGCGGCACGGCCTCCCACACGGAGGCGGTGTTTACCAGCAGGTCGATCCGCCCCCAGTGGTCGAGCAACTCCTGGAACATCCGCTCGATCTGCTCTTCGCTGCGCAGGTCGGCACCCAGGGCCAGTGCCTCGTGCCCGGCGGCCTGCCACGCGGCGGCACTCTGGCGGGCCTGGTCCAGATGGGCATGGGCGTGCAACGCCACCCGGTAGCCGCGGTCGCGCAGCGCCAGGGCCACATGGTAGCCCAAGCGCCGCCGCCCGCTGCCGGTGACCAGCGCCACCGGGGCGGTGTGCTGCGAGGCGGTCATCGCCGGAGGGCCTCTAGCGGCGTTTGCGGAAAGGGAAAAACCCCTGGGTGCGCGTCTTGATCCGGCACAGGTACATGTCGGCGGTCATGTAAAGCCAGTCGCCGTCGGGTCCGCCAAAGCAGCAGTTGGCCGTCTTTTCCCAGGTGTCGATCCGGCCCAGCAGCGTCCCGTCGGGATGGAACACATAGACCCCGCCCGGTCCGGTGGCGAACACGTGCCCGGTGCGGGCCACAGCCATCCCGTCGGGCAGTCCGGGCAGCCCTTGCTGGAATTCCTTCGTGGCGTTGTAGAGCACGCGGCTGCGGCCCAGCGTGCCGTCGGGCTTCACCTCGAAGGCTTTCCACAACGGGGCGTTGGGATCCGATTGGGCCACGTACAGCGTCTTTTCGTCCGGCGAGAAGCCAATCCCGTTGGGTCGGGTCATCTCCTTGGTCAGCAGGGTGAGCTTGCCGTTGGTCGAAAGGCGATAGACGCCAAAGAAGTCCAGTTCCCGATGAGGGTCCTCGGCCCGGCGGGGCAGCCCGTACGGTGGGTCGGTAAAGTACAGGTCCCCGTTGGACTTGAACACCAAGTCGTTGGGACTGTTGAGCCGCTTGCCCTTGTAGTGGCTGACGAGCACGCGTTTGATGGCGTCTTTTTCCCGCACCAGCACCGTGATGCGGCGGTTGCCGTGTTCGCACATCACCAGACGTCCTTCGGGATCAAGGGCCAGCCCGTTGGTACCCGGCTCGCCTCCCCAGGGACCTTCGCCGGTGTAGCCGGCCGGTTTCATGAACAGGCTCAGG
This sequence comes from Planctomycetales bacterium, assembly GCA_015488215.1. Taxonomy (GTDB): domain Bacteria; phylum Planctomycetota; class Planctomycetia; order Pirellulales; family S012-138; genus S012-138. The sequence goes on from WFOE01000088.1 coordinate 46,761, forward strand.
CCCTCCTTGGGCGACCAGCGCCAGATGGCGTTGCGGGGGATGTCGCTAAAGAGCAGGTATCCGCCCTGTCGGGGAACCCACACCGGACCTTCGGCCCAGGCGAACCCGTGGGCCAGCACTTCGATCTGGGCGTCGCGGGAGAGGACTTCGTCCAGCCGGGGGTCTAGACGGACCACTTCGCCGATGGTTTTGATTTCCCCGGCCCAAGTGATTTCGGCCAGGGGGAACGAAGCCAGGGCCAGCGTGGCGAGCAGGATTGCCCTCGGGATGGAAAAGCCGCGCATGGTTCCAATCTCCTTTGCCGCGGGAAAGACAAGCTGGCTGGTTGTAACCGGCGGAAAAGCCCGGTAGAAAAAACGCACCACCTGGGCAAACAGTCGTTCCAAAGCGTATCGCTTCGCACCGGGGATTGCAAACCGGGACGCCCGCGGCCCCCGGGGCGATCCGCTGCGGAAAAGCCGCAGACGCGCAGCTTGAGTTGCTGGGAGCAGCCCCTTTATGCGATTGCAGTTTGCAGGCCAGCGGGTGCTGGCCGTGATGGCCCATCCGGACGATCTGGAGCTGCTCTGCGCCGGCACGCTGGCGCGGGCTTGCCAGGACGGAGCAGCCGTGGCCGTGTGCGTGGTTTGCCGGGGGGACCGGGGCGGGTTGCCGCCGGGTATCGCGGGCCCGGACCAACTGGCCGCCCTTCGCCGCCAGGAAGCCGAAGCGGCCCTGCGGCTCCTTTCGGCCGAAGCGGAGCTGTTCTGGCTCGACGTGCCCGATTCCCAGGCGGCCGACACGCACTCCCTGCGGCAGAAGTTGCTGGGCGTGCTGCGGCGCTTCCGCCCCCGGCTGCTGGTGACGCACGACGTGAACGACTACCATGCCGATCACCGGGCCACGGCCCAACTGGCCCAGGCGGCAAGCTGGATGGCCGCCTCGCCCGGGCAGCAGGACGGCCAGGAACCGCTCCCCTGTCCTCCGGAACTGTGGCTGGCCGATACCGTGCTGGGCCTGGATTTCCAGCCGCATTTTTACATCGACATTACCGACCATCTGGAACTGAAACGCCGCATGCTGCAGTGCCACCGGAGCCAGTTGGCCCGGGCCGAAGAAGCGGGCTTTTCGGACCTGGACCACCTGCTGGTGCAGCAGGCCCGGTGGCGAGGAGCCCAGTCGGGCGTTCCGGCCGCCGAGGCGTTTCGGACCCTGCCGCGTTGGAAGCGACTGGCCGCCTGGTAGCGAACGTCGCAGAACGGGCAAGCCGATGCTGCTTGGTTACTTGAGCAACCAGCGTTACGAACCGGTGCCAGGGGCCCAGGTGGAAATCCGCCGGGCCGACGGCAAGCCGGTGTTGCAAACCGCCACCGCCGCCTCGGGGGCCATCTACGGCCAGCTTCCCCCAGGCCGGTACGAAGTGATACTGGCCGCACCCGGGTACTGTGCCCGACGCAGCCGGATTCGCGTGCCGCAGGAAGTTCCCAAGGCGTTTCGCATCCTCTCCACCGAGCTTACCGGCTACGTGTGGCCCAAGTGGGTCCAAGCCGGACAAGCGGGTGAGTTTCGCGTCCACAGCACCCGGGCCTATCAACTGAGCCTGTGGCGGTATGGGTTGCAAAAGGAGCTGGTCCGCCCGTTGGGCTGGTTTGACGAACACGCCCCCGGCAGCGAAGTGCAACTGGTTCCCGACGGCGACTGGACCCAACAAGGTCTGCGGTGGAACCGCGTGGGATACGATAGCCCGGTGCATCCGCAACGGGTAACGGCTCCCGAGCGGCCGGGGCTTTATTACTTCCACGCCCGGGACGAAGCCGGGGCGGAGTTCTCCTTTCCCTGGATCGTGGCTCCCCGAACTCCCCAGGCCCCGGTAGCCGTGCTGCTGGCCAACCTGACCTGGAACGCGTACAACAACTTCGGCGGCCGCAGCAACTACGTGCATCCCGAGGGACTGCCCGCAGTTCCGCCAGTCCACGCCCGCAGCGAAATCGCCTACTACACGAACCGCCCCCGCACCCGATACACGGTGGAGCAGTACCCGGCCCTGTCGCTGGACCGGCCCGAGCCGATGAACCACGTGCCGCTTGCGGCCCAGGCGTGGGAACCGATCCTGGGCCGGAACGCCTGCCATCTGGCCCCGGCCGAGTGGCGCCTGCTGGCCTGGCTGGAACGCCAGGGGGTGGCCTACGACACCTGGGCCGAAACGCAACTGCACGCCGGGCTGCTGCCGCTGGAACGCTACCGGGTGCTCATCCTCGGGCCCCATCCGGAATACTGGACCGAAACGATGTACCGCCGCGTCAAACACTGGGTCCATCACGAAGGGGGGCGGCTGATCTACCTGGGCGGCAACGGGATCAACTGCGCGGTCACCCTTTCCGAAGACCTTTCGGCCATGACCGTGCTCAACGGCGACGAGCGCCGCCAACAGGCCCAGGGAGTGCCCAGCCGGTTCGCCGACCGCGTGGAGCCGGAAGCGGCCTTGCTTGGCGTGATGTACGACACCCGTGGCGTGATGACCGCGGCCCCTTACCGTGTGGTGGACGCCGGGCACTGGGTGTTCCAGGATACGGGACTGGGTGACCAGGAGCCGTTCGGGCACCATACGCTGCACCAGCGCGTGCCGGGGGGAGCCTCGGGCCACGAAACGGACAAACGCTGCGAAGCCTCTCCGCCCGGCACCCACCTGCTGGCCAAGGGGACCAACCCGCAAGACGGCGGGGCCGAAATGACCGTGTACGAAACCGCCTCGGGCGGAGCGGTGTTTGCGGCCGGTTCGATCACCTACACCGCGGCGCTGCTGGTGGATCGGCACGTAAGCCAGATTACCTGGAACGTGCTGCGCCGTTTTCTGCAGTAGCCCGCCCCCGGCCCCAAGGCGCTTGCCCGCCCACTGGCCAGTTGCCCGGAGCGAACCGCCCAAGGAGATTCCATCCAGGAGCAAATCCCCATGCCGCAAGAAGAACCCGGCGTGCTGCACCGGCTCCAGGCCGTGTTGCGCAAGCGGAAGGAACAGCCCAGCGAAAAGTCCTACACCTGCCAGCTTCTGGCCGGCGGGCTGCCGCGGCTGGAAGCGAAGCTGCGCGAGGAAGTGCAGGAACTGCTCGAAGCGGCCGCACGGCACGGTACGCCCCAGGACGACCCGGCCCATACGGTTTACGAAGCGGCCGACGTGATGTATCACCTGCTGGTGTTGTTGACCTGGGCCGACGTGGACTGGGCCCAGGTGGAAGCGGAACTGGCCCGGCGGTTCGGCACCTCGGGGCTGGAGGAAAAGGCCGCCCGGGGGAAATCGGTCGGCGGCGAGCCTGTCAGCGGGAAGTCCCTCCCCGGCCAGTCGCCACCGTCGGACCGGGCAGCCCAGGGAGAATCCTCGCCATGAACCGGACGCTCCGCATCGGCGTGCCCAGCAAGGGACGGTTGGCCGACCTTTCGGCCGAACTGCTCCAGCAGGCCGGCTTGAGCTTTCGCCGCCAGCAGCGGAGCTTGTTCGCCCGCTGCAAGGAAATGCCGGTGGAAATTACCTTCCTCCGCACCGACGACATCCCGGTGCTGTGTGCCGAAGGGGCCATCGACCTGGGCATCACCGGCAGCGACCTGGTGGCCGAAAGCCAGGCCCAGGTGGAAACCGTGCTGGAACTGGGCGTGGGCCACTGCCGCCTGGCTCTTTGCCTGCCGGAAGACCGCCCGGCCGAAAGCGTCCGGGAACTGGGCGGTGCGCGCGTGGCCACCAGTTTTCCGCACCTGACCGAAGCGTTTTTCCGACAACAAGACGTCCAGGTGCATCTGGTGCCGCTGTCCGGCTCGGTGGAAGTGATGATTACCCTGGGCGTGGCCGACGCCATTGTCGATCTGGTGGAAACCGGCTCCACGCTGGCGGCCAATCGGCTGCGGGTGCTGGAAGAAATCGGCCAGTACCAGACCGTGCTAATCCAGTACCCCGGCACGCCCCACGTGGAACTGGCCCGGCGGATCGCCCGCCGTCTGGAAGGGGTGGTCATTGCCCGCAGCTACTCGCTGCTGGAATACAACATCCCGCGGGAAAAGTTGCCGCAGGCCGAAAAGATTACCCCGGGCTTCCATTCGCCCACGGTAAGCGCGCTGGAGGACCCGAACTGGTGTGCGGTTCGTGTCATGGTCCGCCGGGGCGAGGTGCTGCAAATTATGGAACAACTGGAACAACTGGGCGCCACGGCCATCCTGGAGACGCAGATTGTCAATTGCCGATTGTAGCGGGGCGGGGAAGCCGTTCCTTTTCGGATATCGCCGTCCGCTTTGGAACTTCCCCCGCGGTGGTTTATAATGGCCGCAGAGCCGTTTTGCCCCGTCGATACCTCCTGATTGTGAGCTTTGGTTTATGGCTTCCCAAGAGATCAGTGGTGCGGGTCTGCGGATTTTGCGTTTGCTGGTGGGTCGTCGTCCCCGAACCGTGGCCGAGCTGATGGCCGAAGCTGGGGTCACCCGCACCGCGGTGACCGAACAGCTCAGCGAGCTGATGGCTGCCGGGCTGGTGGAGCGCACCACGCAGCGAGTTTCCCGCCGCGGACGCCCGTGCCACTTGTATCGGGCTACGCCGCGGGCGATCGATCTGCTTTCCAAGAGCAACCTTCGCCGCGTGCTCCCGGCGCTGCTTTCGGTGTTGCAGGAGCGGCTGGGAAACGAAGAAACCCTGGCCCTGCTCGACCAGGTGAGCCGCCGTGTGGCCCAGCAGTATCAGGCCCGAATCGACGCCCCCTCGCTGGAGGATCGGGTGCGGCAGTTGGCTCAGTTGCTGGAAGAGGAAGGTATCCTTGTGGAAGTGCAAAGGCGCGACGGCCGCCTGGTGCTGCGGCAGCGCACGTGCCCTTATGTAGAGATGGTGGACGAGCGGCGGATTGCCTGCCAGATGGAACAGCAAATCCTGTCCCATGCCATCGGCCAGCCGCTGGAACTGTGCGATTGCCGCCTGGACGGCTCTTGCGGGTGCGAGTTCGTGGTGGCCGCCCCGGCGGTAAGTGCCGAGTCGTAGGCGTCGCATCCCTCGCAGGTGGTGCTGCGGGCCCGGCCGATTGTCATCTCTGGTCGCCCGAGGTGACGAAAACCTATAATAGGTCGCAGGACTCGTCCGGGGCACTTTGCCCTGGGAGGAGACGACCGGGCCGAGGCCGCAGGAACCGCTTCTGCGAAGCCCCTCCTTGTGCCTCCCGCGTGTTTCGGCCTCCCCCGCCCCAGGCCAGCAGACCAGGCAAGTTATGGGTTTGTACGATCGGGAATACTACCAGGACCGTCCCGAAGGGATTGTCATCCCCCCGGTGCAGCAAACCGCGGTGGGATCGATTATCCTGATCAATGCGTTCGTGTTCATACTGGGATGGCTGCTGGGGCCTGAGTGGCTGTTGGATCGTCTGGCCCTGGGGGCCGACCTGTTCCAGAGCTGGCACCTGTGGGAGCTGCTCACCGCGGCGTTTGCCCACGCCGGAGTGTGGCACATCCTGCTCAACATGCTGGTGCTTTGGTTCTTCGGCACCGACGTGGAGCGGCTCTACGGCCGCAAGCGTTTCTGGCAGTTCTATCTGTCGGCCTCCGTGCTGGCTTCGCTGGGTTGGGTGCTGAGTGAAAACCTGCTGCTGGGCGTGCGGAGCCCGCACGTGCAGATGGTCGGTGCTTCCGGGGCGGTGGCTGCCGTGGTGATGGTCTTCGTCTGCCACTGGCCCCGCCGGGTGGTGCTTGTTTGGGGCATTTTGCCCATGCCGGTCTGGCTGCTGGCCCTGCTCTGGTTTGGCATGGACCTGGTCAACTTCGGCAACGAGCTTGTGGGAGCCGGCGGAGCCAACGTGGCCTATGCGGCCCACCTGTCCGGTGCTTTTGCCGGCTGGGTGTTCTACCGCTGGCACTGGACCGTACTAGACCTGGTTCCCTGGGGCTATCTGACCAGCCGGGCAAGTCGTCTGCGCCGCTCCGGACCGCGGCTGCGGGCCTATCGCCCGGAAGAAGACGACGTGGACTCTCTAGACGAGCAGGCGATGGAAGCCGAGGTGAACCGCCTGCTGGACAAAATCAACGAGCACGGCACCGACAGTCTCACCCCGGAAGAACGCCGCTTTCTGGAACGGGCCGCCCGCAAGGTCCGCCAGAAGCTGCAATCGTAAGGGCCCGTTGCAAAGCGGCCCGGTTGCCGTAGAATAAGCCCCGATGGGCTGTTCCGCCCGGCGACGCTCCTCCCGGTATGCAAAGGCTCCGCCGATGAGCACGCTGACCATTGCCGGCACGCTGGCACTGTTTTTCGTGTTCGGGTTCCTGTTCATCTTTGTGAACTTGTGTATCGGGCGGCTGTTGCGCCCGCACGACCCGCACGAGGAAAAACAGGAAATCTACGAATGTGGCGAGCCGACCATCGGCTCGGGATTCGTGCAGTTCGACCTGCGGTTCTACGTGGTGGCGCTGCTGTTCCTCATCTTCGATGTGGAAGTGGCGTTGTTCTTTCCCTGGGCCACCGTCTTCGGCAAGGCCAACGCGTTGCAGGATGTTCGGGTGTACGCCCAGCCGGCCGCGGTCGGTTCGACGCTGCCGGCCCCGGTGCTGGGCATCTATCGCGAGCTGGGCGTTCCCCAGCAGATGCTCCCCCAGGGACAGCAAACCGCCCCGGCCCTGCTGCAACAACAAGCCCGGCAACTGGCCGTGTTTTCGTTGTGGGACATTCTGGTGTTTTTCGCCGTGCTGATGGTGGGCTTTGCCTACGTGTGGTACCGGGGGGACCTGGACTGGGTGCGGGCCTACGCCCGGCCCAAGCCCACTGCCGTGGTGCCGCCGCGCAAGCCTCGGGAACAGCGTCCCGCGGCATCGGCCCTGGCCTGATGCACCCCCGGGGGCCGGTAGCGAGCCGTTCCATGCCGCAGCAGCCCGCCTTTTCCAGAAAGAAAGTCAAGGACCGCCCGCGATGGCCAATCACCCGCTGATCGAACAACTGCAACAGAAGTTCGGCCAGGGGATTACCGGCTGGAACCTGGAGGCAATTGATCCCTGGATCGAAGTGGCTCCGGACGCCCTGGTGCCCGTGTGCCGGTACCTGAAAGAAGAGCCCTCGTTGCAGTTCAATATGCTCAACTGCATCACGGCCGTGGACTACTTCGAGCCGGACCCGAAAAAGGCCAAAAAAGTCGATTTCGAGCCGCATCTGGAGCTGGTCTATCACCTGTGGAGCATCCCGAACAAGCGCTCGCTGGTGCTGAAGGTGATGCTGCCGCGGTGGAAAGACGATCAGGTGGGCCAGTTGCCCGAGGTACCCAGCGTCAGTTGCGTGTGGCGCACGGCCGAGTGGCACGAACGGGAAGTGTACGACCTTTCCGGGGTGATGTTCACCGGCCATCCCGACCTGCGCCGCATCCTGCTGCCGGAGGACTGGGAAGGCCATCCGTTGCGCAAGGACTACCAGTTCCCGCTGGAATACCACGGGATTCGTTGCCAGTAGTGTTGGAGCAAGATACGACTCGTTCCGGGTTGTTCCCGTCCCGAGAACGCTCAGGAGCTATCCGTCATGGACTCGCAGGTGGACTCCGCCTCCCAGGTGATCGAACTGGACGTTCGCACCGACGAGATGCTGGTCAACATGGGCCCGCAGCATCCCAGCACGCACGGCGTGTTGCGGCTGGTGCTGCGGACCGACGGCGAGGTGGTTTCGGAAGTCATTCCACACATCGGCTACCTGCACCGCTGCGCCGAGAAGATTGGCGAGAATCTCACTCCCCGGCAGTGGATTCCCTACACCGACCGGATGGACTACCTGGCCGGGATGAACATGAACCTGGGCTGGGCGCTGACGGTGGAAAAGCTGCTGGGCCTGCAAGTGACCGAAAAATGCCGGCACTTGCGGGTGATTATCGTGGAGCTGAACCGCATCGCCAGCCACCTGCTGGGCCTGGGGGCCTACGGGCTGGACCTGGGGGCCTTCACCCCGTTTTTCTACTGCTTCCGCGAGCGGGAAAAGATTCTGGACCTGTTCGAAGCCGCCTGCGGCGCCCGGCTCACCTACAGCTACCTGACCGTGGGCGGGGCCACGCACGACCTGCCGCCCGGTTGGGTCAAGCGGTGCGAGCAGTTCCTGCGCGAGTTCCAGCCGGTGGTGGACGAGTTGCACACGTTGCTGACCACCAACGCCATCTTCATCCACCGCACGGCCAACATCGGCGTGCTGCCCGCCGAGATGGCCATCGACTACGGCTGCACCGGCCCGGTGCTCCGCGGCTCGGGCGTGGACCACGACCTGCGCCGCGACGGCGAGGAGTTCTACACTCAGATGTACGACGGCTACGCCTTCGAGGTGGCCGTGATGCGGGACGGGCAGTACCCCCGCGACCACAAGTACCCGCCGGTCCCTTCGCAGGCGGTGCTGGGCGACTGCTGGCACCGGTTCTTCGTGCGGATGATCGAAATCCAGCAATCGATCGACCTGGTCTGGCAAGCCCTGGACAAGTACAGCACCACTCGCGGCTCGATTGGCTCCCCGATCAAGCTGAACCAGAAGCTGCCCAAGGGCGAAGCCTACCTGGAAACCGAATGCCCGCGGGGGCAGATGGGCTTCATGATCGTAAGCGACGGCAACTCGGCCATCCCGCGCCGCGTGCGTGCCCGCAGCAGTTCGTTCTGCAATCTGTCGGTGGTCAAGGAGCTGTGCCAGGGGGTACTGATTGCCGACGTGCCGGCCATCATCGGCTCGCTGGACATCGTTATGGGCGAGATCGACCGCTAAAGGGCTTGCCCGCCCCGGCGAGCCCCGGACTTCAGTCCGGGGGGGTCCGGAGAAACCGGCGAAACCGGAGAAAAACGCTTGCTCGTTGTTTGCCTCCGGGAAACTGAAGTTCCCGGCTCGCCGTTTGTGAGAATCAGCGCCTGTTCTCGCAATGGTGCGGAAGCACCCGGTCGCCGACGGCCGTGCCGTCCTCCGCCGACGAAAGTCGGCGGCTCGCCGGGGAGCGATGTTACCCGCGTCTGCTCATAAACGAATGACGACCCACTTAGCCACCTAAACAGGTTTCTCCCGGGCGGTGGCTAGTGCCGCTTCGGCCTGTTTCAGCTCCTCGGGAGTGTTGACGCTGATTGATTCCACGGGCAGGTGCACCGGACAGGCCAGCACCGTCCGCCCCCAACGGTGGAGAATCCCCGGGCAGTCCGTCAGGTAGTATTCGCCCTGTTGGTTTTTGGGTTCGACGCAGGCCAGGGATTCCCAAAGGTCCTGGGGGCGGAACACGTAGCAACTGAGATTCACTTCGCGGATGCGGCGTTGTTCTTCACTGGCGTCTTTTTCTTCCACGATGGCCTGGAACCGGCCCTGGGCGTCGCGGACGATGCGGCCGAAACCGTGCGGGTCGTCCTTGATGGCGGTGCCCAGCACGCAGGCGGCCTGGTGGGCGTGGAACTGTTCCAGCAGCTTCCGGAGCGATTCGGCCCTTACCAGCGGCGAATCGCCGGTAAGTATCAACACCGGCCCTTGGTGGTCCTGGAGCGTTTCCTGGCATACTTGCACGGCGTGGCCGGTGCCGCGTTGTTGGGCTTGCAGCACGAACTCCGTCTGCGGCCAGGGGGCCAGGGCCTCTTCGACCAGCGGGGCTTGGTGGCCCACAACGACCACCACCCGGGGCACGCCCAGGCGCTGGAGTGTGTCCATCACGTAGTGGATCATGGGACGCCCAGCCAGTGGGGCCAGCACCTTGGGCCCGGGCAGGTTCATCCGTGTCCCTTTGCCTGCGGCCAGCACGACGGCGGCCACATGGTTGTTGTTCACAGCGGGGCTCCTCCAGGGAACGGGGCCATCGGGGGCCTTCCACGCGGCGGCTGCGTGTAGTGTAGCCCTGGGCGGCCAGCCGCGGCGAGAGCGCTTTGCCCCCTCTGGCAAAGTGGGCGGGCTTTGCTATTCTTTGGGGCGATTCGACCAAGCGCGAAGCCCAAGGCCGTAGCCGGCCCGATTGCTCTTTCAGCACGCCCTCCCCTAGCGAGGAAACCTGCCATGCCCGTGACCGCCGAGCAGATGAAACAGTGGTGTCGCCGCATCCTGGGCCTGTGCCCGGAAGAAACCCACCTGGGCCTGGAAGAATACGTGCGCAGCATCCCCCAACTGGATTCCCTGGCCGAGCTGCCCGCCGGCAGCGTGGTGCTCGTGCGGGGCGACGTGGATTGTAAACCCGGCCCGCAGGTGGGCCAGGGCGACATCCGCCTGCGGAGCATGTTGGAGACGCTTCAGTTCGGCCGCCAGCACGGGTGGAAGCAGGTGGTCTTCGGGCACATTGGCCGCAAGCCGGAAGGGACGCTGGAAAAAGTGGCCGCCCGGCTGGGAGAGCTGCTGGAAGAGGAAGTGCCGCTGGTGCGGGACTGGCTGGACGAAGACCAGTTGCAAATCGCTCCCGCGGCCCGGGAAGCCATCGCCCAGGCCGAGCCGGGGTCGGTGCTCATGCTGGAAAACACGCGGCGTTACCAGATCGAACGCGTGCTGTGGAAAGCAAGCGAGGAAGACCTGGACCAGCTTGCCCCTCGCCTGGCCGCGCTGGCCAGCGCCGTGGCCGAGCAGATTTCTCCCTACTACGTGAATGAAGCCTTCGCCGCCGGAAGCCTGGATACTTCCACCACCGTCCTGCCCGCGGCCATGCAGCAGGTGGCCCTGGGCCGGTACGTGGCCGGGCAGTTTTCCGGCCCGCTGCTTCGCTGCTTGGAGGCCACGCTGGTCGTCTTCAGCGGCCTGAAGATCGACAAGCTGGACGACCTGGAGGCAATCGTCCGCCGGGGTCGGGTGCGGGTGGTCTTTTCAGCCGGATCGCTCGCCATGGCCCTGAAGAAAGCGGCCGCCCGATTGCAGGGAGAGGACTTCTCGCTGGGCGTGGCCGAAGACCCGCAACACAGCGACAAACCGTACTACATCCCCCCGGAGCGAATCGACCAGGCCACCGAGATTCTGCGGCAGGGCGAGCAGCACGGGGTGAAGTTCGTGCTGCCGGTGGATTTCGTGCTGCAAGACGGCTCGGTCAGCGAGCAGATTGGCCCGGGCCAGCAACAGTTGGACGTAGGCCCCCGGACCCGGGCGCTGTTCGAGCAGGAGATTGGCAACTACCTTCAACTGCTTGAGCAACAGCCGGAGCTGCCTCGGGTGGCGTTCCACAACGGCGTGTTCGGCAAGTTCGAAGACGAACGGTTCGCCGAAGGGACCCGGCACTTCGTCGGCCAACTGAAGCGGCTGAAGGAAAACGGCGTGGAAGTGTACGTGGGCGGAGGCGAAGGCGGAACGGCCCTGGAACGCTACGGCCAGCCCGACTGGGTTACCCACGTCTTCACCGCCGGCGGGACGGTGCTCAACGCCCTGGGCGGGGAACCGGTACCCTATCTGGTGGCCCTGCGCATGGCCGCCCAGGGAGCCGTGCGGCAGTGGAGCTGAACGGGGCCAAGCCCCCACTGCGTCGAGACGGACAGACCGAAGGGCCAGGGGGCCGCACTAAGTGGATAGCAATTCGTTTTTGAGCAGACGCGGGTCGCATCGCTCCCCGACGAGCCGCCAGCTTTAATCGGCCGAAGACAGCGAGCCGGGAGCGTAAGCTCCCGGAGTGCAAGAAAAAGAGCAAACGCCGGTATGTTCGCCGCTCCGCGAGCTGACACTCGCGGCTCGCTGGATGCGCGACAACGTGCTAGCACTCACACTCGGCGAGCCGGGAACTTTCTCGGCGAGCCGCCGACTTGAGTCGGCGGAGGCGTGGAGGCTTGGGGGCTTGGAGGGGAGCTTTCGCTCCGGACAAGAATCGGCTTGCGGCGTGCGTCTTGCGGCTTGCGTGTGGAGCTTCCGCTCCGATGCGAGAATAATCGCCGATTTTAACTCGGCGAGCCGCCGACTTGAGTCGGCGGAGGACGGCACGGCCGTCGGCGACTGGGTGCTTCCGCACCAGTGCCAGAACAGGCGCTGATTCTCACAAACGGCGAGCCGGGAACTTTCTCGGCGAGCCGCCAGCTTTAGCTGGCGGAGGAGAAACAACGAACAAGCGTTTCCTCCGGTTTCTCCGGCTCTCCCCGGACTGAAGTCCGGGGCTCGCCGTGAAGTCCGGGGCTCGCCGAAGCGCCGAGTCGAGGCGTCGGCTGCTTTGATCAAAGACAATGAACCGGGTACATAGTTACGGCTGCAAAAGCGTCCCCCCGCCCGAAGCGGCCGGCTGCGGCCCGGTGCGCCGCCGGGCTTTGACCCTCACAAACGGCGGCAGATAGCGGCTACGGTGGGCAAACGAACCCGGCTCGGCCCCGGGGCGCCCGTGCCGCGGTTCCTGAAGGTCTTCGATGACAAACCCGGCCCGGCACATCCCGCCTAGCAGCGCTTCCCAGGTGTGCAGGTATTCCCGGGTGCCCGCTTCGCGGTGCAGTCCCGGCTCGTCCTCGGGCAGGGGACCCCGGTGGTCGTAGGGCACGCGCAACACGTAGCCCTGCGGGCCGGGGCGGCTGCTGGCTTGCAAGGCGGCGGGCTGTTTGTGCTGGCTCACGTAAAGCCCGCCTGGTTCCAGCACCCGGGCCACTTGCTCGAACACCCGTTGCACCCGCGGCACGTAGCACGTGCTGACCGGCTGCACCACCACCTGGAAGCTCGCCGGGGGGAACATCGATAAGTCTTCCATGCTGGTTTGCACGGTGCGAATCACCAGGCGGTGCCGGGCGGCCAGTTGGCGATCCAGGGCCAGCATTTCGCCGCTCAAATCCACCACAGTCACCTCGGCCCCGGCCAGGGCATAGAGAATGCCGTGCTTGCCTCCGCCGGCGGCCAGGCAAAGCACGCGCCGTCCCTGAAGCTCGTCCCGCAGCCAGCCGTCCTGCTGCAATCCGGCCAGCAGACGCCGGAGCTGGCGATCCTCCACCGGGCGGGTGAATCGCTGTCCCCGGGCCACGTAGCGGTCCCATTGGCGGCGGTTGTGTTCCAGATGGTCCATCGGCAACAAGGGGTTCCGTGGCACCGGGCGGAGGGCGGGCTGCGGCAGGGGGTGGCTCAACTCTTCCGAGGCGGGACGGCCACTTGGACTTCGTCCCCTTGCACCCTTACCGGAAACGTATCGACCCGCAGCTTGGGGTTGTCGCACCAGGTTCCTTCGCGGATGCAGAACCGCCAGGCGTGCCAGGGGCAGGCGACCACGCCGTCGTTGACCTCGCCGCCAGCCAGCGAGGCTCCCTGGTGCGGGCAGAAGTCGTCGATGGCCCAGTAGCGCCCTTCCCAGTAAAATACGGCCACGGTGCGGCCCGCCACGGGAAAGGCGCGTCCCTGGCCCTCGGGTATCTCGCCCACTCGGCACACGGTGTGGTATTCCAGCTCGGGGGAAGGAGCGTCCATGGTGGGTCGTCGTTCCTCGGCAAAAAACGGCTCGGTAGAAACAACCAGCCGGTACGGTCGCGGCTTCGTCGGTTCAGGTCCATTCTAAAAGGCTTATCCCGGTGCGGCCAATGGCTCCCCCCGGTCCAGAAAGCGGCCAGCTTCAGCGCCAGGGACGATTCGCCGTGCTGCGGCACCTGACGCCCAGCGGCTACCCCCGGCCGGATCACTGGGACCTGCTGCTGGAACAGCCCCAGGGGCTTTGGACCTGGGCGCTGCCCACCCCGCCCGAGCAAGGAACCGCCCAGGCCGAACGGCTTCCGGACCATCGGGTCGTGTACCTGGAGTACGAGGGGCCCATCTCCGGCGGCCGCGGCACGGTGAGCCGCTGGGACCAGGGCCACTATCGCCTTCTCCGGGCAGAGGCCGGGGAGTTGCTCTTACAGTTTGAAGGCCGGCGGCTCCAGGGCCGGTATCGCCTGGAGCGGATCGGCACGGGCTCCTATTGGCGATGGACCCGATGCACTTCCGGCCCGGCGGCCGACTGAACGCCCAGCGTGCGTCCCTGGAGCAGAATCTTGCCTTCTTCCAGCCGGATGGAGTCGACCACCACGCGGCGGTTGTTCTTCAGCGGCGGAAGCTGTACCAGGGCCACCGGCGTGCCGTCCTTTTGTGCCCAGCGCAGCGAAAGATTCCACCGCGAAGCCTGTTGACCAATCGTTTCCACCACTTCGTTCATCGGCAGCGGAACCGCTCCGGCTTTCACGTGCCGCAGGTGCAGGGCCAACTGGTGGTCTTCCGTCACGTAGGCGTCCACTAGCACGTGCACCACGGTGTCCAGCGCCTTGGTCTGGTAGCGGCAAGCCAGATACACGCCCTGGGGAGTAATCCACACCCGGGGGTCTTTCACTTCCGGGGGGAGCAGGTCGGGGTGGTTTTCGGGCAGGTCCACCGCCAGCCAGCCGTTGATCTGCTGCTGGGTGAACTCGGCCTGCCAGCGGGGATCGTAGCGCAGGCGGTTGCTCAACTGCAAGGCCTGGGCCACCATCTCTTCGCTGGCCTGGGTCTGCTGCTGCGGGTCCGCTTGCAGAGCCTGGCGGTAGAACGACGGCACGTAGTGCAACGACCAGTAGAACCCCAACGCCACGCCCAACAGCGCCACGACCGCCCCGGCCAGACAAAACTTCCACGGCCTGGACATGAAGGGATACCTCGTCTTGCTGGACGCCCACCCCGGGATTTTGGCCCGAGCAATCCTATGCCGCCCCCGTCGGCCGGGTCAAGCTCGATTCGCCCCCCGACTGAGGGGGCCGAAAGGCGGCACAGACCACCTTTCGAGTGCGGAGGGCTTGACCAGGTTCCGCGAAGGCAAAGCCTCCCGGCCCGCCGGGGAAACACGCCGTGGGCGAGAGCGGAGCCGGAGAACTGGAAACCCTTCCGGCTGGTGTTTCTTGCTTTCCGGTGGATACTCTGGATGGGAAGTACGGGCCCTTGATGGATTGGGTTCTTGCAAGCCATCTGGTCGTCCAGCCCCGAAAGGCCAATGCCCGCACCGGAAACAACCACGCCGCCGCTGGCCGAAGTGCTGGCCGTGGGCGACGAGCTCACCACTGGCCAGCGCGTGGATACCAACTCCGCCTGGCTCAGCCGGGAACTGACCGCGCTGGGCCTGCGCGTTGCCTGGCACACCACCGTGGGCGACCGCCTGGAGGAACTGGTCCAGGCGCTTGCCGCGGCAGTGGCTCGGGCCAGCGTGGTCGTGCTCACCGGAGGGCTTGGCCCCACCGAAGATGATCTGACCCGGGAAGCTCTGGCCCAGGCAGCCGGAGTGGAGCTGGAGTTTCGGCCCGAGCTGTGGGAACACATCCAGGCGCTTTTCCGCCGCCGTGGTCGTCCCGTGCCGGAACAGAATCGCCGCCAGGCCATGCTGCCCCGGGGAGCCGAAGCGATTGCCAACCCCGAAGGCACCGCTCCCGGCGTGGCGATGCAGTTGGCCCGGCCTGAGGGTCAGCCGGTCTGGCTCTTTGCCCTGCCCGGTGTGCCGGCCGAGATGCAGCAGATGTGGCCCGAAGTCCGGCACCGGCTGCGCGCAGCCGGTCTGGCTCGCGGCGTGGTGGAGCAGCGGACCATCCGCGTCTTCGGTCCCGGCGAAAGCGACTTGCAAAAGCAACTGCCGGGGCTCTTTGCCCGGGGGCGCCGGCCGGAAGTGGGCATCACCGTCTCCGAAGCGGTGATTACGCTGCGCATCCTCGCCCGCGGCAGGAGCCGCCAGGAATGTCTGCGGCAGATCGAGCCCACTTGGCGACAGATTCATCAGGTGTTGGGGCAGCAGATTTTCGGCTACGACCAGGACGAGCTGCAACATGCCGTAGCCCGACTGTTGCAGGAGGAAAAACTCCGTCTGGCCACGCTGGAATGGGGCAGCCAAGGGTTGCTGGCCCGGTGGATGGCCCAGGTGCCGCACTCCGAGCAGGTGTTCGCCGGTGGAGAGGTTCGCACCACCTGGCCGCCGCCCGAGACGGCGACCAGCCCCCGGCCCGAAGACGCTTCGGCCGTGCCGGAGCGTCTGGCCCAGGCAGCCGAGCAGCATCGGACCCGCTGCCGCGCGGAGCTTGTGCTAGCCACGGGCCCTTTTCCGGACGACGAAGTACCGGACGAACACACCGGCCCCATCTACTTTGCCCTGGCACACGCCGGAGCTGTGGAACTTTGGCGGCGGCGTTACACCGGGCACCACCAGGTGCGCCGCGTCCGGGCCGCTCGGCAAGCCCTGGATGCCCTGCGGCGGTGGCTGTTGCAGCGCCGACAGGAAGGCTGACTTCCGCAGCAGGCTGCAAACACAGCACAATGAGCAGTTGTGCCGGAACCCCTGCGCCGTTACAGGCCATGTTGGCATGAACGACCCCCTTGCTTCCCAGAGGCCGCACTTGCCGGACCGTTCTCCCGGGACGCCGGCAAGCGGCCGTGGCAATCCGCCCGGCCGGGAGCGAGCCTCGGGCGGCGAAGACTCCCCCGCTTCCCCTTGCCCGGCGGGGCTGGCTTACGGCCCTGCCCGCAGCCTCTATGTCCACGTGCCGTTCTGCCGCAGGCGATGCGGCTACTGCGACTTTGCCGTGGTGGTGAGCCGCGAGGAGCTGGAGCCGCAACTGCTGGCTGCCTACCAACAGGAAGCTTCCTGGACCTGTCCCGACCAGCCGCTGGAGACGATTTACCTGGGCGGAGGCACGCCCAGCCGGATGTCCCCCGCCGGCATGGAACACCTGTTGCAACAAATCCGCCGCCGCTTCGAGCTGGCCCCAGCAGTCGAATGGACCGTCGAGGCCAACCCGGAAGACGTTACCCCCGAGTGGCTGCGCCTGCTTCGGGATTACGGCGTGACGCGGATTAGCCTCGGCGTGCAGTCGTTTCAGCGCGAGAAGCTCCGCCGCCTGGATCGGGAGCACGAGCCGGAACAGATCCGCCGGGCCATCGAGCGGGTGCTTCGGGCCGGGTTGGTGCTTTCGCTGGACCTGATCTTCGCCTCGCCCGGCGAGACGCTCCGCCAATGGCAAGCCGACCTGGACCAGGTGCTGGCCAGCGGCGCCCAGCACGTTTCGCTTTACGGGCTGACCATCGAACGCGGTACGCGGTTCTGGTCGCTTCGTCGCCGGGGCCGACTGGCCGAAGTGCCCGAGCAGCAGCAAGCCGAAATGTACCTGGCGGCCATCGACCGCTTGAGCCAGGCCGGCTGGGAACACTACGAAGTGTCCAACTTCGCCCGGCCGGGCTTCCGCTGCCGACACAACCTGGGCTACTGGCACTGTCGGGACTACCACGCCTGGGGGCCTGGGGCGGCTCGCCACTACCAGGGCGTGCGGCAGACGAACCATCCCAGCACCACTACGTACTTGCGCCGGGTGCTCGCAGGCCGCAGTCCGGTGTGGCAGAGCGAACGCCTGGACCCCGAGCAGCGCATGCGCGAAGCGCTGGTGCTGGCCCTGCGCACGCTGGAGGGCGTCTCGCCGGAGGAGTTCGCCTACCGCTGGGGACGCAGTCCCTGGCAACTGGCCGGGGAGGCCCTGGGCCGCTACCTGGAAGAAGGCTACCTGGTCGAGCAGCAAGGCCGCCTGCGGCTGAGCCGTCGCGGGCTGCTGGTTTCCGATTCCCTTTGGGGAGCGCTGCTGGGTGGATAGCGGTTTTGCGCCCGCGCGGGGAATGGCTCCCGGTGAGCCGCCGACTGGGAGCTTCCGCTCTGACGCGAGAACAAGCGACAACTCCCGCCAATGACACGACGCAACACAGCCGGTCATCTTGCACGGCTCCAAACAACGAACTTGGCGTGTGTTCCCAGATACTCAAGACACAAGACCTCTTTCGTCCGGAGCTGGCCGAAACGCCGATTTGAGTTCAGTAGAACCACTCTGTGTTGGTGTGTGCTCAAAGAGGAGGGATTCAACCGTGCCGGGTTGCCGCAGGTGTTTGCCCTCGTTTTCTTTCTTTGGCGCCCGGGGTATGATCGAAGCAGACGCCCGTTGCCGGAGGAACGCTTCCCAAGAGGAACGCCTGCCGTGGCCAAAAAGACGCGCAAAAAGAAGGAATCGCCCGAGCAGCTCTCCTTCGAGGAAGCCTTGGACCGTCTGGAGCAGATTGTCCAGGAGCTGGAAGAAGGGGAGCTGGGGCTGGAGGAATCGCTGGCCCGGTACGAAGAAGCCGTCGGCTACCTGAAACGCTGTCACGGGCTGCTCGAAAAGGCCCAACTGCGTGTGGAGCTTTTGACAGGCGTGGGCCAGGACGGAGAGGCCCAAACGGAACCGTTCCCCCTGGACGACGAAGCCGAGGAAGCCCCGTAACTTCCGCTGGGTGCTCGCTTGTGGTGAACCGTTCCAGCACACAAGCCGACTTTTCGGCCCTGGCCGCCCCGTTGCGCGAGCAAGTGGAGCGGCAGTTGCGGCAATATGTGCAGCTTCCGGCCGAAGCGGACCGCTGGGGCTGGTTTTGCCCACCGCGGCTGCAACAGGCCATGGCCTACAGTCTGCTGGGCGGCGGCAAGCGGCTGCGTCCGCTAGTGGTGCTGTTTGCCGCCGAGGGCTGCGGCGCTTCGGCCGCGGACGCCCTGCCGGCGGCCTGTGCGGTGGAGATGGTGCACACGTATTCGCTGGTGCACGACGATTTGCCGGCGATGGACGACGACGACTTGCGCCGCGGCCAGCCCACGCTCCACCGGGCGTTCGACGAAGCGACGGCCATCCTGGCCGGCGACGCGTTGCTGACCCTGGCCTTCGAGGTGCTGGCGCGCCACCTTCCGCCGGCCACAGCCGCCGCCTGTACGGCCCTGCTGGCCCAAGCGGCCGGGGCCTGCGGCATGGTCGGGGGGCAAGCCGACGACCTGGCCGCCGAAGGCCGCCCCGGCACGCTGGAACAACTGCAAGCCATCCACCGGCGAAAGACCGCCGCGCTGTTTTCCGCTTCGGCCCGACTGGGCGCCCTGTGCGCCAACGCGGCTCCCGAGCAAGTGGAGCACCTGGGCCGGTACGGGCAATGCCTGGGCCTGGCTTTTCAGATATGCGACGATCTGCTGGACTGCCACGGCCAGGAGGACCAACTGGGCAAACGGGTGGGCAAGGACACCCAACGTGGTAAACTGACGTATCCGGCTCTCCTGGGCACGGAAGCCAGTCGGGAAAAGGCCGAACACTGGGCGGACCAGGCGTTGCAAGCCCTGGCTCGCTCCGGGGCAGAGCATCCGGGCCTGGTGGCCCTGGCCCGTTTCGTGCTGGAAAGGAACCAGTGAGTATGGCCCAACTGCTTCCGCGCATCCGATCTCCCCAGGACCTGAAACGGCTCTCGCTCCAAGAGCTGGAACAACTGGCCCAGGAAATCCGCAACGAGCTGTGCCAATTGGTCGCCACGCGCACGGCTCACTTCGCTTCGAACCTGGGTGTGGTCGAACTGTGCCTGGCCCTGCACCGCACGTTCGACTTTTCCCGCGACCGGCTCATCTGGGACACCGGGCACCAAATCTATCCCCATAAACTGGTCACCGGCCGCTACGAGCAGTTCCACACCATTCGCAAAAAAGGCGGGTTGATGGGCTATCCCAACCCGCACGAAAGCCCCTACGACCTGTTCATGACCGGCCATGCCGGCTGCGCCGTGGGCACGATGCTGGGCCTGCGGGTGGGGGACGAACTGCTGGGCCAGCCGGACCGCCACGCGGTGGCCGTGGTGGGCGACGGGGCGCTGCCCTCGGGCGTGGTGTTCGAGGCACTGAACAACCTCGGCGGCATGAAGCGGCCGTTGCTGGTGATTCTCAATGACAACGAAATGTCCATCTGCCCCCGCGTGGGCGGCGTGGCCCAACACCTGGACCGCGTCCGCATGAACCGCTTCTACCGCAGCCTGAAGCGGGAAGTGGTCCAGTTCCTCAAACGCGTGCCGCTGGTGGGCGACCCGGCCGAAAGGTTCCTCTGGCAGCTCAAAGAAGCGGTCAAGGCGGGCCTGCACGGCGGCATGCTGTTCGAGGAGTTGGGTATCGACTACGTGGGTCCCATCGATGGGCACAATCTGGCCGAACTACTCCGCTACCTGGAGATGGTCAAACGGGTGCCCCGGCCCATCCTGCTGCACGTGATTACCAAGAAAGGGCACGGGTTCGCCCCGGCCGAAGCCGACCCGGTCACGTTCCACACGCCCAGCCCCTTCCGGCACGAAGGGGGACAGATTATCCCCATCGGCTCGGGCAAGGCGAAAGCCTCGCAGCCCTATACGGCCGTGGCCTCGGAGACCATCTACCAGCAGATGGCGGCCAACCCGCGCGTGACGGTCATCACCGCGGCCATGTGCCAGGGGAACAAGCTGGAACGAGTGCGGGAGGATTTTCCCGACCGGTTTTTCGACACCGGCATTTGCGAATCCTTCGCCGTGGCGTTCGCCGCCGGCAAGGCCAAAGCGGGCCTGCGCCCCATCGTGGACATTTACAGTACGTTCTTGCAGCGTTCTTTCGACCAGATTTTCCAGGAAGTGGCCCTGCAGGACCTGCCGGTGGTGTTCATGATGGACCGGGCGGGGCTGACCGGGCCGGACGGCCCCACTCATCACGGCGTGTTCGACCTGGGCTACATGCGGCTGTTTCCCAACATGGTGGTTACGGCCCCCGGCGACGCCGAAGACCTGCGGCTGCTGGTCCCCTGGGCGTTGCAGCAGCCGCACCCGGTGGCCATCCGCTACCCGAAGGCCCCGGCCGCTTCAATCCCCCGGCAAGTGGCTCCCGTGGAACTTGGGCGCTGGGAACTGTTGCGGGACGGAGCGGACGGGACCATCCTCTGCTGTGGTGCGCTGCTGGAATACGCCTTGCAAGCGGCCGACACACTGGCCCGGGAGGACGGCCTGGAACTGACCGTGGTCAACTGCCGGTTCGTCAAGCCGCTGGATGACGAACTGCTGGCGGCGGCCCTGACCGATTCTCCCTTTGTACTCACCGTGGAAGAAGCCGCCCTGGCCTGCGGTTTTGGCAGCGCGGTGGCCGAACGGGCCGTGGACCTGGGACTGGACACCAGCCACCTGCACCGGGCGGGCATCCCCGACCGGTTCATCGAACACGGCGAACGGGGCGAACTGCTGGCCGACCTGGGGCTGGACGCCGCAGGACTGGCCCGCACGTGCCGCCGCCTGGCCCAATCGGCCCCGGGCTCCCGGCGCAGCCGGCGCCGCAGCGGCACGCGCCAGGTGAGTTGAGCTTTTCGGGCAGGGAAACCTTCTTTCCGGGAAAACGCTTGACAGGGCCGACAAAACGGATATATTGGTCCTGAAATCTGATATTCCCGCCCGTTTCCGTGCTCGGGTCTGCCGGCAAGACGCAGCCCGGGCCTCCCGCCTTCCAACAAGAGCCTACCCTCAGGCGTGCCGCTCCCGGCGGTACGCTTGCCCGCCTGAAAAAGACAAGCGTTTCCCTCCCCCAGGGCCGGAAAGCCCGGCCGACTGCTGCCCCGCGCGGCACGTGGTCTTTCCGGCGCTTCGCACAGGAGGTCCTGCCATGCGACGCTTTGCCGTGCGCACCACTCTGGTTTGCGTGGTTTTGGCTCTGTTTGGTCCTTGGTTCTCGGTTTCCGCCAGGGCAAAAGAAAAGGCCGACAAGCAGGGGCCGCCCAAGGTGCAAAAGCTGGTCGTCTATCCCCCGCAGATTCATCTGGCCGGGGCAAGGGCGACCCAATCGCTGCGGGTGGTAGCCCAACTGGCCGACGGCACCCAACGCCTGGTGACCGAGCAGTGCGCCTACCAGAGCAACAATCCGAAAGTGGCCGTCGTCGAAGGCCCCGGGCGGATTGTCCCCCAGGCCAATGGCCGCACGCAAATCGTGGTGCAGTACCACGAAGCCACCGTGCAGGTGCCGCTGGTGGTCAGCCGCCGGGAGGATGCGCATTACAACTTCCGCAACGACGTGCTGCCGGTGATTTCCAAGCTGGGCTGCAACCAGATGGGCTGCCACGGTTCGCCCAAGGGGAAGAAGCGGCTGCACCTCTCCCTGTTTAGTGCCGATCCGCACAAGGACTACCTGGAAATCACCGACCCGAAGAAGAAGCTCATCGACCCCAAAAACGCCGAGGAAAGCTGGCTGCTGCAAAAGGCCCTGTGCTACGAGGACCACGGGGGCGGCGACGTGCTGGAGGAGGATTCCCCGGCCCATCGCCTGCTGGTGGAGTGGATTGCCCAGGGCGCCCCGGAAGGCAAGCCCGGCGACCCGGTGCTGGAACGTATCGAGGTATTCCCGCCGCGCTGGGAGCTGCTGCCGGGCAAGCGCTATCCGTTGCTCGTCGAAGCCTATTACAGCGACGGCACGATGGAAGAAGTAACCCACCTGGCCACTTACAAGTCCAACGAAGAAGCGGTGGCCAAAGTGGATGCTGCCGGCCGGGTGACCGGCACCGGCTACGGGGAGGCGGTGGTGCTGGTCGGTTACAACGGGGCGCTGGCCACAGCCCGGGTCCGTTCGGCCCAGCCGGTCAAGGTCCAGTTCCCCCAGGTGCCGGTGAACAACCGCATCGACGAGCTGGTGCTGGCCAAGTTGCGGGAACTGAACATCGTTCCTTCGGAACTGTGCAGCGACGAGGAGTTCCTGCGACGCGTCTATCTGGACGTGATTGGCGTGCTGCCCACGCCCGAAGAAGCCCGGCGGTTCCTGGCTGATCCCAGCCCGAACAAACGAGCCGCCCTGATTGACGAGCTGCTCGACCGGCCCGAGTATGCCGACTTCTACGCCGTCAAGTGGGGCGACATCTTGCAGATTAACCGCGGCATTCCGGCCCGCTTGCAGGACAAGGGCATGTGGGCCTACTACCGCTGGCTGTGGCACGCGCTGGACAGCAACATGCCGATGGACCGCTTTGTGCACGAGCTGCTCACGGCCACCGGCAGTGGTTATCGGAACGGCCCGGCCAACTTCTTCCGCGTGGGCGAAGGCCCGCAGGGGATGGCCGAGCAGGCTTCGACCGTCTTCCTGGGCGTGCGGCTGGATTGTGCCCACTGCCACAACCATCCCTTCGAACAGTTCACGCTGGCCGACAACCTGGGCATGGCCGCCTTCTTCGCCCGCGTGCGAATTAAACGCACCCAAGAACAGGACGAAGAAGTCATCTACCTGGCCGACAGTGGTCGCGTGGTCAACCCGGAAACGAAAAAACCGGTCAATCCCAAGTTCCTGGGCGGCCGGGAACTCAAGCCCGAGGAAATCCAGGGAGATCCCCGGGCAGTGTTGGCCCGCTGGATTACCTCGCCGGAAAATCCCTATTTCGCCCGGCACATGGCCAACCGGGTGTGGACCTGGCTGCTGGGCCGCGGCATCATCCACGAGCCGGACGACTTCCGCTCGACCAACCCGGCTTCCAATCCCGAACTGCTGGACTATCTGGCCGAGGAGTTCGTCCGTAGCGGCTACGATCTCAAAGGGCTGTTCCGGCTCATTCTCAACTCGCGCACCTATCAGCTTTCCAGCGTGCCCAACCAGTGGAACAAGCACGACCGCATCTACTACTCGCACTATTACCTGAAGCGCCTCACGGCCGAACAACTGGCCACGGCCATCTGCCAGGCCACCGAAGTGCCGGACGTGTATCCGGGCCTGCCCCGGGGAACCCGAGCCACGCAACTGCCCGACGTGTCGTTCCGCTCCGAGTTTCTGGACCTGTTCGGCCGGCCCAAGCGGGCCACGCCGATTGAGTCCGAGCGAAGCTGCGACATCCACATCGGGCAGACGCTGCACATGATTAGCTCGGAGTACATTGCCGCAAAACTGCGCGACGGCCGCGGCCGCGCGGCACGCCTGGCCGCCTCGGACCTGCCGCCGGAAAAAGTGGTCGAGGAACTCTACCTGTGCACGCTGAGCCGCTACCCGACCAAAGAAGAACTGGCCGTGGTGCTGGCCCAGCCCATCGACAAGAAAAACCGACGCCAGGTGTTCGAGGACCTGCTGTGGGTGCTGATGAACACCAAGGAGTTCTTGTTCAACCACTAACTGGGCCAGCCGCTGGTTTTTGAACGCGCACGGTGGTGCAGCGCCTGGAGATGACGCAGCGCCCGGCGAGCCGCCAGCTTGAGCTGACGGAGGAAAAACAACGGCTGGCAGAGGAAAAACAACGGTAGGCGATTTTTCTCCGGCTCCCTCGGGCTTCAGCCCGCAAAGAACCGAAACTTGCCGAACTTCCACCCTGCGGAGGACCTGGTCATGTTGCGGATTGAAATGGAATCGGCTACCCCGGGGCGCTGCTCCCGGCGTGGGTTTATTCAAATCGGGGCACTTGGCACTTTGGGACTGACGCTGCCGGACCTGCTCCGCAGTCGGGCCCAGGCGGCTCCCGAGCGGAAAAACGCCCCGCGGGCCAAGGCGTGCATCGTGTTGTGGATGGCCGGAGGGCCGTCGCACCTGGACACCTTCGACCCGAAACCGGAAGCCCCGGCCGACTATCGCGGCACCTTCAAGCCTATCCCGACCAAGGTGCCGGGCATCCAGATTTGCGAACACCTGCCGTTGCTGGCCCAACAGGCCCATCGGTTCAGCATCCTGCGGACGCTGGCCCATCCGTCGCCTTCGCACGAAATCGCCAGCCACATCATGCTCACGGGCAACGTGCCTGCCCGCGGGACCGTGAACCCCAGCTACGGTTCGGTCGTCTTCCGCGAACGCGGCTACCAGGGGGCGCTGCCGCCCTATGTGGCCATTCCCAACGCGCACCGTTACGCCCAGGCGGGTTTTCTGGGCGGCACGTACAAGCCGTTTACGATTGGGGCGGACCCCAACGCCCGCAACTTCCAGGTGCGCAGCCTGCGGTTGCCCGGCGGGCTGACTGTCCAGCGGCTGGAACAGCGTCGACGGTGGCTGCAAGCCCTCGACGCCCTGAAACGCCGCGTGGAAAACGAGGAGCTGGAAGTGCTCGACGGCTTCTACCAGCGGTCCTACGAGATGATCCTTTCGCCGGAAGCCTCCAAGGCGTTCGACCTGGCTTCGGAAGATGCCAAGGTGCGGGAGCGCTATGGTCGTAACACGTTCGGGCAAAGCTGCCTGCTGGCCCGGCGGCTGATTGAAGCGGGCGTGGCTTTCGTCCACGTGGAACGCGGCGGCTGGGACACCCATGCCCGGAACTTCGAAACGCTGCAAAACGCCCGGCTGCCGGAACTGGACCAGGGCTTCTCGGCCTTGCTGGAAGACCTGGATCAGCGTGGGCTGCTGGAGAGCACCATCGTGCTCTGGATGGGCGAGTTCGGCCGCACGCCCAAGATCGACTACGCTCCGCGCTGGCAAGGAGGGCGGCATCACTACTCCAAAGTTTTCTCCGCCGTGATTGCCGGCGGCGGACTAGCCGGCGGCCACGTGGTGGGCCAAAGCAGCCCCCGGGGCGAGGAAGTGAAAGAACGTCCCGTGCTGCCCTGGGACGTGGGCGCGACGATTTTCACCCTGCTGGGTATCCCCTACGACAAGACCTACAAGGAACGCAACCGCAACATCCGCCTGCTGCCCTACGGCACCAGCGTGGTCAGCGGCGGTATGTTGACCGAGTTGGCCGACCTGTCCTGAGACGAACCGCACCCGGTACGCCTCGGCCCGGCAGGCTCCGCCCCGGCCCGAGGACTGCGGCCAATAACCTCCCCTGGGAGAGAAAGCTATGAAAACCACCCGGTGTTGGTCTTTGCTGCTGCTGGTGCTGGCTGTTGGGGGCGGCCTGCAAGCCGCTCCGGCCCGGGCTGAGGACTCCCCGGCACTTCCGCCCAATCGGCCCGTGCTCTATGCCGCTTTGCCGGCCGGAGTGCCTTTGGGCGAAAGCGTCGAGACAACGCTGTACGGAACCGACTTGCAGCCGGTCCAGCAGGTGCGTATCCAGCCTCCGGACGTCAAGGTCCAGGTGATACCGCCCCCCAAGGGACGCAAACCCAGCCCTCGACAGGTAACGCTGCGGCTTACGGCGGCCAAGGACGCTTCGCCGGGAATGCACGAGCTGCGGGTGGTTACTCCCGGTGGGGTGTCCAACGTGCTGCGATTTTACGTGGGCACGTTGCCCGAGGAGGTCGAAAGCGAACCGAACGACACGCCGCTACAGGCCACCCAGTTGGCCTCGCTCCCTGTGGCCGTAAGCGGGATGCTCAACCGCGGCCTGGATCGGGACTGCTTCCGCTTTTCGGCCAAAAAGGGCCAGGTGCTGGTGCTGGACCTGCAGGCTCGCAGACTTCACCCCTACGTGTGGGGCCAACGGCCCGGCTGGCTGGAAGGGCTGCTTACGGTATGGGAAGCCCCACGCGGGAACAGGCTTCCCGGCTCGCTGCGTCCGGTGGCCTACGCGCATCACTTTCCCGGGCGGCAAGACCCGTTGCTGGTGTTCGAAGTGCCCCGCGACGGAAACTACGTGGTCGAAGTGCGCGACGAGCTTTACCGCGGCCGGGCCCAGTTCTCCTACCGGCTGGTAATCGGGCAGGTGCCCTGCGTCATGGCCGCTTTCCCGCCGGCGGTGCAGCCCGGAACCGGCGTCTCGGTGGAGATGGTGGGAGTCCATCTGGGCCAGCAGGGGTTCAAGCTCCAGGTGCCCAAGCAAGCTCCGCCGGGAAAGGTGTTCATCCACCACCTGCTCACTCCGGCCGGGGCGACCAACGCCATGCGGTTCTGGGCGACCGAGCTGCCCGTTCGGGCTGAACACGAACCCAACAACACTCCCCAACAGGCCACTTCTGCCGGCGTGCCGGCGATGCTGGTGGGCACGATCGACCGGGCCGGGGATTTCGACTACTTCCGCTTCCACGCGGCCAAGGGCCAGCGGCTGGTGTTCCAGACCGTTTGCCAGCCGTTGTTCTCGCCGCTGGACGCCCGGCTTGAGCTCTACGATGCCAAGGGGCGCCGCCTGGCCGGAAGCGACGACTGGGGCGGCACCCGCGATGCCCGAATCGATTACACCTTCCGCACCGAGGGTGACTACCTGGTCCGCGTGGGCGACACCACCGGCCAGGGCAGCCCGCAGCATGTATACTGCCTCCGGGTGCGCAAACCCCAGCCGGACTTTTCGCTTACGGTCAGTCCCGACAACCCGCGCCTGGCCGCCGGCGGAGCGGTGGCCCTGCGGGTGCTTATCCAGCGGCACGATGGCTTCAACGCTCCGGTGAAGCTTGCCGTGGAGGGGGTCCCCCCGGGGGTAACCGTGCACATGGCTTCCTTGGGGGGTTCTCTTGGCGAACAAACGGTGGTGCTCACCGCTTCGGCCGATGCCAAGCCGGCCGTGACACCCATCCGCGTGCTGGGCAGGGCCAAGGTGGGCGACCGGCAGCTTCAACACGCGGCCGTGCCGGCCGAGCAGGTGCGCTACATCAACTCCTGGCGTTACGTACCGGCCCGGGAACAAGTGCTGGCCCTGGTGCCGCAAGCCCCGTTCGCCTTGCGGTGGGAAAAGCCGGAGCTGAAGCTCCACGGCAACCAGACGGTGAAAGTGCCGGTGCGGGTAATTCGAGCCAAAGGCTTCCAGGTGCCGGTACGCATTACCGTGCAAGGACTTCCGCCGCGGGTAGCCGGAGTGCCGGTGGTTATCGACGCCAAGAAAGACACCGGGGAGCTGGAGCTTCGAGCCTATGGCCGGGCACCAGAAAACACGGCCCTGGTGGTCCTGGTGGCCACAGTCAACTACCGGGGGCGGAGCTTCACGCAGTACTCCCCGCCGCTGAAGCTGACCATCGAACCGGAACCGAAAAAACAAGCGGCCAAGCCCAAGGGGAAGAAATAGCCCTCTTGCCGCTCTCCACCCTCCTGGAACGCGGGCGCCGTGTCATCATTTTGGGCACGGTGGGCATGGGAGGAGCGGTTGCATTTTCGCGCCAGGCGGCCGGGCCGCCTAGGTTCTGCGTCCCCGGGTGGAAGGCTCGCTCCTTCTCCGCGAGTAGCTGAAAACTGTCCTTGCGCAGCCTTGTGGTCTTCTCGGCACCCTCCCTGACAGGGGCCTGGCTGTGGCAGGGCACAAGGCGATGTAACCTCTTTTGTTTTGGTGTGTTATTAAATGACTCCCGTCCATTGGCCGAGGCAGAGTCGCAAGCGGCGCAGTTTGCCCAGGTAACGAATTGCGTGCCAATCGTTCATTTTTTTGGCTGTTCGGGCGGGGTTTTTTCTTCGGATTGCTTGACTACCCCTGGGAACCGTGTAGATTGGAAGTACAGTGTACTGTTGCGCGAGGGAGTTCCCGAGCGTCCCTTACCAACCCACAGCAAACAGACCGCCCCCGATTGGCACGGTATGGATACCCCCAGAAAGAAAGTACCGTTCCCAAGCCAACTCATCAAAGGGGAAGGAGACCAGGGGTGAGGACCGCTTCACTTTCGAGGGATCCTGCACATGCTCGTCCTGTCGCGCAAAAAGAACGAAAGCATCGTCATCAACCACGACATCACCGTGGTGGTGGTTGAAATTCGTGGGGACAAGGTACGCTTGGGCGTCGAAGCTCCCAAGGATGTGCCGGTCCATCGTAAGGAAGTGTACGATGCGATCCACGGCCTGAACGAACAAAAGGACAAAAAGGCGGAACAAGAACAGCAAAAACCGCCCCTGGGTCTGTACCGGGAAGAATCCGGCTCTCCTCCTGCCGCCCCCGCTGCGGAAGGAAGTGTGGAAGAAGGCTAAGCTTCCGGCGAACTGGAACTGTCGCGGCGGGTTGGCAACAACCCGCTGTTTTTTTGCCCTCGAGCGATTTTTCGCCTGCAACCGGCCGCCGAAATTCATCCCCTGTCACCGGAACTTTGGCTGAAGCTCTTGACCCCACCGGGCGAGACAAATAAAGTGTGCAAAACGTCGCAGCATGCGACTCGTGGCCCCGTCGTCTAGCCAGGTCTAGGACACCGGCCTTTCAAGCCGGCAACACGGGTTCAAATCCCGTCGGGGTCACTTTTTTTATTGGGGCGCCAAGCCCCCGTGGGCTGAGGAACGGGAACCGCTCGACCCGCCGCACAGCTTCTTGTGCAATCGCCGCAACACTTCCACGCCGCGGCGGAGCGTTTCGTCCGGGGCGGCATAGGAAATCCGGATGTGCGTATCCCGCTCGCTGAAGATTCCGCCGGGGATGACCAGCAACTGTTCCTCGACGGCCACCTCGACGAATTGCTGTCCCGTAACGCCCGGGGGCAGTTGGGCAAAGGCGTAAAAAGCCCCCTGGGGCTTGGGCATGGGATACAGGTCGTGCAGTCCTTGGTAGATCAGGTCCCGCTTGCGGCGATAGGCAGCCACCTGCGGGCTCATATCCACCTGCCCGGCGGCTAGAATCCCCCACTGGAGCGGATGCGGGGCGCAGACGAAGCTGTACTGCTGCAACTTCAGCATCTCCTGGATGATGCAACTTGGCCCGTGGGCAAAACCCAGCCGCCAGCCGGTCACCGCATAGGCTTTGCTGTAGCCATCGACCACCAGGGTGTGTTCGTAGAATCGGGCCGGAGAGACGAACGGCCCATCGTAGCAGAACTGGCGGTAAATCTCGTCGCTAATCAGGGCCACGCCGTGTTCCCGGGCTACCTGGGCCACCGCTTGCACTTCTTCCAGGTCGGCCACGTGCCCGGTCGGGTTACAAGGGCTGTTGAACAGAATGACCTTGGTCCGCGGAGTAATGGCCGCTTCAAGCCGCTCTCGGGTCAGCCGGAAGTCCGGATACGTGTCCACCAGCACGGCTTTTCCCCCAGCCAGAGAGACCAGCGCCGGATACATGACGAAGTACGGGTCGGCCATCACCACCTCGTCGCCGGGGTCCACCAGCACCATCAGCGCAAGCAACAGCGCCCCACTGGTGCCACTGGTGACGAACACCTGGCGGTCGGCGTGTTCGGGATACTCCTGGGCCACCTGCTGCTGCAACTGTTCCAGCAACGGGGCAATTCCCTGCGTGACCGAATACCCGTTGCGATCCTGCTGGATGGCCTGGATGGCCGCCTGTTTGATAGGCTCGGGAACGGGAAAGTCCGGCTGGCCGATGGACAGATTGACCGGCTCAGTCAACTGGGTGGCCAGGTCGAACACGCGGCGGATGCCGGAACTGTCGATCTGGCTCATCCGCTGGGCGATCCACTGCCGAGGCACGTCGGTTTCCTCCTCCAGCGGGAAGACGCAGGTTTCGTGAAGGGACAAGCCTCCGAAGGCAAGCCTTCCCAAGTATCAGCCTCCTGCCGCCGCAGAGCAACCGGAACGGGCGTCCGACCTCCCAGGGCACACGGCCACTCAAGTGGCTGGCTGCTGCTGGTCTGCCGCCAGTTCCGACACGGCCTGCGGCACCAGACGCTCGACCAACTGGGCCAGATGCCGCGTGGCTTGCTGAGTGGCCTGCAGGATGTGTTCGTGCGTCATGCGGCCCAGGGCGTCCGGCAGGCACATGTTGCCCACCACGGCAAAGGCCAGCACGGGCAGGTTTACCTGGGCGGCGGCAATCACTTCCGGCACGGTGGACATGCCCACCACGTCGGCCCCGATTCGCCGCAGAAACCGATACTCGGCCCGGGTTTCCAGATTCGGTCCTCGCATCCCGGCGTACACGGCCCCCGGTAGCGGCAAGTCGAGCTGCCGGGCTAGGCGTTGGGCCAAGGCAATCCCCCGGGGCCAATAAGCACGGCTCATATCGGGGAACACGTGGCCCAAGTCCGGGTGGTTCAAGCCCACCAGCGGGTTGACACCCATCAGGTTGATGTGATCGGTCAGCACGACCACCTGACCCTCGGCAAGCTGCGGGTTGAGCCCTCCGGCGGCGCTGAAAATCATCAGCAACCGGCAACCAAGCCGCCGCAACAGCCAGACGGGAAAAGCAATCCGATGGGCCGGGTGTCCTTCGTAAAGATGCACGCGGCCCTGAAAGACCATCGCCGGTACGTCTCCGGCATGGCCGCACCGAAGTCGCCCCTGGTGTCCCTGGGCCGTGGGAGGGACCAGTCCCGGCACTTCCGTGTAAGGGAACTCCGCCTGCGGTTCCACGCATCGGGCCAGCGGGCCTAGCCCTGAGCCGAGGATCATGCCCACTCGAGGCCGTTCGGGCCATCGGCTTTGCAGCCAGGCGGTCGCCTGCTCCAGTTCTTCCAGCACCTGGCGACGCAGTTGCTCTGGGTCGGTTGCAGGTGCCATGGTTGGTTCGGCTCCATGGGGCGCAGGCGGGCGGAAACCAGCCGGACTCGTTCCCAGCAGTCTCCAGCAGCCCCCGATGATTGACAACCCCCCGAGGGCAAACCAGACTGGCGGCAACGCGTCGGCCCGCCTGGGACACAAGCGGGCACGTGCTGCTTGCCCAAGCCGGCTTGCCAGTTCACGAACCCGGGGAACCTTGCCATGAACAGCCTGCGAAAGCGACCGGGACGACCTGTTTCCCGCTGGTGGCTCCTGCTGGGCGGAGTGTTGATGGGCCTTGCGGCCCTGCAGGCCCAAGCCCAGGCCCAACGGATGACCCCCGGGGTGAAACCGCCGCCGGAGCGGATTGTGCTCTGGCCGCAAGGGGCGCCCGGGGCCAAGGGCAACCGGCCGCAGGACGTGCCGGAACTCTGGGTCTATCCGGCTCCCAAAGAGAGCAACACCGGGGCGGCCGTGGTGGTGTGTCCCGGGGGCGGATATGGTTTTCTGGCCGTGGGGCACGAGGGGCGCGACGTGGCCCGGTGGCTCAATCGCCACGGCGTAAACGCGTTTGTGCTCAAGTACCGCATTGCGCCGGACTACCGACATCCGGCCCCGTCCGACGACGCCAAGCGAGCCGTGCGCACCGTGCGCCATCTGGCCCGGCGGTGGCAGGTGGATACGAAACGGGTTGGTATTCTGGGCTTTTCGGCCGGGGGGCATCTGGCCTCAACCGTGCTGACCCACTTCGACACCGGAGAGCCCGACTCGCCCGATCCGGTCCAGCGACAGAGCTGCCGTCCGGACTTTGGCGTGCTGGTCTATCCGGTGATTTCGCTTTCGCAGCCCTTTACACATCGCGGCTCGCGTCGGAACCTGCTGGGCAACAACCCGGACGCGAAGCTGGTCCGCTCGCTTTCCAACGAAACCCAGGTGAAGCCGGACACGCCGCCGGTGTTCCTGGTGGCCAGCTTTGCCGATAAGGCCGTGCCGGCCCAAAACGCCATTGCCTTTTACCAGGCGATGTTGCGAGCCGGGGTGCCTGGCGAGCTGCACGTATTCGAGCCGGGGCGGCACGGGTTCGGCCTGGGCCAGAAGCACCCTCAGTTGCGGCTCTGGCCGGAACTTTGCATCCGCTGGCTGCGAGGCCGAGGCGTGCTGCCTGCGGAAAAACCGCCCGAATAAGTGAGTCGCAATTTTGTGCAGACGCCGGTGTGTCATTCTCGGGCGACCCGCTACTCCGAGAGGTCTTGTGTCTTGGGTCTTGCGTCTTGAGCAAGAGCTTCCGCTCCGGGCAGGGGGGGGCGACTTGCGCTGTGCGCCTTGCGAGGTGCTTCCGCACCAAGGCAAGAACAAACGCTGATTCTTGCAACCAGCAAGGCCCGAGTATCAGCTTGGGGAGATGGCCGTGTCGCAGGGACCAGGCGGCACGGCGGACTTGCCGGGCGGCCACTCGGGAGAACCCAACCGGGGAGCTCGGAATCCTCCTCCAGTGCGGCTGACGCTGCCTGCGGCAAAGGGTACCATTGAGGGAACCTGCTCCCGCCCAGCGGAACAGATGCGGTGGCCGCAGAGAGCCGGCCGCCAGTGAGCAATCGGGAGGCTTCTGGACCGTTGTTTCCTGCTTGCAGTGCGCCCCTGTTACCCCAGCCTACGCCTACGATGACGCCGGTTCGGATCAAGTTCAGTCGCCGCCGCCTGCAAGTGCATCGGGACGAGCACGGCGTGCCGCACATCCACGCCCAGGACTGGGAAGGGGCCCTGTACGGGCTGGGCTACATGCACGCGGTGGACCGGCGCACGCAGATGCTTTTCAGCCGCCTGGTGGCCCAGGGACGGATGGCCCAGGCGATCGGCCCCCGGCCCGAGCTGTTGGAAATGGACCGCTTCTTTCGCCGGGTGGGGCTGTTCGTCGGGCTGGACGAGGAAGTGGCCGCACTCTCGGCCGCGGATCGCCGCCTGCTGGAAGCCTACTGCCAAGGGGTCAACGACGCCATGCAACAGGCCGGTTCCACGCTGCCGATGTGGTGGGTGGGACTGGATCCCAAGCCGTGGAATCCCAAGTCGGTGTTGTTAATCGGGTCGCTGGTTAACTACGGCTCACTGGTCATCGGGCAGTTGCGCGAGGAGCGGTTGCTGCTGGAACTGATCCAACTGGGTGCGCCGGAGGATCGGCTACGGGAGCTGTTCGAACCGCTGCTGGACCAGGCCGACTTTCGCTTGCTGGGCCAGGTGAAGCTCGCCGCGCGGCTTTCCGACGAGGCGCTGGCCTTGCTGTCCGACCTGCCTCGGATGGCCGGCAGCAACGCCTGGGCGGTGGCCCCCCAGCGAAGCAAAACCGGACACGCGCTGCTGGCCGCCGATCCGCATCTGGAAGTCAATCGCCTGCCGGCCATCTGGTACGAAGCCGTGCTGCGCTGGGGAGAGCAGGAGTACCTGATGGGAGCCACACTGCCCGGCACGCCGATCGTGGCCGTGGGACGCACCCGGCACCTGGCCTGGGGCGTGACGCACTACAAGGGGGACGTGGCCGATTACTTCGTCGAACACTGCCGTCGCCGCAAAGGGCAATGGCACTATCGCCGCGGCAAACACTATCGTCCCTTCCACGTGCGCCAGGAGGTAATCCACCGCAAGGGTGAAGAACCCGAAGTGCTCCGCGTGTACTCCAACGAGCTGGGCGTGCTGGAAGGGGACCCGGACCGCCTGGGCGAAGGCTATCTGCTGCTGGAAGCCTGGACCGGACGACGCGAGGGTTCGGCCCGTTCGATGGCCGCCTGGCTCCACCTGGCCGAACAGGAACAGTGCCAGCAGGCGATGCGGCTGGTCCGCACCATTCAGCAGCCGTCGCTGTGCTGGGTGTTCGCCGACCGCCGCGGAGAGATTGCCATGCAGGTCAACGGGGCGTTCCCGCTTCGGCCCCCGGGAGCCAACGGCGTGGTGCCGCTGCCGGCCTGGAAGGAAGAAAACCACTGGCAAGGGCTGGTGCCCACGCGCCGTCTGGTGCGGCGGCGCACGCCCAAGCGGGGCTATCTGGTGGCGGCCAACGACCCGCTCAACCCCCGCCGCGGTCCCAAACTGGTCACGTTGCCGGTGCACGATTACCGCAAGCGGCGAATTGAACAACGCCTGGCCGAACTGGACCAGGCCACCGTGGAAGACATGCAGCAGATTCAGTACGACGTGGTGAGCCTGCAGGCCCGGGAATTGCTGCCGGTACTGTTGCCCTTGCTGCCTCCCGGGCCAATCAAGGAGGAGCTTTCCGCCTGGGACGGCTCCTACACGCCCGAGAGCCGCGCCGCAACGCTCTTCACGCTCCTGTACGGCAACCTGGTCTGGGAGCTGGCCCACCTGCGCACCCGGCGGCGCAAGCGCAAAGGAATCACCTGGCAGCAGCTCCTGTACGCTGCCACGCAGTTGGGCTACTCCACCTCGTTGCTCACATCGCTGGATCGGCTGCTGCATAAAGCCCGTACCCGCGCCTGGTGGAAGGACCGCCGCGAATTGGCCCAGGCGCTGGCCAAGGCCGCCGAAGCGATTGACCCAGAAAAAATTGAACCGTGGGGCCAGTACAACAGCTTCCAGTTCGTCAACCGATTTATCGAAGGGCCGTGGATGGGTCGGGCGCTGGGATTCCACACGGGCCAGTTGCCCATGCCCGGCTGTTTCGCCACCCCGTTCCAGGGTTCACTTACCCGGCTGGGCCAGCGGGAAACCAGCTACGCCCCTTCGTATCATTTCGTCGCGGACTTGGGCACCGACGTGGCCTGGACCAACTTGCCGGGAGGCCCCAGCGAAAGCGGCTTTTCCCGCTGGTACAAAAGCGGCATCGCCCGCTGGCTGGAAGGTCGCTACAAGGTGCTGAACCCGCTGGATGCGGGACAGCCGCCCCAGCCGGAGCA
>WFOE01000089.1 GCA_015488215.1 Planctomycetales bacterium
CCCCCAAGCCCTACCCAAGTCGACGGCTCGCCGATTACCGAGAACGAGCTGCCGAGTACGAGCACGAGTAGGAGTACGAGCACGATTTTCCGGGCCAGTGGGAAGGGAAGTTACCCCGGGAAATCGCCGGTGCCCTTCTCAGAATCCGCTGGACGGGATGAGCAGCTCCACACCCAAGGGGAGCATGGCCGGGTCTTCGATCCGGTCGCAGTTCCAGAGGAGGATTTCTTCGGCCCGGTCCGGGCTGCCCAGGTACTTGGCAGCCAATTGTTCCAGCGAATCTCCGTCGCGAACGCGGTGGACGACCCACGTAGGCGCCTTGGGCTCGTCAGCGGGAGAATCCTGGGGCAGGGGGCGTACGACGGCACGCGGAACCACGTGGTGTTTCCCGGAACCGGCTACCGGGGCAGCGAGCTTTTGCTCCACGCCGCCACTTAGTCGGCCTACCGACGGCCGGGAACTTACCCGCACCGGTTGCAAGTCCCGGGGCCGTTCCTTCCCGGCGGATCGAAGCGGCGCCTGCTGCTGCGGAGTAGACCGGGACGGCTGGGCCGAAGGGGCCACCAGGGCGGCCGTGGTCGGACCGGCAGCCAACAGGCCCATGGCGGCAAGGCGGATGATGGTGCGAGGAGAAACCATGACAGTCCGGTCCGATGGAGTTCCGGTACGGAAACCTGCTCGTTACTCTACTCAAGCATGCTCGGCGGATTGGTCCCGTGGCAAGCCCACGGCGGGCAGAACGCCGGCGCGGCCGGGCCCGTACTGTCGGTTGTAGCGGTTAGGCAAGATTTACCGCCTTGGCACCGCGGCAAAAAGCAAACGCACCGGCCCGTTGGAGCCGGTGCGTGCAAGCTGCCGTCCAGGGAACAGGAGCCGGCGGGTTTCAGGAAACCTTGGTCGGCTCAGGGGCGGGCCGGGCCGGTGCCGACGAGGACTTTTCGGACCGGCTGCCCACCAGCCATAGAAGCGTCGGCGAAGCGATGAAGATCGAGCTATAAGTCCCCACCACCACACCGACCAGCAAGGCGAACGAAAATCCGTGAATCGCCTGGCCGCCGAACAGGTACAGGATGACCACCACGATCAACGTGGTCAACGAAGTGAGCAACGTGCGGCTCAATGTCTGGTTGATGGCCGTGTTGACCATCTCGACGGTCAACCGCGGGCTCTTGCCGCGCACTTCGCGGATGCGGTCGAACACCACGATGGTGTCGTTGAGCGAGTAGCCCACGATGGTCAGAAACGCCGCCAGGATTTCCAGGCTGATTTTGAACGGGTCAATCGTGGGGATGAACGTCAAATAGGCGCTTAGGGCCAGCAGCCCCAAGGTGATGAGCACGTCGTGAATCAGGGCCACCACGGCCGCCAGCCCGAACGAGGCATGCTGGAACCGAATCCAGATGTAAATGATGATTGCCACCAGCGAGAAGAACATGGCCAGCAGCGCCTGTCCCCGCATGCCCGCGGCCACCTGCGAGCCGATGTTGTTGGTCGAGGGGAACAGCGGCTCCTGTTCCAGCCGCGTTTTCACTTCTTCCAGATACTTCTGCGCTTGGGCCCAAGGCACGTTGATGGCCAGTTCCCAGGTGTCGAAGGGGGTGGTGCTCCCTTCTTCGTACAAGGGATTGCTCAAGTTGAAGACCACCCCTTGGGGCACCACGGCTTGCAGCAGTTCTTCCAGGTGCTGTTTGGTAATCGGTTCGCTGAAAGTGAGCTTGACTTTGGTTACCACCTGCGCCGGGGCCGAGGTGGCCTTGCCGCCGGCAGGAGCCGAGGCCGGCTTGTCCTTCGGCTGGTCAGGAGCCGAGGCCGCTTTGTCCTGTTCGGCCGGCGATTCGGCCGGGGCTTGCTGTAACAGGCCCACAAGCTGACCGGGCCAAAGCCCCCACCGGCCGGCAAACAACGACAAGGCCCCGTTGGGCTCCGCGCGCCGCGACTGTTTGTTTTCGGTCTGGTCTTGCGGTTTCTCTTGTCGGGACTTGGCTTCCTGGGGTTTTTCTTCTTTCTTTGCCGGTTCGCGTTGCGGAGCCGGTTTTTGGGATGCGTTTTCTTGCTGCCGGTCGGAACCCTCGGCCGGCGGAGTTTCCTTCGGCTCGGGCTTGTCCTCGGTGGTATCTTGCTTCACCGCGGACCCAGCCCCCGTCTGCCCTTGCTGGCCCTGTTCGCCTTGGGTCGCTGCGGATTGCTGGTCGGGCAGACGTTCATACTCCATGCGGTTGGTGGCCAGTTGGCCCTGAAACACCCGGGCCAGCACGGCTTCGACCGCGCGGAGATGCAGGTTCGACGTATTAATCACAAACCGAGGCGGTTTGCCTCCTTGGTCCCCGCTCGATTGCTCGCCCAGGGTTTCCAGTTTGCTTACGGTTACGTCGGGCAGCAGGGCCAGTTGCCGCACGCGTTCTTCCAGCGGCTGGTCCGAAGCGGCCTCCTCTTCCCGGGCCATCTGTTCCAGCTTGGCATAGAGTTCCTGGCCCAGAACCGACTTCAACTCCTGGGCGGAAGCCTGTTCGACCTGCTCGTTCCACTGTTGCAGCTTGCGGCGCACATAGGCGATGTCGATGGGGTTCCCTTGGTCGTCGGTGGAAGAGCGGAACACCACTTCGGCCGAAGTGCCGCCGGTAAAGTCGATATCCAGCAGATTCCGCCCTCGGGCCGCTACGGCGCCCATACCTACGGCAATCAGCACCAGCGAACCCGCAATCGCCAGACGCCGCTTGCCCAAAAAGTCGATATTCGGATTGGTAAACAGCCGCATCATGGTCAGCTTTTTCAGCCGGAAGTGGCGTTCCGCTACGTCGAAGATCAGCCGGGAACAGAAAATGGCCGTGTACATGCTCATGATGATGCCCAGGAACAGAATCACGGCAAAGCCGCGAATCTGGTCCGTCCCGATGGCATAGAGAATGATGGCCGTGATGAGCGTGGTCAGGTTGGCGTCCACGATGGTGGTCGTGGCCCGGGCAAACCCGTTGCGAATAGCCATCCGCAACGCGGACCCTTTGTCCATCTCTTCCCGGATGCGCTCGTAGATTAGCACGTTGGCGTCCACGGCCATACCCACAGTCAGAATCAACCCGGCCAACCCGGGCAGGGTGAACGCCCCCTTGATGGCAATCATCACCGCCAGAATCAGCAGCAGGTTCATCAACAAGGCAACGCAGGCCACCATGCCGGCAAATCGGTAATAGACGAGCATGAACAGCAGCACCGCGACCATCGAAATGGCCATAGCCCACATGCCCCGTTGGACCATGTCGGCTCCCAACGTGGCGCTGATGCTCTGTTCGCGGATGGGCTGCTGGACCAGCTCAGCAGGCAACTGACCGGCTTGCAGCACGGCGATGTATTCGTCCACTTCCTCGTTGGTGAAATCGCCGGTAATCCGGCCGTTGGCCCCGATCTGGCTCTGGATGGTGGGCGCCGACTGCAGGTAGCCGTCCAGAATGATGGCCAGATGCCGGGCCAGATTTTCCCCCCGGGGAAGGTTTTCTCGGGTCAATTGGGCGAACCGGGCCGCCCCCTGGGAATCGAAGGTGAAGTCAATCTCAGGCCGCCCGCGTTCGTCAATCCCTTTGGCCACGCGAATCAAACGTCCCCCGCCTTCGGAGGCGATGTTCACGTGGTAGGGATCAATCTTAACCAAGATTTCCACACGCGGCTTCTCCCGCCCCGGCACTTTCACTTCCCGAGTGGCGAACCCTTTGGTGTTGGCCACCTGCCCTTCGGGCGTGGGGGCGTGGAACTGCTCGATCAGACTGGGCTTGTCAGCCAGCGGAACCCAGCGGGCAAGCAGCGTGCCATCTTGGTCGCGCACTTCCCGGGCCGGAGAGCTTCGGGCCAGACGCATGATGCGCAGGTCCTGCTGACCCCAGCGGGCATCGGCCAGGATGCGGAACTCCAGCAGCCCCATGCTGGTTATTTTCCGCTTGACCTGTTCCACCTCGTCGGTGCTGGCCCGGGGGATGATAATCTCAATCTGTCTTTGCCCGTAAGGACGAATGGTAATCTGCTTGGTGCCGCTGGGATCGATTCGGCGGCGAATGATTCGGATGAGCAGATCGAGCTTTTCCGAATCGACTTGGGAATCCGGGCTGACCTCGTAAACCAGAATCACCCCGCCGCTCAGATCGATTCCCAGCCGCGGCGGCCAGCCCAGGGCAGTAATCACGCCCGCAGCCAGCAAGGTGAATGTGACCAGGCCAAACTTCCAGTCGTGGTCCGGCATCCGCAACCGGCGGCTCAAGAAGCGGCCGACCAGGTACGAAACGACGATCATGCCGATGGCAAGCAGCAACTTGACGTAGGGCTTGCCGAAAAGGCTTTCCGATTCGGCCGCGGGAGCCTGGGCCAGCAGGGCCACCAGTGCCGCACTCATGACACACCTTCCCTTGTGGA
The DNA here is from genome assembly GCA_015488215.1 of Planctomycetales bacterium. GTDB lineage: Bacteria > Planctomycetota > Planctomycetia > Pirellulales > S012-138 > S012-138. The sequence continues at coordinate 4,396 of WFOE01000089.1, forward strand.
TGGTTGCAAGCAAGCTTCAGGAGTTTTCCGACTCCTGTTCGTCCTCCTGGATGACTCGGGCAATCGCGTTGCGGGAAATACGAATCTTGGTGTTGTTGTTCTCGTCCACCCGCAGCACCACTTCGTCTTTGTCCTGAGACACTCCGGCCACCGTGCCGTAAATGCCCCCGATGGTCATCACCCGGTCGTTTTTCTTCAGTTGCTTGAGCATCTCCTCGTGGCGGGCCCGCTTTTTGGACTCGGAGCGAATGAAAAAGAAGTAGAACAGCACCATAATGATAAGAAGCGCTGGCAGAATGCTCAGCGGCGATCCACCTCCACCTTCGGCGGCCAACAGGCCGGTGGCAAGCAGTGCGTTCACTCCCGATGTCCTTGTGCGAGCCCGAACCAAGGCGAGCTTTTGCCGGGGAAAACCGACCGAACCGCAACCGTGCCGGAGCCGGTGTCCCGGCCAGGAGCGGATGGAGTGTCCCCCCAAAACAAAAATGGCCGAACAGAAACGGCCCGACCCTCATCGGGACGGACCTTCTGTACCAACAGCGGCGATCTTACGAGTTTTGCGTCACTTGGGCAAGAGCGGCCCGACGGGCCAACAGCTCGGCCAGTTGGGCATCGGCTCCCAGTGGCCGGGCTATTTCCAGGCGATAGCGAGGGAACCACCCTCGGGCGGCTTCCACTTGGCGATGGACCTCCTCCAACACGGCTCCGGGAAACAACAAATGAGGCTGCACCACCACCCGGGGCGAGCTGAAAAGTTCCAACTGTTGCAGCACTTCGGTCAACAGAGGGCGCCCCCGTTCAACAAAACACGTGCGCAGCTCGGCCGCTCCCGTGCGCTGCGCGACCAGGGCACCCAGGCGGTGGAACTGCCGTTGGGCCTGCTGGTCGCTGGTGCCTCGGCCCACCAGAATCAGCGAAGCGGCAGCCGCCCCGGGACCCCGGCTGCCCAGCGGTTCTTCCAGCGGGACGAGCGGCCCCACCAGCGGTTCCGTGGGCAGTTCTTGTTCCAGGCGGTCCTGGGCTTCCCGGAAACGCTCAGCGGCCAGGGCCACCACCGCCTCGTCGCATTCCAGCGGCGGAAGCAGCAGAAAACGCACTTCGGGGTACCGGCTGCGCAACCCGGCCACCAGCTCCGGCAGATCCCGTTTCCAGTGCCCGGCGGCAAAAAGCAGCAGCGGCACCACAACCACCGCAGGCAGTCGCTGCCGGAGCAACCGCTCCGCTGCCGAAGGCACGTCCGGCTGGGCAAGTTCCAGAAACGCCAGTTCCACGGGCCACTGCGGCAGCAGCCGGGCCACTTGCCGGGCCAGCCGCTGCGATTCGGCCACGCCGGCGGAGCGGCGCGTGCCGTGAGCCACCAGCAGTACGCCACGGTCGGCATTGGCAAACAAACGGGACATAAGCGCCAAGGCTCGCGGCTCTAAAGCGATGGGCTCCGCCCCGGCACGCGGCCGGTGCGGTGCTACCGGGGATTTTCTTCCTGTGTTAGCATGAGTTTCCCCTAAGGACCAGCACACCCGGCCAGGGCGAAGTGCCCTCTCGTTGTTCGCATAAATCGCCACAGAGCAGAAACGGACACCACGAACCCGGCTTCGAAATCCGTTTGGGCAACCGGCCATGACACTCACTCCCATGATGAAACAGTACCAGCAGGCCAAAGCGGCCTGTCCGGACGCAATCTTGCTGTTTCGCATGGGGGACTTTTACGAGCTGTTCTACGAAGACGCCCGTACCGCCGCCCGCGTGCTCAACCTGACGCTGACCAGCCGCGACAAGGGGGAAAACCCCATCCCCATGGCCGGTTTTCCCCATCACCAACTGGAAAACTACCTGGGCAAACTGGTGGCGGCCGGATTCCGCGTGGCCATTTGCGACCAGGTGGAAGACCCTCGCCAGGCCAAAGGGCTGGTGCGGCGAGAAGTCACCCGCATCGTGACCCGGGGCACGCTCACCGAAGACGGGCTGCTCGACCCCCGGGAAAGCAACTTTCTGGCCGCCGTGGCTCCGCCCGGGGTAGGGGAGGGCACCCCTCGGAACCAAACGGCCGCCGGACTGGCCTGGGTGGATCTTTCCACCGGGCAGTTCTTTGCCGCCACCGTATCGGCCCAGGAGCTGTGGGACGAAGTGGCCCGGGTGCAACCGGTCGAGTGTCTGCTGCCCGAAGGCACTTCGCTGCCCGAGGGCCTCGCCCGCCAAGGCGTGGTGCAGAGCGTGCGCCCCCCCTGGTACTGGGATGCCCGCACCGCCGAGCAGGCGTTGCTGGAACACTTCGGCACCCGGTCGCTGGAGGGGTTCGGCTTCAACCCGGAGGAAGACCGCCCGGGAATCGTCGCCGCGGGCGTGGTACTTCAGTATTTGAAGGAAACCCAGAAAAGCTCGCTTGCCCATCTGGATCGGCTGCAACCCTACCGTGCCTCGCGCTGGCTGCTGCTGGACGAGTTCACCCGCCGGTCGCTGGAACTGGTGCGGACCATGCGGACCGGCTCCCGGGAAGGATCGCTGCTGTGGGTGCTGGACCAGACCGTCTCGGCCGCCGGTAGCCGGGAGATGGCCCAGTGGGTCGCGCACCCCCTGACCGACGTGGAGCAGATCCAGCTCCGGCAGCAGGCCGTAGCTGCCCTGGTGAACGACACCTCGTTACGGCAATCGCTGCGCGAGGAACTGAAGCAACTCTACGACCTGCCGCGGCTGCTGGCCCGCATTACGACGGGCCGGGCCACCCCTCGGGACCTTAAGGCCGTCGGTGATTCGCTCCAGGTGTTCCCCCGCGTGCGTAAGCTGCTCCAGGACCGCGAAGAAAAACTGCTGCGCCACTTGGTTGAGCAAATCGACCCCTGCCAGGAGCTTTGCACCCACTTGCAGCAAGCTCTGGTGGACGATCCGCCGCTGGTCGTTCAAGAGGGGGGGATTATCCGCTCCGGCTACCACGAGCCGCTGGACCAACTTCGCCAGTTGGCCCAAGGGGGGCGGGAGTGGATTGCCCAGTACCAGGCTCGCGAAAGCCAGCGTACCGGCATCCCCTCGCTCAAGGTGGGCTTCAACCAGGTGTTCGGTTACTACCTGGAAGTAACCAACGCCCACCGGGACAAAGTGCCCGAGGACTACATCCGCAAACAAACGCTCAAGAACGCCGAGCGGTACATCACTCCCGAGCTGAAAGAATACGAACAGAAGGTCCTTCAGGCCGACGAGCAGGCCCGGCAACTGGAACAGGAGCTGTTCCTCAAGCTTCGGGCCGAAGTGGCCCGGCACGCCGCTTCGCTGCGTCGCAGTGCCGAGGCGCTGGCCCGGCTGGACGTGCTGGCGGCCCTGGCCCAACTGGCCGTCCGCCGCGGCTACGTGCGTCCCCGGGTGGTGCCGGAACCGGTGTTGAAAATCACCGCCGGGCGCCATCCCGTGCTCGATGTGACCGAGCCGGAAGGTACCTTCGTGCCCAACGACGTGGTGTGCGACGACCAGAGGCGCATCCTGCTCATCACCGGCCCAAACATGGCCGGCAAAAGCACCTACATCCGCCAGGTGGCCTTGCTGGTCATCATGGCGCAACTGGGGAGCTTCATCCCGGCCGAAGAAGCCACCGTGGGCGTGGCCGACCGCATCTTTGCCCGAGTCGGGGCCAGCGACGATCTGGCCGGGGGGCGCAGCACGTTCATGGTCGAAATGACCGAAACAGCCCGCATCCTCAACACCGCTACGGCCCAAAGCCTGGTGATTCTGGACGAGATCGGCCGGGGAACGAGCACCTACGACGGGCTTTCGCTGGCCTGGAGTGTGGTGGAGTACATTGACCGCCGCATCGGCTGCCGGACGCTGTTTGCTACGCACTACCACGAACTGACCGAGCTGGCCCAGCACCTGCCCCGGGTCAAAAACCTGAACGTGGCGGTTCGGGAATGGAACGACCAGGTGGTGTTCCTGCACCAGATTGTCCCCGGCGCGGCCGACAAAAGCTACGGCATCCACGTGGCCCGACTGGCCGGCGTGCCCGAGGAAGTCATCCAGCGTGCCCGAACCATCCTGGCCCAACTGGAAGAGGAACACCACCGCGGGGCCCAACAACTGCGCGTGCCGGCCGTGGAGGTGAACTCCGTGCCACGGCAACTTTGGCTTTTCGAACCGCCGCACCAGGGGGTGATCGACCGCCTGCGCAGGGTGGACCTGGAACGCACCACGCCGCTGGATGCACTGCGGTTGCTCCAGGAGCTTCAGGACCAGTTGGGCAAAGAGGACCCGGCCCGGTGACGGCACCCGGCTACCAACTGGGCGACACAATCGCCGCCGTGGCTTCCGCCCCGGGAGGAGCCGCCCGGGGCATCGTCCGCTTGAGCGGGCCCCAGACGCTGGCCTGCCTGCACCAACTGGCCGTGCCCGAACACCGCTCTCGCCTGCACTTGGAGCGCCGTGCGCGGCGCGTGGAGGTGGCCCTACGACTGCCCGGTTGGCAAGTGCCGCTGGAAGCCCAAGTGCTGCTTTGGCCCCAGGGCCGAAGCTACACCCGGGAACTTGCCGCCGAGGTGCACACCTGGGGTTCGCCCCCGGTGTTGCAGGTGGTGCTGGAACAGCTCTGCCAGGCCGGAGCTCGGCCCGCCGAACCGGGCGAGTTCACCCTGCGAGCGTTTCTCAACGGCCGGCTCGATCTAACCCAGGCCGAAGCCGTGCTCGGCGTAATCCAGGCCCAGGACGCGACCGAACTGCAAACGGCCTTGGACCAGCTGGCCGGTGGGGTCGCTCGCTTGCTGGCTCCGGTGCAAGAGGAGCTGCTGGAACTGTTGGCCCATGTGGAAGCCGGACTGGATTTCGTGGAAGAAGACATCCAGTTCATCGCGCCCGAGGAGCTGCTGCAACAGCTCGTCCGGCTCATCGACGAGTTACGTTCCCTCCAGCGGCAATTCGACCAGCGCAGGCTGGCTGCGCAGCAATACCGCGTGGTTCTTCGCGGCAGCCCCAACGCCGGCAAAAGCAGCTTGTTTGCCGCGCTAACCGGGCAACCGGTGCTGATTTCGGACCTTCCGGGCACCACCCGGGACTATTTGCAAGCCGAGCTGCGTTGGCAGGACCTGCCGCTGCTGCTGGTGGATACCGCCGGCGTGGAGCAGCCGGAACGGAACGAACAAACCGGCGTGGCGGAACAAGCCCAACACCTGGCCCACCAGCAACAACAGCAGGCGGACCTGGTGCTCTTTTGCCTGGAGAGCACTCGGGAACCAAGCGCTTGGGAACGAGAAGAACTGCTCCGGCTCGGCTCTCGGGGAATTGTGGTTTGGACCAAGGCGGATTTGCTTCCCGAAGGCAAGCCACCGGCCGTGGAACTTGCCGCCGAGGTGCCCGCGGTCGTTACCAGTGCCCGCACGGGCCGAGGGTTGGAGACGCTGCGCCGCCTGGTGGTGGAACGGCTCCGGCAACGGCGCGACGCCCCCGTGGCGGTAATCCCGGCCACAGCCGCCCGGGCGGCCGAAGCACTGCACGATGCCCTGGCTGCTCTGGACCAGGCCCGGGGGCTGGTCGAATCGGGCCAGCCGGAGGAGCTGGTGGCGGCGATGCTTCGGGCCGGGGCCGACGCCTTGGGGCAGGTCTTGGGCACCGTTTACACCGAGGATATTCTGGACCGCATCTTCAGCCGGTTTTGCATCGGCAAATGAACCGTGGCAGCCGATGATCCGTGGCAGCCGAGCATGCCGGTTTCCGGATGCCAGCCCCAATCCCATACGAACAACCGCCCGAGTTTCCCGAGCTGCTGAGCTTATGCCCGTGCCCGAGCCGATTGCCTGGACCGAAAAGCTGACCAAGCGTTACGGCTCGCTGGTGGCCTTGAGCCGGTGTACGCTTTCGGTCCGGCCGGGAGAGGTGCTGGGCTTGCTGGGCCCCAACGGAGCCGGAAAGACGACGCTGCTTCGGATTTGGGCTGGGCTCATCCGCCCTAGCAGCGGCACCGCCCGCGTGGCCAACTGGGACTGCTGGCGCCATCCGGCCCGGGTTCACCGCCACCTGGGCTATCTGCCTGGGGAAGTGCGGCTCTTTCGCCGCATGAGCGGCCGGGCCGTGCTGGAACTACTGGGCCGGCTCCACCCGGGCGGAAACGTCTCGGCCGCCGTGGCCCTGGCCCAACGCTGGCAACTGGACCTTTCGCGCCGGGTGGACCGGGCCTCTAGCGGCATGCGGCAAAAGCTGGCCCTGGCGCATGTCTGCTCCCTGGACGTGCCGCTGCTGGTGCTGGACGAACCGACGGCCAACTTGGACCCGGACGCCCGGCGGCAGGTGCTGGAACACCTGCGGCAACTGCGTCACCAGGGCAAAGCGGTGGTGTTCTCCTCGCACGTGCTATCGGAAGTGGAGCAGGTGTCGGACCGCGTGGCCGTGCTGTACCGGGGGGAGCTTCGCCACCTGGGCCCGCTGGATCAACTGCGGCGAAGCTATCGCATCCAGTTACGCTTGGCCGCACGAGGGCAGGGGACGTTACAGCCGCCTCCGCCGGGAGAATGCCGCGTGCAAAGCCGAGGGCAGGGGAGCTGGGAGCTGGAAGTGCCTCGCCTGCGGCCGGAGCTGCTTCGCTGGCTGGCCTCCCTGCCGGTGGAAGAAGTGCGCATCCAGCCGCTTGCCCTGGAACAGCTCTACCGCCGGGTGATCCAACAGGAGGAGCCATGAAAGCGGCCCTGTGGCAACACGCCTGGCGGGAGAACTGGCCCCTGGGGCTCGGGCTCTCCGCGCTGCTGATGGCCTACCATCTGCTGTTCGTCTGGATGGTTAGCCTGGTGGACTTGGGCTACCTGGGGGTGTTTTTGAAGTTCGGCTTGCGGTTGCCGCTGCAGGACCTGTTCCCCATCCCGCTGGATCAGGTGGCCACGCCCCTGGGGATGCTCTCCATGGCCTGGATCGACGCCGTGCCGGTGCTTTTGGTTTCGGCGTGGGCCGTGGCCCGGGGGTCCGATGCGGTCAGCGGCCCGCTCGACCGCGGCGAGCTGGAGTGGCTGCTTACGGCCGGGGTGTCGCGTAGCGGTTTTCTGACCGCTCAGGTGGCGGTGGCCGGGCTGTGGTCGGTGTTGCTGGCCTTTTCGGGCTGGATTGGCACCTGGCTTGGCCTGCTATGGATCGACCTGGGCGAGCCGGTTTCCAGCGCGCGGTTTCTGCCGGCGGTGGTGAACACCTGGGGCACGATGTTTTTTCTCTACGGGTTCACCGTGCTGGTTTCGACCTGGGGGCGGTATCGGCGTTACACGATCGGGCTGGTCGGAGCCGTTTATGCCGTGGAGCTAATCCTGAAAGTGGTGGCTCGCATGAGTCCCTGGAAATGGCTGGCCGGGCTGACGTTCTTCGGGGCCTTCGAGCCGGCCTGGCTGGTGCACCAGGACCAGCCGTGGTGGGAGTGTTTCAAATACACGGCCCCGCTGGTGGCCGGGGCGGCCGTGTTTCTGGCCGGTTCGTTCGTGGTGTTCAAGCGGCGAGATCTTCCGGCGGTGGTGTAAATCCCGGCTCGGTTTCCCCGGGCTGCGTTTCGGCAGTGTCCAAACTCGTAGCCGCCGAACTGCCAGCGGGCCGTCAAAGTTTACCTGACCGGAACTCTCTCCGGAGGTGGCAATTCTGGCGCAATTGGGAACGTAAACCATTTAGAGAAAACTGGCTTACGGCTCTCAAGGCCCTTTGCCAGCACAGCCGATATGCAAAAACGACTCGGTTGCCACAAGGCAGCCGGACGCTACGCCAAGCGTAAGAGGAAGCCAGGAGTTCCGATGCGGTTGACATCGAGTCTGCGGGAGGCTCGACGGACCTGGCCCTACGAGAACCTGTGAACTGAGTTGAACGGGTACGTCTTGAACTCGCAGGCTGCCTTCGGCCGGAGCTGATCCAGAACGTGCGATCATGTGGGTTCAAGACGTGGGGACGTGCAACCGCAGTTCCATGGACAGGAGACGTGGTTCCATGAAGTGGAAAGTATTTCTGGGAACGGTTGTGTTGAGCGTGGGCCTGTGTAGCCAGAGCTACGCCCATGGCCTGCTGGATCAGTTGCTGGGCACCGGCGGCGGCTGCTGCGAGCCGGAACCGACCTGCTGCGAGCAGGCTCCGCCAAGCTGCTGCGAACCGGAACCGCAATGCTGCGAGCAGGAACAGGAACAGGCTTGCTGCGAAAAGCCTTCCTGCTGCAAGAAGCGGTGCGGTCTGCTGGATGGTCTGAAGGATTTGTTCCCCTGCCATCGTTGCGGCAAGAAGTCCTGCTGCAAGCAGGAAAAGGTCTGCTGCGAAAAGCCCGAACCGAAGTGCTGTGAACCCGAACCCAAGTGCTGCGAGCAAGAGCAGGTTTGCTGCCATCGCAAAAAGCGCTGCTGCCGCCGCAACCTGCTGGACACCCTGTTCGGCTGCCGGAAGCGCTGCAAGAAGCGCTCCTGCTGCCACCAGGCCCCCAGTTGCTGCGGTGGCGGGGCTGCTGCTCCGGCCGAAGCCGCTCCGCAAGAAGCGGCTCCCATGCCCCCGGCCCCGATGACCGATTCCTCGGCTGCTGCCAGCCGTCGTAGCTGGGTGCGTCCCGCCAGCCGAGTCGTCCGCCGTTAAAACGCTACCGGAGCCTAACGGCTCCTGACGCGGACAACCAGCTTCCTCCGCCCGGGCCAATCCAGCCCGGGCGGTTTTTCCTTGCGCCTTTGCGCCGCGATACGCTCCCCGCCTGTGGTTCTACGACTCGGTCGCCGTTTGCCGGAGCCGGTCTTCCAGCAGCCCGGCCACAAAGCCCAACAGGTCTCCCCGGCGACGCGAAATCTCCTTGAGCCGGTCGTATCGCCCGCTCCGCGAGGCCAACTCCAGCAGGCTGGGGGCAAAGCCGGTAGTGGCCGCTTTGGCCGGAATCAGCTCCGCGGCCGCCTCCAGCGCTTCCTCCACCCGGCCCAAACGGCTCAGCAGTTCCACGTACACCTCGGCCGGAGCCGTGCCGTGTTCCTCTACCGAAAGCGACCGGGCCTTCTGGGCGAAGAACTCCAGGTGCTCTTCGGTCCCCTGGCCCAACTGGGCGCGGAAGAACCGCTCGAAGTCGGCATACCCCCCGGCAAACGGTTCCTCGTTCTGGAACTGAAACTGTGGCCCCAGATGTTTGCCGTAGCAGCATAGGTCGGCCGCCAGTTTCAGCTCCTCGGGCTGCTCCAACACCCGGGCAAACCGCACCACCGAATGCAGGTGCGAAGTGTCGATGTGATAGGCGTCGTTTTCAAATAGCCAGGGTCTTTCCGAAACCAGCTCCTCCAGCGTGGACGCTTCCGGCGCCTGGCCTTCGCGACGGGCCACGTCCGCCTTGACGTTTTCGAGCAGCTCCGGATGCAGGTGCCGCAGCAGCAAAGCGGCTACTTCTTGTTGCTGTTCCCGGGGGCGGAAATGCATCTGGGCGTCGTAGAGCGTGATGGCATTGCAGATGCCGTAGTGTTCCAGCACCAGCTCGAAGCCGCGGCGGGGACAGACGCCTTCGTGCACGGCCACTTCGATCAGCTCGTCCAGGTTCTCCTCGGTTACTTCCAGCCGCTGCAAGGCTTCGGCCACCGGCTCCACCTCGCCGGGGGGGCGGAGGTAGGTCCAGGCTTCGCGCACGCGCCCTTGTTCCAGCAGCCCTCGGCCCACTTCCCGGCAGGCTTCCAGATAGGCTTCTTCCACCTGGGTCCGCAGCGGCTCTTCCAGATCGTCCAGGCTGCGCGTCAGGATGACCGGCAGCCCGAACCGCATCCGGCTGCGGATCAACAGAGCGTCGAAAAGCTCGTGGAACCGCTTCTCCCGGCGAAAATGGTCGATCAACAGCTCGATGGCCGCTTCGGGCCCCTGCTGCCGGGCTTGCTGTTCCAGGTGGTCGTAGAGCGAATCGGTCATGCTGGTTTCCTTCGCAGGGAGCGGAAGCCGACGGGGGCTGGATGCCTATTGTATCACATGCCCAGCGGCTTACCGAGGCTCACCGTCCCGCGGCCCGATAGAGCTTCGCGCTCCAGTGGCGCAGCAGCTTGGGATCGAACTTCAGCACGCGGCGATCATAGGTCATCAGTCCGTTGACCTCCCCTTCCACGTCGGTCAGTTGGGTATAGACGGCCGCGGCCAGCCCCTTTTCCACCAATGGGACCAGTTGCCGCATCAGCTTCACGTAGTTGTTTTGCAGCTCTTCGCGGGTGCGGTAGGTGCGATAGCCCCAGTTGCGTTTGTTCCACCACAAGTGGCCGGGCAGCGGAAGCCCCAGCCCGCCGAACTCGCCCAGCACGGCGGCCCGGCGCGGCTCCAGCGGCGGCATGGCCGGTCCGGGATAGCGGTGAATGTCATGGGCATCGCCGGTCCCGCGGTCGGTCCAGCCGCTGGCCGAAATGACCAACCGCGTGGGATCGTACTGCTTGAGCCAGCGAGTAACCCCGGCCGTGTCGAACTGCCCCCAACCTTCGTTGAACGGCACCCACAGCACCACCGAAGGGTGGTTGTGCAGGTAATCGACCATCGCCCGCAACTCGCGGCGGTAGTTTTCGGCCGATTCGGGGCTGCGTTTCAGGTCCGCATCCTTGGGGCCGATGTGGCGATCCCCGTTGGGCATATCCTGCCAGACGAGGATGCCCAAGTGGTCGCAGTGGTAGTACCACCGGTCCGGTTCCACCTTGACGTGCTTGCGAATCATGTTCATGCCCAGGCGCTTGACCGTTTGCAAATCGTGCAGCATGGCCTGGTCGCTGGGCGGGGTGTAGAGCCCATCGGGCCACCAGCCCTGATCCAGCGGACCGTACTGGAACAGCACGCGTCCGTTGAGCCCCAGACGCAACCGGCCTTGGGCGTCCTTGACCAACTGGACCGTGCGCAGGGCGAAGTAGCTTTGCACGCGGTCCCTTTCCCCGCCCTGGGCCGGGGTGTAGATGACTTCCATCTGGTAAAGGAACGGATTCTCCGGCGACCAGAGCCGACCCTGGGGCACCACCACCGGCAGCGCCACGCCGGCCGGTCCCGTGCTGGTGGAGATGACCTCGCCGCCGGGGCGTTTGCGGACCAGAATCTTCACCTTGCCGCCGGTTCCTCCGGCCACCTGAACCAACACGTCCACCTGGCTTTCGGCTCCGGCCTGTACCTTCCGCGGAACAATCTTCAACCGGCGGATGAATTGCCGCGGCACCGTCTCCAGCCACACGGTCTGCCAGATACCCGTGACGGCCGTGTACCAGATGCCCTGGGGCTTGAGCACCTGCTTGCCCCGGGGCTGGTAGCCTTGGTCGGTGGGGTCCCACACGCGCACTACGATTTCCTGTTCCGGGCCGGGGCGAAGCGCCTCGGTAACGTCGAACCAGAACGGATCGTATCCGCCGCGGTGGCTGCCCACCCGGTGGCCGTTGACCCAGACCTGAGTTTCCCAATCCACGGCCCCAAAGTGCAACAACACGCGGCGGCCGCGGCCCGGCTTGCTCAATCGAAACCGCCGGCGATACCACACGGCCTGTTCCGGCGAAACTTCCCTCTTTACGCCCGAAAGCCGCGACTGGACCGGAAACGGCACCAGAATCCGCTCGGGAAACTGCTGCGGCTGCTCGGCTTCCCGGGGAGTGATAGCCAGTTCCCACAGCCCGTTCAGGTTGACCCAATCGGCGCGTTTCATCTGCGGCCGGGGGTAGCAGCGCCAGGCGTTCTGCGGGGTTACCTTCTCGCCCCAGGGAGTCATCAGCGGCCCCGGAGCGGGCTTCCAGGCCGGCTTGTCCTCGCCCGCCGAAGCGGTCGCGGCGGCAAATAGCAGCCCGACCACGCAGAAACAACGAACCGCTTGCCAACCGGCGCGACCCCAAAACACGTTTGCGCTCATCTTTCCGGCACACCTTTTGCTGCGAATGGGACAAACGGAAGGTACACAAGCGTTGAATGATGCGCTGGCCCCGGCTGGGCTTCCGCCGACGCACCCCCAGCGTACCGCACCTTGAGAGCTTTTCCAGCACCGGGGGCCTGGAAAGTACCGCAGAATCGGTGACAATGCACGCACACACCTGCGGCCGGCAAAGCTGTTTCCCACTCGCACGTTTCGGCCAAGGAGAGCCAGCCATGAGCGAATCGGCCGGGTCGTTGACCGTTGAGCAAGCATGGGAAGCGGTCCAACGGGCCGCTCAACAAGGGCAACTTTCCTCCACCGCCGCGGAGAATATCCGCCGCTGGCTTACCCAGGACCAGTACGCTCCCTACCGCCCGGAGTTGCTGGACCACATCGCCCAGGGCCGCTGGGACGTGCTGGACGAAGTCTTCTGGACCGTTATTCCCTTCGGCACCGGGGGCCGGCGCGGGCGGATGTATCCCATCGGCACCAACGCCATCAACGACCGCACCATCGGCGAAAGCGCCCAGGGACTGGCCAACTACCTGCGGCAGCAGTTCGGCTCCCAGGCCGAGCTGAGTTGCGCCATCGGTTACGACACCCGGCACCGTTCGGAACACTTTGCCCGACTCTGTGCCGAGGTGCTCTCCGCCGCGGGCTTTCGCATCTACTTTCTCCAGGGCTATCACAGCACGCCCAGCCTTTCGGTGGCCGTACGGCACATGCAGGCCACCAGCGGCATCATGGTCACGGCCAGCCACAATCCGCCCACGGACAACGCGGTCAAGGTCTATTGGTCCACCGGCGGGCAACTGGTCCCTCCGCACGACCAGGGGGTCATCGAGCAGGTGATGCGGGTAGAGCAGATCGACCGTGTGCCGTTCGACCAGGCCGTGCAGCGGGGGCAAATCGTCTTTTGCCAGGAGGAAGTGGATCGGGCCTACTTGCAAGGCGTGCTGAGCCAGAGCACCGGCGGCCCTCGGGAACTGAAGATTCTCTACTCGCCCATGCACGGCGTGGGAGTCACCAGCGTGGTGCCTGCGTTGAAGGAAGCCGGTTTTGAGCAACTGGAAATCTACGGTCCGCAAGCCACTCCCGACGGCGACTTCCCCAACGTGCCCGGCCACGTGGCCAACCCGGAAAACCCGGAAACCTTCGACTGCCTGATCGAACACGCTCAGGCCACCGGAGCCGAGCTGGTCATCTCCTCGGACCCGGACGCCGACCGCCTGGGAGCGGCCGCCCCGGTGGTGCCCGGTGGCCCCTGGCGGGTGTTTACCGGCAATCAACTTGGGGTGCTGCTGACCCATTTCCTGCTGGAACACCGCCGCCAGCAGGGGACCCTGAGTCCGGAACACTACGTGGTCAAAACGCTGGTCACCACCGAGATGATCCGCCGCGTGGCCGACCGCTTCGGCGTGCGCACCGTGGGGAACCTGCTGGTGGGATTCAAGTGGATTGCCCAGGCGATGGACCGCCACGGCCCGGAGCTTTTCGTCTTCGGCACCGAGGAATCGCACGGCTATCTGGCCGGCCACTACGCCCGGGACAAGGACGCGGCGGTGGCGGCGCTGCTGCTGTGCGAGCTGGCCGCCCGTTGCCGGCAGCAGGGGATCACGCTCCACCAGTACCTCGACCGGCTTTACCTGGAGTTCGGCTGTCACCGCGAACGGCTGCTGACGTTCAAAATGCCCGGGGCCAAAGGCATGGAGCAGATGCAGGCACTTATGGACCACCTGCGTCACAACCCGCCGGAACAGTTGGCCGGACTGCCCGTGGCCAGGCTACGCGATTACGGCCGGCAGGTGCAGCGTTTGCGCAGCGGAGAAACCGAGCCGCTTTCCGGTCCCCAAGGCAACCTGGTCTTCCTGGACCTGGAGCCAGCGGGCAACGCCGTGGCGGTGCGTCCCTCGGGCACCGAGCCGAAGGTGAAGTGCTACCTGTTCACGCGCGAGGATTGCTCCGGCCCGGAACAGTTGTCCGAAGTAAAAGCCTCGCTCGAAAAGCGGCTGGACCAGATGGCCGCGGACCTGGAGACGATCGTGGCCCGATTCCGCAACTGAAACGCCGGCTGCCGCGTGCGTTGTGTTGTTGCGACGGCCGGGGGGCCGTTCCGGTTCAGAAGAAGCCACGGATTTCTTGCAACCGGCGAGCCGCCAGCGTTAGCTGGCGGAGAACGGCACGGCCGTCGGCGACTGGGTGCTTCCGCTCCGGGAGGGCGTGGGGG
>WFOE01000090.1 GCA_015488215.1 Planctomycetales bacterium
GAGAAACAACGACAAACTCGCGTTATCCTCGGCTCCTTTCCGGACTGAAATCCGGAACTCGCCGACGCGGAGTGAATTTGCTCGGCGGCATTCTCAAACACTTTAACTGGATGCTTCGACGCCAAGAGGGTCCAAATGAACGACTCGGAACTCCTCAAAGAATTCGTGCGAGTCGTGAAGACAACGTCCGATGTTCGTATCCTCGTGCGCGAGATTACTTGGAAAGGGCCTTGCCTGCCGATTTCGAGATGGAAGGTCGCTTCAAGACTTCCCAAGACAGCATCGGCTGAAGACATTGAACGTGCCTCCGTCGCGACGCTTGAAAATCCTTCCCTGTTCCGTCGATGTGTCGAGTGCGGTAAGCGGAAGCCCGTCGGATGGATGCATGACCGCATTTGTCATAGCTGCGCGGAAAGAAACCACGGGGTCGTTCACTGATGGCCATGTGTAACGAAAGTGCTCAAGCTACCTCGGTCCGGCCGGTCAGATAGGCTGGCCGTCGTTTGCTCTCGGGCTATTGATACCGGCCTGCCCTACCTTTTGCACTAGGTGTGATAAAAGCTCCGTGCCCACTATGGTGAAAACGGTCAGGGAGCAAAGCTCCGCCGCTGTCACAAGAACGTATCCCCAGCGGAGCCGCGCGGGTGTCCGTAAATGCTCCGAAGACCGGTGGCTTGGGGCCGCGGGATGCCGCGGGGATTCGGCAGTAGAAAAACCTCAGCGGCGGAAGGGTCTGGCCGGGGGTAGGGGTTGCCGCCTGCCGGCGGAGCGGGACGGACGGGCAATCGGCTGCACCACACGGGTCCATCCGCGGGGAAGCGGGGGTGTGAACGTCTCCTGCCCGAACAGTCGCTGCAAAAAGCCGCCGTTTATCTTCAGGTTGTTGAACTGGTACACGTCGCGGTTCTTTCCGCCCGGGGCCACCAGTTGCACCGCAAAGGGGACCAGGTCCTGCTTGCGGAAGATAACGGTAGCCGTCTGGAAATCGGCCCGATCCTGTTGCCGCTTGGGCCAGGCTTCGAGCCAGATTTCCTGCTTGGCCCGTTGCTCTGGAGTGACCAGCCGCATGTAGTAGCGGTTCAGCAGGGTCTGGGCGTCGGCTCCCAGGACGAACGGGAGCGGCCCCTGCGTGATGGCCCGGCCGCGAAGTTCCGGCGGCAGCGGATGGACCACCAGTTGTTTTTTGGCGTGGTCCAGCCGGTAAATCGCCTGGCCGTCGCAGGACCAGTCTTCTATCCACTGGGCCTTTTCGTTTTCGCGGTAGCGGTACATCCCTTTGTCCGGGGCCTTGTAGCGCAGCTCGCCGTAGTAGATGGCCGGTTTGTTAGGATTGAAGTTCAGATCGTACTTCCACAGGATGAAATCCGCCCGCAGGGTTTCGATGCCCCGGGCCCGCTGCTCCCAGGCCTTGAGCACCGCCCACAGATCGTGCAACTGCTCCCGGGTCAACCGAAAAGGCGGGGGAGCGATGCCGCGAGGAGCGGCGGTCGGCCGCTTCCGCGGCGGCGCACCGGTACCGGACGGCTGTCCCTGGGCCAAAAGCTGCGGCACGGTCAGCAGCATCGAAACGAGCAGCGTCCCTGCAATGGCGGTCTTGGGCATCCTTGCGCCTCCGGTGGGCTTGCGTTCCCTCCGGCCCGGGGGTTCCGGCCGGTCAACCGGGGCGGATTGTAGCGGGCCGAAGGAGAACCCTCCAGATCGATTCCCTTGGGCTCGGGCTGGGCTTTGCCCCTTGGGGACCGCCGTGCTGCCAGTGCCAGCAGCCGGGGGCAGGTGCTCTTTCCCTCAGCCCGGGGGCGGAGTAGAAGCCGGGATTGGCGTTTCCGCCGAACCGGAGCAAGCGGGAGCCACTTCGCCCCGCGAGCGGAGATCGGCCCCGCAGGCGCTTGGAACGCCCCGGCCGAACGATTACCGTAAAGAGGGGTGCCGGTCATTCGCGGTTTTACAAGCTGTCACGAACTTCCGGCGTAAGCGCCACGCCTGAGGATTGGAGCAATGTCGGAGGGTTTGGTGACGCGCTTTTAGTTCGACTCGCCCGCCCGAGTGCTGCAATCATGGCCACAAGCAAACCGGACGTGCAAAGCTGGCAAACGGTTTCCAAGCGGCCCAAACGCGGCGTGCCCGAAGGGCTTTGGGTGCGCTGCCCGGGTTGTGAGGCCACCGTGTTCCGCAAAGAAGTGGAAAAACGCCTGGGCGTTTGCCCCCAGTGCGACTACCACTGGTACGTCCCCGCCCGAAAACGCATCGAGCAACTGCTGGACGAGGGGACGTTCGAAGAGTGGTTCGACGACCTGGAACCGGCCGACCCGTTGCAGTTCGAGGACCGCAAGCCCTACGCCCAGCGGCTACGCGACGAGCAGCGCCGCACCGGTTTGAAGGACGCAGTCATCGTCGGCCAGGGGATGATCCGCGCCCGGCGGGTCGTGGTGGGCGTGACCGATTCGGCCTTCATCATGGGCAGTATGGGGGCCGTGGTGGGGGAAAAACTGACTCGGGCCATCGAACGGGCCACCCAGAGCAATCTGCCGCTGATTATCGTGTCCGGCTCCGGCGGAGGGGCGCGGATGCACGAAGGCATCTTGTCGCTGATGCAAATGGCCAAAGTCTCGGCCGCGCTGGCCCGGTTCCACGAAGCCGGCGGGTTGTTCATCTCCGTGCTGACCAATCCCACGATGGGCGGCGTGGCGGCCAGTTTCGCTTCGCTGGGCGACGTGGTTTACGCCGAGCCGAAAGCCCTCATCGGATTCGCCGGTCCGAGGGTAATCAAAGCCGCCATGCGGATCGAACTGCCCAAGGGTTTCCAGACCAGCGAGTTTCTGCTCGAACACGGCTTCATCGACCGGATCGTCCGCCGGGCGGAACTGAAAAGCGAAATCGCCCGCACAATCGACTACTGCGGCAAGTAACGCGCTTGGCCCCACCGGCACAGGCCGAACCGGGGCCCTTCAGCGCAACTGCAGCTCGGCCCCGACGGCCCAATGGTCCGAAGGATAAACCGGCCCGGGGTACTGGTTGAGAATCTCTGCCCACCGCACTTGCCACGGCCCGCGGATGAACACGTAGTCGATCTTCGCCCCGTCGCGGCGGCCCCGGAAAGCGTTGAACGTGCCCACCTGTTCGGCCTTGGGGTGCAGGATGCGAAACGTATCGCGCAGCACCACGGGACCGCGGCCCGGGGTGGTCAGGTACTCGATGGCCGGATTGTCCTCTCCGGCGTTGAAATCCCCGGTCACCACCACCGGCTCCTCCCCAGTCCAGCGGGCAATGCGTTCGGCCAGCAGCCGGGCGCTTCGCTCGCGCGAGGGTTGGCTCTGGTGGTCGAAGTGGGTGTTGAATACCCACACGGCCCGGCCCGTCCCCTTGTGCACAAAGCGAGCCCAGGTGACGATGCGCGGGATGCGGTTTCCCCAGGAAGCGGAGCCGGGCACCTGGGGCGTATCGGAAAGCCAGAACGTGCCGGCCCGGGCCACTCCCCAGAGCCGGTACCGGTACAGAATGGCCGAATACTCCCCGGCGGTACGCCCGTCCTTGCGTCCCACGCCCACCTCGGCCAGGTCGGGCAGAGCCTTTTCGATTTCGTCGAGCTGGAACCGCAGGGCTTCTTGCAGCCCGACGAAGTCCCAAGGGCGGCTCTTGAGAGTTTGAATCACCAGTTTCCGGCGGTGAGGCCAGGCGTTCTGTCCATCGCGGGCGGTGCCGTAGCGAATGTTGAACGAAAGCACCTGGACCGAAATCCCCCGGTCCTGTGCGGACTGCTGGGCTTCGGCCGCCCGGGGAAGCCACCAGCAGGCCAGAACAAGCACCAACGCGCCGGAAACCAGCGAGCCGAAGTTCACAGGGCAGCTCTCCGCACAAAAATTGAAATTTGTGACTTTCTCTTCCACGCGCCACGCCGGGCGTTCCCTGGCCATGATTGTTCCCAGCCTGGGATGTTTCAACCCGGGCTCCTCGGCGAGCCTCAGACTTCAGTCCGGGGAGAGCCGGAGAAACCGGAGAAAAACGCATGCTCGTTCTTTTCCTCCGGGGACTGAAGTCCCCGGCTCGCCGAGTGCAAGAATTGCGTTTGTTCTTGCACCGGAGCGGAAGCTCTCCCCCCATCCCCCCACGCCTCCAAGCCCCCA
>WFOE01000091.1 GCA_015488215.1 Planctomycetales bacterium
GCCTGCGCTTTGCATGAGGAGCTTCTGCTCCAATAGGAAAAACACGCGCCAAAACAATTGGCTCCCCGGACCGAAGTCCGGAGAGCCAAGAAGAATCATCGCCGCAGAGGGCAGTTTCTCTGACCCTAGCGAACGACAGCTTGCCCGGCCGGTTCCCGGGCAAGTGGCGGCGTACTTACGGTTTGATGCGCAATTGGGGCTGCTTGGGTTGTTGCGGCGGTTTGATTTCCAGCAGCTCAATCTCGAAAATCAGCGTGGCGTTGGGCGGAAGCCCCGGCGGCGGGTTCTCCCCGTAGGCCAGTTCGGCCGGGATGAACACCTTGTATTTGGAGCCCACGTTCATTTGCTGCACTGCTTCGCTCCAGCCTTTGATCACGCGGTTCAGCGGGAACGTGGCCGGTTGTTTTCGCTCGTAGCTGCTGTCGAACACGGTGCCGTCGATCAGCGTGCCGTGGTAGTGGACGGTCACCGTGTCGGTGGCCTTGGGCTTGGGGCCCTTGCCCTGCTTGAGCACTTGGTACTGCACGCCGCTGGGCAGCACTTTCACGCCCGGCTTTTTGGCGTTGGCCGCCAGGAACTCTTGGCCTTTTTTCTTGTTCATTTCGGCTTGGGCCTTTCGTTTGGCGAGAAGTTCTTTCACGAACGCTTGGATAACCGCCTGGGACTTTTCCCTTGGGATACGGGACTGCTTGCCTTGCAGCACGTCGGTCAGGCCCAGCAGCAGCGCTTCGGGATCGATGTCGAATCCCCGTTGCTTCATCGATTCGCCGATGTCCCGACCGAACAAGTAGCTGGCTTGCTGCTTGACCGTCTGGAGTTTCGGGTCCGACTTTTGCGTTTGCTCTTTCTGGCCCGGAGCGGCCTGCTGAGCCAAGGCCGTTCCGCCACACACCATCAGGGCCGCCAGGGCCACCATCGACCATCGCATGAGACAATCCTCACCTCACAGTGAAACAGACGCAGCATCGCTTCTCTGCACTCAGAGAACCGGCGATGCGGAAAAAACCGTAAGTTTCCATTGTGGCATTCGGCCGAGCCGATGAAAACAGCAGTTGCCCGGGAAAAGCAAAATGGGCAGAGGTTCGTTCCCGCCCCGGTGTGGAAGCACCGGCGCAAGCCCCCTTACTTTCAGTCCCGCAGACGCACCAGCACCGTGTCGCCTTCGATTTTGACTTCGTGGGCTGTGGTCGGCTCGGTGGCCGGCATGGTGAGTGCTTCCCCGGTGCGGATGTCGAAACGGGCGCCGTGTCGGGGGCAGATGATGTGGTAGCCATCAAGCTGTCCTTCGGCCAGCGGTCCGCCGTCGTGCGTGCACACGTCGTCCAGGGCGTAGAACTGTCCTCCGACGTGGAACACCGCCACCAAGCGGTCGTCCACTTCCACGAGCTTTTTGCCTGGGTCGGGAATCTCCGACACCTTGGCCACAGGAACGAACTCGGACACGGTTGGGCTCCTCGATTTGGCTAGCGGACAACGGGTGCGATTCTGTGGTTCCGGTCGATGAATGTTGGTGGCTCGCCGGTTGTGTGTAGTCGGTTTATTCTCGCTGTGGCGAGCCCCGGACTTCAGTCCGGGGGGGCAAGAGGAAGCGCTTTTCAACGGATTTTTCCTCCCCGAGCTAAAGCTCGGGGCTCGCCGGGTGCAAGAATAAACACGTATTCTTGCGTCGGTGCGGAAGCACCACCCCATCCCCCCATGCCCTCAAGCCTCCACGCCTCCCGGAGCGGAAGCTCCTCTCGCACGGCGCAAGACGCAAGACTTGCCGGTGCGTCAGCACCGGCCCACGCCGCTTACGCATAATACCGCACGCGGCGGCGGATGGCCGCGCCCAGGGCTTCAGCCACGCTGGGGATGGGGATGCGGTCGAACACCTGCTGGAAAAACCCGGTTACGATGACCCGGCTCGCCTCGCCACGGCTTAGTCCCCGGGTCTGGGCATAGAATATCTGCTCCTGGTCCACGTGTCCGGTGGTGGAACCGTGCGTGCAGACCACGTCGTCGGCTTCGATTTCCAGTCCGGGGATGCTGTCGGCCCGGGCATGGTCCGAAAGCATCAGGTTGTCGTTCCGCTGGTAGCCGTTGGTTTTTATGGCACCGGGGTCCACGCGGATCATGCCCCGCCAGACAATCCGCGAGTGGTCCTGCAAAGCTCCCTTGTAGAGCAGGTCGCTGGTGCACTCGGGCACCTGGTGGTGCTGCATCGTGTGGTAGGAAAGGTGTTGGCGGCCTTCGGTGAACATCACGCCGTTGACCTGGGCTTCGGCCCCCCGGCCCGAGAGTGCCACGTGCTGGTTCACCTTGGCCAGCCGGGCCCCCAGGGCGCCGATGGTCCACTGAATCCGGCCTTGCTGCTGTACCACGGCCCGATGGTGGGCAAAGTGCCATACCCGCTGGGACCAGTTTTGCAGGCTCACCAGGCGGAGTGAGGCACCGGGGCCGACCAGCACTTCGATTGCCCCGCAGTGCAGCCCCCCGGACTCGCCCCCGGCCATTTCCAAAAGCAGCGTGGCTTCCGCTTCCGCTTCCAGCACCACCAACAGGTGGCCGAAATCCGAAGCTCCCGGCTGCCGAAGCGTGTTGAACACGTGAAACGCCTGCTCCACCCGCACGCCTCGGGGCACGTAGAGCAGCGTTCCCGGGGACCAGAACGCACCGTGCAACGCGGCAAAGCGGTCGTAGCTCAGATTGACCACCTGGCCCAGGTGGGGTTGGACCGCCTCGGGGTGCTGGGCGGCCAGCGGTCCCAACGGGCCGAAAAGCACCCCGGCATCGGCCGCCTGGGAATCCAACTGCTGCTCGACCACGCGGCCGTCCACGGTGCTTACCCGACCGGCCACCTCGACCCCTTGGGTCAGCAGCGGCTGGGCAGCCACTTCCGCCGCGGGCGCGGTCCCGGGCAGGGCGAACCGCTCCAGGTGAAACGTGCGGATGTCGGTTCGCCGCCATTCTTCTTCATCTCGGCCGGGCCAGGCCATCTGCTGGAACTGCTCGAAGCACTGGCGGCGCTTTTGCAGCAGCCAGTCCGGTTCCTGAAGCGAGCCGAGGAACTGCTCGAACGCCTGGGCGTCCCAAGTGGTGGCTGTGGTGGTTCCGCTCATGGTTCTCTTTTGCCGGGAAAACACGCCGCCGGCTCAATTGGCCGGCGGGAGGATTTACGTTGGGGAGGGTTCGCGTTTG
This sequence comes from Planctomycetales bacterium, assembly GCA_015488215.1. Classification (GTDB taxonomy): domain Bacteria; phylum Planctomycetota; class Planctomycetia; order Pirellulales; family S012-138; genus S012-138. The sequence goes on from WFOE01000091.1 coordinate 3,178, forward strand.
GTGGTTCCGCGGCCGGTCAGGCCCGCGGGTTTGCCGGTTCGGTCACGGTGCAACGTAACCGATTATGGCCGCTGGCGAGCCCCGGACTTCAGTCCGGGGAGGCCCGATATTCTTGCAAGTTCTTCCATCGGAGCGGAAGCTCCCAATCGCCGACGGCCGTGCCGCCCTCCGCCGACTGAAGGCGGCGGCTCGCCGTTGGGTGTTGTCACGTTTGTTCTTGCCCGGAGCGGAAGCTCCTGCGCGCCACAGGGCACAAGCTGCTTCTTGCGTCGGTGCGGAAGCACCGTGCGCAAGTCGCACGGCGCAGGTCGCAAGTCGCACCTCCGCTAGCCGACCGAGCCTTCCATCTGCAACTGGATCAGTCGGTTCATCTCCACGGCGTATTCCATGGGCAGCTCGCGCACTAGCGGTTCGATGAACCCGTTGACGATCATCGCGCTGGCTTCGGCCTCGGAGAGCCCACGACTCATCAGGTAGAACAACTGCTCTTCGCCGATGCGGGAGACACTGGCTTCGTGGCCGATGAGCACGTCGTCTTCTTCGATTTCGATGTAGGGGTAGGTGTCGCTCCGGCTGTGGGGATCGAGGATTAGCGCGTCGCAGACCACGTTGCTCTTGGCGTGGTGGGCTCCCCGCTGCACTCGCACCAGCCCGCGGTAACTGGAACGCCCGCCGTTCTTGGAGATGCTCTTGGAGACGATGCGGCTGCTGGTATGCGGGGCGCAGTGGACCACCTTGGCCCCGGCGTCCTGATGCTGGCCGCGGGAAGCAAACGCGATGGAGAGGATTTCTCCTCGGGCGCCCGGCTCCAGCATGTACACGGCCGGATACTTCATCGTCAGGCGGCTGCCCAGGTTGCCGTCGATCCACTCCATGGTGGCGTCCTGGTAGGCCACGGCCCGCTTGGTCACCAGATTGTAGATGTTGTTGGCCCAGTTCTGAATCGTGGTGTAGCGGCAGCGGGCGCCGCGCTTGACGATAATCTCCACCACGGCCGAGTGCAGGCTTTCGCTGGAGTACATGGGGGCGGTGCACCCTTCCACATAGTGCACGTAGGCCCCTTCATCGACGATGATGAGCGTCCGCTCGAACTGGCCCATGTTCTCCGCATTGATGCGGAAGTAGGCCTGAAGCGGGTACTCCACCTTCACGCCCGGGGGCACGTAGATGAACGACCCGCCGGACCACACGGCCGAGTTGAGCGCGGCGAACTTGTTGTCCGAAGGCGGCACAATCGTGCCGAAGTATTCGCGGAACAGGTCGGGGTGTTCTTTCAGGGCCGTGTCGGTGTCCAGAAAGATTACTCCCTGCTTGGCCAGCTCTTCGCGCAGCGAGCCATAGACCACTTCGCTTTCGTACTGGGCCTTCACGCCGGCCAGGTATTTCTTTTCAGCCTCGGGAATGCCCAGGCGGTCGAAGGTGCGTTTGATTTCCTCGGGCACTTCTTCCCAGGTGCGCCCCTGGCGGTCGGCCGGCTTGATGTAGTAGTAGATGTCCTGGAAGTCGATCTCGTCCAGGTTGCCTCCCCAGCGCGGCAGGGGCTTGCTCTGGAAGATCTTCAGCGATTGCAGCCGGAACTGCCGCATCCAGTCCGGCTCGCCCTTGAGGTCCGAAATCTGGTTGACGATCTCCTCGTCGAGTCCCTTGCGGGCCTTGTAGACGTAGCGCTCCTCGGTGTGGAAATCGTACTTGTTGATTTCCACCTGGGCGATGTCCGCTTCGGGCTTCTTTTTGCCGGTATCGGTAATCATGGCTAGTCGGTGGTCTTACCAAGAGGAAACGCGGGACCGTTCCGCGGTGGTTCCACCCAGCCCGGGCCGGGGGAGGCGTGCGCCCGTTCCCGAGCTACGGCGCCTGGGCCGTTTCCGCCCGCATGGCTCGTTCCGCTTCGGCCGCCTCGGGGTGTTCGGCCCGAATGCGGTCGTAGCCTTTCTGGTGCAGTTCCTGGGCCAGTTCCGGGCCGCCGGTTTCGACGATGCGGCCACCTAGCATCACATGCACCCGGTCCGGCGGATTGTGTTCCAGCAGTTTGTCGTGGTGGGTGATGATGAGCAGCCCCATTTCTTTTCGGCCGATTTCGGCGATGCTCTGGCTGGCCAGCCGCACGGCGTCCACGTCCAGGCCGCTGTCGGTTTCGTCCAGGATGGCGAACTTGGGCTTGAGGATGGCCATTTGCAGGATTTCGGCCCGTTTCATCTCCCCGCCGGAAAAGCCGTCGTTCACATACCGCCGGGCGAACTCCACGTCCATCCGCAGTTGCTTCATCTTTTCCAGCAGCTCTTTGCGGAACTGCCGCATGGGGATCAGCTCCTCGCCCTCCTGGCGGTCCGGGTTGCGCATGTTGCTGGCCGCCAGGCGCAGAAAGTCGGCCATCCGCACTCCCGGGATGGCCACCGGCCGCTGGAAAGCCATGAACAGCCCCAACCGGGCCCGTTCGTGCGGTTCCAGCTCCAGCAGATTTACGTCGTTGAGCCAGATGGCCCCTTCGGTCACCTCGTAGCCGGGATGGCCCATGATGGCAAAGCCCAGCGTGGACTTGCCCGATCCGTTGGGGCCCATCAGCGCGTGAACTTCGCCGCGGTGCAGTTCCAGGTCCACGCCGCGGAGGATGGGCTTGTCGGCGACGGAAACGTGCAGGTTTTCGATTCGCAGTACGTCGGTCATCGCAGGTGCAATCATGGGAAGGAAAGGGTTACTTCTTGCCGGTGAGTTTCTGGTGATGGAATACCACCTGCCGTTCCTCGGCGGCCACATAGCCGGTGTGGTGCGGCAGCGGCAGTTCGTCTTCCACTTTCACGCTGGGGTCTTCCACCGGGCCGGTCCAGCCGGGGTCCGGGGCGTCCTTGCGGCGGGCGATGCGGTGCCCTTTCACCTTGTCCTGGATGCGCATCAGCCCTTCCAGCAGGGCTTCCGGCCGGGGCGGGCAGCCGGGCACGTACACGTCCACCGGCACCACCAGGTCTACGCCCTTGACCACGTGGTAGCCCCACTTGAAGTAAGGCCCCCCGCCCACGGTGCAAGCGCCCATGGCGATGACGAACTTGGGATCGGGCATCAGGTGGTAAAGCCGACGCACGCGACTGGCCATTTTGTGCGTGACCGTACCGGCCACGATCATCAAGTCGGCCTGCCGGGGCGTGGCCCGCATGGCTCCTGCTCCGAAACGGTCCATATCCCCCCGGTTGGCCGCCGTGGCCATCATCTCGATGGCGCAACAGGCCAGCCCGAAGGTCAGCGGCCACAGACTGGACTGCCGGGCCCAGTTGATCGCCTGTTCCAGCGTGGTGACGATCACGCTGTCTTCAAACCGGCCTTCGATCCAGGGCAGCGGTTGGTTCATCGTCCTGATCCACCCTTCCTGCAAGCGTTTCCGAACCTTTCCAAGCACCGCGGAAACGCCAGTATAGCCAGCTAGCACCCGGGTTGAAACTGGCAATAACTCTTTCCCTGGAAGCGGCACTCCGAAAGCCGAAGCGGCGATTGCACCACCTGGGCAAGCGCCATCCGCTCCAGGGCACAAATGCTCCGGTCCTGCTCGGCCAACGCCCCGTAGGGGCAGTCATGCACCGTTAGCACCGGAAGCTGGTCCCCGGCGCTGGGTTCCACTTGGGCGTGGATGTTTCGGGCCTGGAGCATCCGGGCCAGGGACTCCAGCCGCTGCTGGGGCGTGGAACCGCTTACCTGCCCGGCCAGCTCTTCGGCCACGGCCTGGGCCACCCGTTGCAACAGCCCCCGCTGGTCCACGGCGGAGCGGCTGCGGCGCAACTCCTGCCACAAGGCCACGGCCAGCTCGGGCATTACTCGCCGTAACGCGTTGCGGCCCAAGGTGCTCAGCTCGTACTGGTGAGCCGGTCGGCCGGGACCCCGGCTCTGGCAAACCTGCCGCTGCACCAAGCCCTGGGCCTCCAGGCGTCCCAGCCGGGAACGCACCGCGGAGCGGGTTACTCCCAGCCGGCTGGCCAACTGCTCCACGCTCATCGGCCCCGGCTGAAGCAGCCGCAGCAAGGCCCAGTCGGCTTCGGTCACTTGGGCACCGGACACGTTGCACCTCGCAGTGGCCCGCGGTTCGGGAACGGCTTACCCCTATGGTAGCGGATTGCGCAATTTCGTCAATTCAATTTGCCAAAATCGCACACCAAAGCGTTCCTTTTTCATAAATTGTTGACTTGCAACATGTTGCTTCGATATAACCGAACCCGTCCGGGATGGTTTCCGGCACGGGGGGCACGAGTCGCACGTGGGTCAGCCTTGTCTTGGGAGTAAGTGCTTCGATGAGTCAATCGCAACGGCCACGTCAGGACGGTTGGGCTTCGCGGATTGGGGTGATTCTGGCCGTGGCCGGTTCGGCCGTCGGGTTGGGCAATTTCCTGCGGTTTCCCGGCAATGCGGCTCAAAACGGTGGCGGGGCGTTCATGCTCCCCTACTTCATCTCCTTGCTGGTGTTGGGGATTCCGCTCTGCTGGGCCGAGTGGACGATGGGCCGGTACGGCGGCCGCCACGGGTTCAATTCCTCGCCAGGCATCTTTACGGCCATCTGGCCCCATCGGGCGGCCAAGTACTTCGGAGCCATCGCCCTGGCCATCCCGCTTTTCATTTACATGTACTATGTGCAAATCGAAGCGTGGTGCCTGGGCTACGCCCTGAACTACTTGAACGGCACCTTGACCGATCCGGCTTCGCTCCGTCAGACGCTCCAACTGGCCCCCACGGCGGAAGAAACCAAGGTGTTCGGCGAGTTTTTCTCCCGTTACGTGGGCAGCCATGAAGACGGAGCCCTGTTTCATCCCCAGGGCCGCAGCACGCTGTGGGTGGTGGTCGTTGCCTTTTTGCTTAACTTCGCGCTGATTTACCGAGGCATCAGCAAGGGGATTGAAAGCTTCTGCAAAGTGGCCATGCCGCTGATGGTCTTTTGCGCCTTGTGCGTGCTGGTGCGCGTGCTGACGCTTGATCCTCCGCCAGGAAAACCCGACCAGACGGTGCTGGCCGGCCTGGGCTTCATGTGGAACCCGCAGCCGAAAAAGCTGCTTGATCCCGGCACCTGGCTGGCCGCCGCCTCGCAGATTTTCTTCAGCCTTTCGGTGGGTTTTGGCATCATCATCAACTACGCCAGCTACCTGAAAAAAGACGACGACGTGGCCCTGAGCGGTCTGACCGCCAGCAGCATGAACGAGTTCTTCGAGGTGTGCCTGGGCGGGCTGATTACCATTCCGGCGGCGTTTGTTTTCTTCGGGCTGGCGCTACGAGAATACGCCGGCAGCACGTTCAACATGGGCTTTATCGTGTTGCCCAACGTGTTCGCCCAGATGCCGGCTGGGCGGTTCTTCGGCTTTTTGTGGTTTTTCATGCTGTTCCTGGCCGCCATTACCAGCAGCGTGTCGATGCTTCAGCCGGTGATTGCTTTCCTGGAAGAAGGCTTCGGGCTGCGGCGGCACGCTTCGGCCACGATTTTGGGACTGATTACCGCCTTAGGCTGCGGCTACGTGCTGTATTTCTCCGGAGAAACGAAGGCCCTGGCCGAGTTCGATTTCTGGTCCGGCACGCTGATGATCTATGTGTTGGCCCTATTCCAGATTCTGCTTTACGGCTGGGTGTTCGGCATCCAGCGGGGCGAGCAGGAGCTGCACCAGGGAGCCCATATCCGCGTGCCGCGAGTGGTGCAGTGGAACCTGAAGTACGTGGCGCCGGTGTTTCTGTTGGCCATCTTCGGCAGTTTTTGCTGGCAGTCCGGCAAGCAGCAGCTTGTGGCTACGTGGAAAGACCCGGTCAAGTTCGGCTCGGTACTGTTCATGCTGGTGGTGTTCGGCTTTTTGCTGGGAATGGTCCACATCGCCGGCCGTCGCTGGGAACGCCAGGGCAAGGTCAAGTACGAATAAGCAGGTAGCAGTTCGTTTCTTGAGCAGACGCGATTGGATAGTTCCGCAGCAAGCACTTGGAAAGGTCTTGGGTCTTGCGTCTTGCGTTTTGGGCAGGAGCTTCCGCTCCGACTGCAAGAACCAACGCCAGTTTGCAGACATTGGTTTGCAGACATTGGCGAGCCGCCGACTTCAGTCGGCGGAGGACGGCACGGCCGTCGGCGACTGGGGGCTTCCGCTCCAGTGCGAGACCTAGCGTTTATTCTCGCAATCGGTTCTCCCCGGACTGAAGTCCGGGGCTCGCGTGCACAAGAACAGACGCACAACGACACCGGCAGTCGGCACGCCCGGAAAACACAACCGCCAATTTGAAAACGGCACTGTTGCCCGTCCGGAACCCCTAAGACAACCGGCACACGACACGACAAGCCACCTGAACCAACACAAACACCGGAGATACGAACCATGACGCTCACTCCGGCCGGTTGGGCCATCATGATTGTTTCGATGACCACGGTGCTGGCCCTGGTCGGCTTTTCGCTTTACAAGGTGCTTACGCTTCCGCCGGTGGATGTGGAAGAACACCTGAAGGCCCCGCCGGATATCGACACCGGCGATACCGAAAACGCCGATTGACCCTCCGGCCGAGAAAGGCGCCTCGGGAAGCGATTTGCCGCGTGTCACAAAACGCTCCGGTGCCGCTTCCATCCTCGGATGGGGCGTCGTCGGCTGTGGCGTCTGCCGCCGGAAGCTTCGAGACAGCCTCTTGCTCCTGGGGTGTCTTCGTTCGCTTTCGGCGTTTTGCTTCCGGGTTGGATTTGTGGGACAATAAGCGCGTGTTACCAATCCTTCCAGCGTCGCTCTAACGTTCGGGCGTGGCGCTTGCATCCGGAAGTTTTGTGACGGTCTGTACGACTTTAGCGGGGACGGGAACGGGACACTTGGAACGGACGGCCTTCCGATGGCCTGGCTGCCCAAAAGCAAAATCGTGGTGCCGACGGATTTTTCGGCCGAGTCGTTCCGCGCGCTGGAGGTGGCGCTGGAACTGGCCACCGGGCCGGAAGCGATTCACCTGCTGCATGTGCTGCCCATCCTGGAACCGGCCGCACCCGGGGTGCTTTGGACCACGATCGACGAGCCGGCCCGACAACGCCACGCCGAAGAGGCCCTGCGCAAACGGCTCCAGGAGCTGCGCTACCCGGGCGTGCAGGTGGTGGTCCGCTTCGGCGATCCCGGGCGGGAAATCACCGACTACGCCGAGGAGATTGGGGCCGAACTAATCGTGATGCCTTCGCACGGGGCCACGGGACTGAAGCGGCTGCTGATTGGTTCGGTGGCCGAACGCACGGTCCGGCTGGCCACCTGTGCCGTGCTGGTCCTTCGCGGAGAGGAGTAACCCTGAGCGGGTTGGCGCTGGCAATACAAATGGATCATCCGGGCATCTTCTTTGCCTGGCCGATTGGAAAGCTGGGGCGGGGCCGGAAAACACCTCGTTACCGGCGCTTTTGCCCCCGGACCGCGGGTGCTAGAATGGAAAGAGGCACTTGGGCGGTGTTTGAAGAAAGGGGCGATGCCAGGGCCAGGGCGAACAATTGCCAGGGGAGGCCCTTCACTGCAGCGTTGCCGTCGGGAAACGGCGTTTGCGGCGGGCGGAACTGTGCACACAGGCGGTGCCCAGCATGGCGAAGGTTTCCACACAGCGATTCATGGCATGCCTGAAACACAGCAAGTTGCTGGATGCGGCTGTGTTTCAGAAGCTCACCGCCCAGGTGGCCAAGCTGAGCCAGAATGCGGGCGGTAAAGAACCTTCGCCGGAAAAGCTGGCCGAATATCTGGTGGCCAAAAAGCTGCTCACCCGCTGGCAGGCGGACAAGCTGCTGGAAGGGCGGCACAAGGGCTTCTTCCTGGGGAAATACAAGCTGCTGGACCACCTGGGCACCGGCGGCATGAGCAGCGTCTATCTGGCCGAACACGTGTTGATGAAGCGTCGCGTGGCCATCAAAGTGCTGCCCCACCGGCGCGTGGGCGAATCGTCCTACCTGGACCGGTTCTACCGCGAGGCGCAAGCGGCCGCGGCCCTGAAGCACCCCAACATCGTCATGGCCCACGACTTCGGCAAAGAAGACGGCACGTACTACCTGGTGATGGAGTACGTCGAAGGCCAGGACCTGCAACAGATGGTTAAGCAGGAAGGCCCTCTGCCGGCGGAAAAAGCTGCTTATTACATCCGCCAGGCCGCACTAGGACTGCAACATGCCCACGAAGCCGGCATGGTGCACCGGGACGTCAAGCCGGGCAATCTGCTGGTTGATGCCACCGATACGGTCAAGGTGCTCGACCTGGGTCTGGCCCGCTTCGTCGAAGAGGACAGTGGCGAAAAGGCTTCGCTGACCCTGGAACACAACGAAACGGTGCTGGGCACGGCCGACTACCTGGCTCCGGAACAGTGCCTCAACAGCCATCAGGTGGACCATCGGGCCGACATCTACAGCCTGGGCTGCACGCTCTATTTTCTTTTGACCGGCCGCCCTCCGTTCAACGAAGGGACGATGGCCCAGCGGATGGTCAAGCATGTCAACGAGGAGCCCCCGGACCTGCTGGAGCTTCGGCCCGACTTGCCGCTGGAACTGGTCGAGCTATGCCGCCGGATGATGGCCAAAAAGCCCGAAGAACGGCCGCAAACGATGCAGGAGGTGGCCGAGCTGCTGCTTCCCTTGTGTCCTTCGGGTACCGGTGGCGAGAGTTCTTCCGGCAGCCTGGTCCCGGTAACTCCGGCAGCCGAAGCGGGTGTGGCCGGCGGCTCGGCCAGGCGCCGCGTGGTACGGCGAGTTCGGCGTTCGCGGGCTGAAGCGAAGCCCACTTCGGCAACTCCGCCTCCGGTGCAAACCGCCGAGCCGGAGTCGCCTTCGGCTTCCTCGTCGTCTGCGGGTCCACCGGAGAGTACCGCAAAAGACAGCGGTGTTACCGAAACGGTTGAGCTTGGAGAAACCGCTCCGAGCGCCCGTTCGGTTCCCGCCGCGGAATCTCCGCCGGGGCGTGCGGCAGCCGGGGTGACCGAGCAAGCGGAAGCGTCCGCCCCGCGGATTTCGCCGGAGGAAGTGCTTGCCCGGCGAAGAAGGACCAAACGCAATCAGCTTGTGGTGCTGGGCGTTCTGGTCTTGCTCACGCTGGTAGCCGTAGGCGCCGCGGCGGCGGTGCTGTTGAGCAGTTAGTGGGCAGTCGCCCGGTGGTCGTCATCCGCGGGCCGGTCCGAAGGCGGCCCCGCTTGCTTCGTGGCCCCGATGCTCACTTGGGAGCGGTTCCGGCGTAGCTTATGATGGAGAGAGGTAGGAGCCTTTCTGGCACGGTTCGTTGGCCCGCAAACGTGGCGATATGGTTGTCGAGGTTGCCAATCCGGTGCAAATCGGTCCTTGGCGGTGTGGCCGGGGGGAGCCCCTGCTGGTCATCGCTGGCCCCTGCGTGATGGAATCGCGGGAGCTGGTTCTCCAGGTGGCCGAAGCCCTGGCGGAAATCTCCCAGCGGTTGCAGGTGCCACTGGTGTTCAAAAGCTCTTTCGACAAGGCCAACCGCACCAGCGTGCATTCGTTCCGAGGCCCCGGGCTGGAACAAGGACTGCAGTGGCTGGAAGAAGCCCGACGCCGCAGTGGTTTGCCCGTAACGACCGACATCCACGAATCGCACCAGGCTGCACCGGCCGGGGAGGTGGTCGATCTGGTGCAGGTGCCGGCCTTTCTGGCCCGACAGACCGACTTGCTCCAAGCCGCGGCCCGGACCGGAAAGCCCGTCCATGTAAAGAAACCCCAGTTTGCTGCACCTTGGGACATGCGGCACGTGGTGGAGAAACTCGTCCACTTTGGCGCCGCTGGGGTGCTGCTGGGCGAGCGGGGGACGCTGTTCGGTTACGGGCGGCTGGTCAACGACATGCGGAGCATCCCCCAGATGCAGTCCCTGGGCGTGCCGGTGGTTTTCGACGCCACGCACAGCGTGCAGGAACCGGGTGGGCTGGGCCACGCCAGCGGCGGCTGCCGGGAGATGGTCGAGCCGCTGGCCCGAGCCGCCGTAGCCGTGGGCGCCGATGCTCTGTTTTTTGAAGTGCACCCGGAGCCGGACCAGGCTCTGAGCGACGGACCGAACATGTTGCCGCTGTCCCAGTTTGCTCCCGTTCTGGAACGCCTTCTGCGAATTCGTCGCACCGTGGAGAGCCTTGCATGAACCGCATCGAGCAGCCCCAGGGACTGAGCGAGTGGATTCAATACCTGTTCCAGCGCCATCCGCTGCTGAGCTGGGCGGTGGTGGGTGTTTCGCTGGTGTTGTTTTTGTTGTGGCTGCTGGCTCCGGACGTGCCCGAGGTCGATCCACTGCAACAGCAGTCGCAAAAGGAAATCGAGCAGCGCGAGCAGAAGCTGCTGGCCTACGTGGTGAACATGCTGGAACGGTGCGACGAATACGAGCTGGAACACGTAACCACCCGCGTGGTGGAACGGCTCAACCAGTGGTTGGAGTTCCGCCGTTCCGCGCGTTCGTGGAAGCTGCCGCAGGTGGTGGCCCGTTACGTGCCGTCGGATATCCAGCGGCAACTCGGCTTTTCCCGGCTGGGCCGCCTTCAGTTCGAGCATCACGAGGGGGTGGCGCTGCTGGAGTCGGTCTGGCTGCGGTGGATTTCCGAACAAGCGGTGCGGCAGCAAAGCCCCGGCGAAACCCAGGACTCGCTCCAAGTGGCCCAGCGATTGTTCGACTGGACCGTGCGGAACATTCAGATGGAAGACGTGGGCGAGCGGGAGGTGTACGAGCTGCCGTGGCAGACGTTGCTCTTCGGGCGGGGGCATCCGCTGAATCGGGCATGGGTGTTCATGTTGCTGGTCCGACAGCAAGGCATGGAAGCCGTGTTGCTGGCTTTCCCGGGCAAGAAGAAAGACGAGCCGCCCCGGCCTTGGATTCCCGCGGTGTACGTCGATGGGGAACTGTACCTGTTTGACCATATGCTGGGGCTGCCCATTCCCGGTCCCGGCGGACGCGGCGTGGCCAGCTTGCGGCAGGCGGCCGAGGATCCGCGCATCTTGCGCCAGTTGGACGTGCCGGGGCGTTTTACTTATCCGGTGAGGGCCGAGCAACTGGAGCAGGTGATTGCCCTGTTCGAAGCCTCGCCGCATTTTCTCAGCCGTCGAATGCGGATGCTGGAAGACCAACTGGCCGGTTCGCATCGGCTGGTGCTGAGCATCCATGCCGACTACCTGGCCGAAGAACTGGGACGCTGCGCCCACATCAAACAAGTGCGTCCCTGGCTGTGGCCGTACCAGTGCCGGTTGCGACAAAGCAAATTGCAAAGCCAGGAGCGGCAAGCCGCCTTGCGGAAGCTGGTCCCCTTCTTGCAGCTTTCCGGGCAACGGATCAAGGGGAAGCGGAGCTTCAACCTGGAAAAGGCTCTAGCGAAAGCCGGCTGGAAGTTCCTGGAGCAGCGGGAGGAAGGACAGATTCCTGACGCCGACTCTCCCGAGCAGGAAAAAGAGAAAGACCGCAGGACCGAGGTGGAAGTGGTCGAACGCCCTCTGTGGCGAGCCCGGATTCTGCACTTCCGCGGCGAGTTGGAGGGCGAACAGGGAGCCGTCCACCACTACCAGTTGGTCCGGGTGCCCGACCGGGAGTTGCAGCGATTGCGCCAGCAGATGCGCCAGCGGCTCGACCGGCAACTGGAGCAATTGCAGCGCAATCCCGCCCTCTCGGCCCAACAACGTGAGGAAATCCAGCGGCAAATCCAGCAGCAGGCCGAAACCCTCTGGCAAGCCATGACCCAGGCCAAAGAAGACGCCACCTACTGGCTGGGGCTGGCTTCCTATGACCGCGGGGACTATCCGCTGGCCGTGGAGTATTTCAAGCAGCGGATTCTCCAACATTCGGAGTACCGCCGCTGGATCGACGGCGCGCGGTACAACTTGGGCCGTTCCTACGAAGCGCTGGGCAAGTACGCCGAAGCGGTGGCCGCCTACGAGTCGGACACTTCGCTCCAGCGGCACGGCAACGTGCTGCGGGCGCTGCGGCTGCAACGCAAGCTGACCACCACGCAACCGGCAGACGCTCAATGAGTTGGACGATGGACCAGGAAAAAGCCGCTGCCGACACGTTTATCCTCATCCCCGGCCGTACCAGCCGGCAGGGATGCGGAATCAGCCAGGGAAAGTTCACCGCCGAGTACCAGGAAGAGACATCCCGAGTGCAAATGGCTCCCGCCGACATGGAACGGCTGGGCTTGGAAGCCGGCATGCGCGTGCGGCTTCGCAGCTCCGCCGGCGAAGCCGAAGCGGTGGTCATCCCGGCCAAGGACGGCGAACTCCCCCCCGGGGTACTCTTTGTCCCCTACGGCGACCTGTCCAGCCGGCTAATGGACTCCGACACGCACGGCTCGGGCATGCCTACCAGCAAGGGATTCGAAGTCCGGTTGGAACGGTGCGAGTAAAACGGGGCTTTCCGCTCGGCTGGATTCCGACCGGCTAGCGGCGGACCGGGGGAGGCTCTTGTTCCGGGGAATGGGCCACGGCGGGAGAAGTTGCCGACTCCGGCCCGACAAACAGCCAATATGCCCCTACGCGCAAGGGGCGCCGCGTTTTCCCGGCCGGGTGGCGCTGAAACGGTTGGGCGTATCGCTCGGGCACGACGGCTACGACCTGTTCGGGCAGCTCGGCGGCCACTTCATCCAGCAGCTTGCGTTGCGGAGGGCGGCGGCGCAATTGCTCCCGAAGCTCCGGCCGCAGATAGAAGACGAACGAGGCCACGCGTCCTTGGATGAACATCATCTGTTCCGGCAACGCGCCGCGGCGGTTGAAGTACTCGGCCAGTGGCTTGGCCGTCACCTTCTGGCTCAGCGGTGGGATGACCACCGTCATTACGAAAGCCAGGTGCAAGGCCAGCGAAACATAGGCAGTGTGGAGGCTGCGGCGAAAGCTCCCTCGCCACCAGAACAGCAGCACCAGCCAGCCGCTCAAGGCGACGGGCAAGGCGAACAGATAGGCCTCGCCCCCCAAGCGAAAGCCGAATTTGCGCTCGACCACCGCCATGGCAGCGGGGAGGGCGACCGGCCCGATGGCACAGGAGAGCACCAGCGTCCACGCCAGCACCCGCCGGGCAAAGGGGGCCAGGCGGCCCCGGAACAGTCGGCTCCAGCCCACGGCGGCCAGCATCGCCACGGCGGGAAACACCGGCCACAGATAGGTAACCAGCTTGGCCTTCGACAACGAAAAGAACGCCACGCCGCCAATTAGCCAACACCAGACCAACACCAGGGCCCGGCGTGTGGTTCCTGGTTCGGCACCCGTGCCCGTTGTGGCAGCTCGCGAGCGGATCAGCCGCCACGATTCGACGGCTGTTGCCGGCAGATAGCAAATCCAGGGCAATCCCCCGCCCAGAAGCACCGGCAGGTAGTACCACCAAGGATGATGGCCGTGCCACTGCCGGGCGGTCAGATAGCCCAGAAAATGACGCTGCACGAAGAAGTAGTACAGATAGCCGGGATTACGGAACTCCATGGCCACATACCACGGAGCGGCCACCAGAGCGGCCACCAGCAGGACGCCCACCCCCTGCAAGACGACTCGCCCGTGGAGCTGGCCTGTTAGCAGCAAGTAGCCGCCGAAGCCCACTCCCACCAGGGCCACGCCCACCAGCCCCTTGGTCAGTGCGGACATTCCCAAGGCAAATCCGGCAGCCAGGACGTAGCCGAGCTGGCGGGCTGTGGTGGCGGCGGTGTGCATGTGCCACAGGGCCAGGAGTGCCAGGTTGGTCCAGAGGACCAGGGCCACATCGTGAGCGGCCGCTTGCACCAGCGAGGCCGGCAGCACCATCGTGGCATAGCACAATCCGGCCAGAAAGCCGGTGCCGGAATCGAACAGCCGCCGCCCGAGCCACGCGGTGCTCAACACGCCCAACAGGCCGAACAACAAGCCGGGCAGTCGCACGGCCGCTTCCTGCATTCCCAGCAGCCGCAAGGAGCTGGCCTGCACCCAGAAGTAGAAAATAGGTTTGTCCCAGAACGCATGTCCCAAAAGACGTGGCACGATCCAATCGCCCCGTTCCACTATCTCCTGGGCAATGCTGGCATGGAGTCCCTCGTCCGGATCCAGCAGCGGAATGTCGAGGCTCAACGGATAGAAAAACACCGCACCCAGCACGAACAGGGCCACCAGGTAGTCTGTCCACCCTGGCCGAAAGGCTGGAAATAACCCGGGCTCCTCGGATTTCGATGGGGTCGAAACCGCGGCGGACGGGCAAGCGGATTGGGAAGGATCAACTGGCTGGTTGCTCATTGCAGGTTCCGAAGGCTTGCGTCCGGAGTGTCACGGCGCAGGGCGAGCCTGCTGCCGCGGCACTCCCAGGTCCCCTGGCTGGTGTGGTGGGCCTTCGAACCAAGGGCTGCGACTTTGCCCAAACCGGCTCTTGCCGTCCAGACCAATTCGAGAGGTAGCGGACAAAAACTGGCTCCGGTCCATCTGGGGCGAGAAACGACGGCGGCGAGGCCAAAACCGTTTTTCGGCTTCAATTCTTCCTTTGGCCGGGACGATAAAAAACAGCGGCAGCGCTACGAAACCGCTTGGAAATAGGACACATCGGCGCAGTCGAGGAAGCGCAGGCAATTTGGCCCTTTTGGGAACACCCGCCGACGATGAAGACGCCCAACCCTGGTATTTCCGGCAACTCCCCTGCTGAAACTTTTCCCGGTGCCGCCGAGGAACGACAGCAGTTGCTGCAACAACTTCAGCAGTTGCAGCAGCGGCTCGTGCAGTCTCAGCGGCTTGTCAGCCTGGGAGAGCTGGTCGGCACGGTGGCCCACGAGTTCAACAACGTGCTGACGACCATCATCAACTACGCCAAGCTGGGACTGCGTCACGGGGACGAAGCGACGCGGGAAAAAGCGTTTCGGAAAATCCTGGACGCGGGGCAGCGGGCTTCGCGGATTACCCAGGGCGTGTTGGGGCTGGCACGTCGCAGCTCGGAACGCCGCGAGGCGGTTTCGCTGGAAAACCTGGTCGAAGACACCCTGTTTTTACTGGAGCGGGAGCTGAACAAGCATCGGGTTTCGGTAGAACGCTACTTTCGGCCCGCTCCCCAGGTCTGGATTAACCCCCAGCAAATCCAGCAAGTGCTGGTCAACCTGCTGGTCAACGCCAGGCAAGCCATGCCCAACGGAGGCAGGGTCATCCTGAAAATTGAACAAGACCCGCAGCATGAATTTGTCAACCTGACGGTGCGCGACACGGGCGTGGGTATCCCACCGGAACGTCTGCCGCACATCTTCGAGCCGTTTTTCACCACGAAGCAGGGACCCGATGCCACCGGCAAAGGCGGAACCGGCCTGGGGCTGGCCATGTGCCGGGACATCATTCAAAAGCACAACGGGCGTATCCGGGTGGAGAGCACCGTCGGCAAGGGGACGGCGTTCACGTTACGACTGCCCGTAGCCGTGCCCGAAGAACAGAAAAAAGCCGGCTAAA
Organism: Planctomycetales bacterium; assembly: GCA_015488215.1. Lineage (GTDB taxonomy): Bacteria > Planctomycetota > Planctomycetia > Pirellulales > S012-138 > S012-138. The sequence continues at coordinate 18,509 of WFOE01000091.1, forward strand.
GCCTCTCCTTCCGAACATGCCTCGCCGCTGGGAAGAGGCTGGCCGTCGCGGAGCAGGGAGCCGCCGTCACGGTTGTTTGGCGGTTTGTTTCTTTTGGTTCTGGGAAGAACCGTCAATCCGCCGCACCACCTTGCCACGGCGATAGACGACGGTGAACTGCTTGCCTTCTTTGTCCCAGTAGGTCCACTCTCCTTCTTCTTCTCCGTCGAGGAACTGGCCCTGGGAGCGGAGTTGGCCGTTTTCGTACCATTCCTTCCACAGACCGTGCTGTTTTCCGTTGCGGTACTCGCCCTCGCGTTGTTTCTGTCCGCTGAGGAAGTAATACACCGCCGGACCGTGCTTTTGGTCTTGCTGGAAGTGTTCGACCCTGGCCACTTTTCCGTTGCTGTAGTAAGTAATCCAGCGGCCGGTCTTTTTCCCCTGGGCGTAAGTGCCCTGCTGGCGCAAGTTGCCCTGTTGGTCCCAGTGCTTGTATGGGCCGTCCCGTTTGCCGTTCCGCATGACCCATTCGTGTTCTTTTTTCCCGTCGGGATAGTAAGCCACGCGGGGACCGTGCTCTTGTCCGTTGCGGTGGTGGGCTTCCAGGACGAGGTTTCCTTCCTTGTCCCAGACTCGTTCGAGCCCGTCCTGCTTTCCTTTGCGGAAAGTGGCTTCGAAATTCAGCTTGCCGTTTTCGTACCACTGTCGGGCCACTCCCTCGGCCAGCCCGTCGACGAAGGAAACCTGGGACATGAGCTTGCCGTTTTCGTAGTATTTTTTCCATTCGCCTGCCCGGCGCCCGGATTCCCAGCGTCCCGTTTCGCGCAATTGCCCGTTGGCATACCACACCCGAAACACGCCGTGACGCAAACCGCGGCGGTAGGGGATTTCGGCTTTCAACGTGCCGTTTTCGTGCCAGAGGCGAGCCACCCCCTCTTGCAAGTCCCGAACGAAATGCTCTTCGCGTTTAAGCTGCCCCGATTCGTAGTATTCCCGCCACGTTCCGTGTTTGAGCCACCCGATGGCCAAGTTGTCTTTACGCACATCGCCGCTGCGCACCGGAAAGGGCAGAAAGTAGCCTTCTTCCTTGAGCTGTCCCTTGGGATAAAACACCTGCCACCGGGGCAGCCAGTACATCTGGTTCCACTGGGGCTGGAACTCTCCGACCCGAAGGTCCTCGGGGATCAAAAACCCTCGGCGTTTGAACACGGTGACCTGGCCCAGCGTCCCTTGTTCGTTTTTTTCGTTGAAGACCAAGGGAGGCTGCAAATACCCGCTCCACCATCCGGCTGCCCAGCAGCCGCCCAGCAGCACCAACACAAGCAACAACACGGCCAGCCGTTTGCGGGAAACGGTTTGCTCCGGCCGGGAAGAGTCGGCGCGTTGCGAGGCGGGCGGGACCGGAGCCGTTTCCACCGAAGAAGCGCTGTCCGAATCCACCGCAGCCATCATCCAGGCAGACCACCCAGGGAACCGGTGCATGAACGGGACTCCGTAGTCTTTCCTAAGACGTGCAAACCCATAAGAGCATGTCACAAAGCCCTCCGGGGCTGCTCCCATCCTCGGGCGTCGCACTTGCGGCCGGAAGTTTTGTGACAGCCTGTAAAACACTCCGCCCGGCTTTCTCCGTTCCCAGACCTCCTCAGTTTCCATTGTTGACCCCCGGCTCCCGATTGAGCAAGGTCCCAAGCCCCAAGAAAGCCGCTTTTTGCCTTCTGCCTTTCTGGGGCGCCAACGGCTTCGGGCAGCTTGCCGCTCTGGGCCTGGAGGGGCTGTCGCTGCCGATTTGCTTCCGGGCACGGTACGTCCCCTCTGCAGCGAAAGACCTGACCGGCCCCTGGAAAGATCGGCGTTGACCCGGTCCGGCGGATTAAGTAGCTGAAGCGATGCTCCTGGCCGGGGCGAGCTGGCAATGGCAGCATCTCCCCGCCGGCCCGAGAAGATCGGGCAAAGTTCGTCAGGTTCGCCGCTGCCGGATGGAACCCAGAACCGATGGCCGACATGCCGCCGGGATCGCAGAAAAACCAGCCCTCGGAACCCAAACGCGGCCGGTGGTTCAGGCGGCTTCCGGAACCGCTGCGCACCAGGCTGCGGCAGGCGGGACGCTGGGCGGCCCACCGCAAGTGGACCTTGCTGGCACTGTTCATCCTGGTCAGCGTGCCGCTGGTGCAAACCTGGGTCCTGGGTGTGCTCTTTCTGCCCAAGCCCCCGCAACACTACGTCGAGCTGGCCTACAAAGCCCTGGAACGGGAAGACTGGCAAGCGGCCCAACGCGTGCTGGAGCGGACGCCTCGGGTTTACACCTATCCCGGCCCGTGGAGAAAGGACTTTTTGTTCATCCGGGCGGCCGTTGCGTATTACCGGGCCAAAGACTCCGGGCCGCCGGGGACCGAGTGGCGGCAAGCGTTACGGCATCTGCGGATTTCCCAACAGGCAGGCTTTCCCCGCCGGTGGCAAGCCAAGGCGCTAAGCTGGCTAGTCGATTGTTACTTCCGGCTCGGGCGGTTGGACCGGGTTCTGGACGTGCTGGAACAAGCCCCCCAGCAGTCCGAGCTTTCCGCGGAAGCGTTGCTCCAGGGGCTCGAAGCCGCCCTTGGGCTCCATCCGCCGCGGGGGAAAGTGGTCGAACAACTGCTGGCTCTCCTGGCCAGCAAGCCCCTGTCCATGGAGCAACAGTACCGGTTGAAGCTGGCCCGGGCCCAGTGGCAGCTCTATCGGGGTAAGCCCCACGCGGCGCTAGAGCGTCTCAAAGGTTTACCTCCCCAAGGGCAACTGGCCGCCAGAGCGGCCCTGCTGCGAGGAGAGGCTCTGTTAGAGTTGGCCCTCCGCTCCGATGGCCCTCAGCAAGAAAAAAACGCCCCGGACGCCGAACGCCTGCAAGCCGCCTACCAGGCGCTGAAACAAGCCCTGGCTCGGGATGGCCAAGGCCAACAAGTTACGGTGGCGGCGTTGTACCATCTGGGCCGCGTGCTTCGCCTGCAAGGCAAAATGCACGAAGCGGTTGCCACGTGGTTGCATCTCCGGGAGCAGCACGGCGAACATGTAGCCGCACGCGCCGCCTCGTGGCAGTTGGCCAGGCTCTTTGCCCAACAGGGCCAGTGGCCCGAGGCGCTGGACATGTGGGCCGACCTGGCCCAGCAGGCCGAACAGCTCGAGCAACCCAACCCCTACCTGACCCATGAACAAGCCCGTGCCGACGTCCTGGCCGCCCACGACCAACTGCTAGCCCAAGGCCGATTTGCCGAAGCGGTGCGGCACCTGAAAGCCGTCGAGCCGCTCATCGGCCAGGTGGAGCGGTTGCTGCGGGAAGCCAGAACCTACGAGCGTTGGGCTCAGAGCACGCAGGCGGATCCCCAGGCCGATCCTCAGCAGCAGCGGCGTCAACTGCGGCTGCGGCTTTTGCGGTTCTATCGGGCCGGGTTGGCTTGGGCCCGTCTAGCCACAAGGCGCTTCGATACGGCCGAATACCCCGACGACCTGTGGCGCGCGGCCGAAGCTTTCTTGCAAGCCCGACGCTACGATTTGGTGTTGCGGGTGCTGGCCGTCTATCGCCGGGCAGTGGAGCCCAACCCGCGCGAAGTGGAAACCGCCGTGCTGGCCGCCACGTGCCATCTGGCTCGCAACAAGCCCCAGCAGGCCCTGGACGTGCTGCGCCCGGTGCTTGAGGAAGTGAGCAACCACCCGCTGCTGTTTTCGGCCCGGCTGCTCGGGGCCGAGGCCCACGTACAACTGGACCAGTGGCCGGAGGCCCAACGGCTGCTGGAAGAAAACCTCTACGGCGGGCATCTCAGCCCCGAGAGCGTCGAGTGGCGGCAATCGCTGTTCCGACTCGGCTGGCTGCATTACGTACAGGGGCAGTGGGATTCGGCCATCCTCCGCCTGGAAGAAGCCGTGGCCCGCTACCCCCAAGTACCCGAAGCCCTGCGCGCCCGCTACCAACTGGCTCAGGCTTATTACCAAAACGCCCGAAAGCAGCGGGCGGTGATTGACGGGTTGCGTTTGGCCTCGGGCCGGGAGACAGCCGCCCGTAAGGTAACGCTTCAGTTGCAAATGGCGCGCGACCATTTCATGCAGGTGCTGGCCCAACTCCACCAGCGGCGCAGCACCAAGCGGCCCGACCCGGAAGAAGAACTCATCTACTTGAACTCCCTGTTCGCATTGGCCCAGATTCACCGCGACCTGGGACATCCCGAGGACGCCATTGCCACCTATCTGGAACTGACGCGGGTGTTCGGCTCCTGGCCCGCGGTGCTGGAAGCCTACGTGCAACTGGCCGACCTGTACCAGAGCCTGCAGCGTTATCGGGAAGCCAAAGCCGCGGTGGCCCAGGCGCAGCGGGCACTGAAACAACTGCCGGCCGAAGCCCCTTTCCGCCAGCAAACCACCCGCACCCGGCAGCAATGGACCGACTACCTGAGCTGGCTGTTGCAAGCGATTCCCTGAAGCGTTTTCGCCGTGGCACACCAGCCCGGAAAGGAACTTCCGCGATGGCCGTCAAAGACCCTCGCCTGGCTCTGGCCCAAAAACGCGTGCAAGCCCTGGACCATCTGCACCAGTGCACCAGCCGCCAGGCAGAGCTAATCCGCCAAGGCGACCTGGACGGACTGCTGGCGCTGCTGCAAGGCGAGAAGCAGCGGGCGCTGCTCCTCTGGGGCCAGATAGAAAAGCAGTGGAAAACGGCCGCCCAGGACGACCGGCCCTGGCCGGATGCGGGCCAGCACCGGCTCTACCGGGAACAGGTACAACGGGGCCACGAGCTGCTGGAGCGAATCGTCCACCTGGAGCAACAGTGCCAGCAGCACATGCACGCGCGTCGCCAGGAACTTTCCGCCCAGATGCAGCAGGCCAATCGGGCCAACCAGGCGGCCCAGGCTTACACTGGGCAACCGCAGCCAGCCAGCGGGCAACTGGACTTGCTTTCCGACGCCTGAGTCCCTATGAGAACCAAGCGGCCGCTTGCGCAAGTGGCCCGCCCCAAGCCCACGGTACGGATTGCCCGTGCGGAGAACCTTCCCGATGGAACCCGGCAACGAATCTCCCCGACTGCAAAGGTTTCAGCCGGAGGAACCCCCTTTCCCTGGACGCGGCTCCGCCCCGGCCGAGCATCTGGAGCCGGTGCTGGCCGCCTGGTACGAAGCCACGGTCAAGCTAGAGCGGACTCACCGCTTGCTGCAAGCCGAAGTGCGGCGGCTTTCCGAGGAGCTGGCCGCCAAGAATCGCCAACTGCAACGCAAAACCCGGCTGGAAGACCTGGGCCGGATGGCTTCGCACGTGGCCCACGAAGTCCGCAACTCGCTGGTGCCGCTGACGCTCTATGTGAGCCTGCTCCGCCGCCACACGGCTCAGGACGCCGCTTGCCAGGAGCTACTGGACAAAATGCAAGGAGCCCTGACCGGATTGGACGCCATGGTGCAAGACCTGCTGCATTTCGCCGCCGACCGCCGGCCCCAGTGCCAGCCGGTGGAGGTGGCCCCGGTGGTTCGCCGATTGTGCGAGGACTTGGCCCCTCAGTTTCAGGCCCAAGGCATCGACCTGGTGCTGGACCTGCCGGAGGGGGCTTGCGTTTGGGCCGACCCGGACATGTTCCGCCGCGCGGTGCTCAACCTGCTCTTTAACGCCCTGGATGCGATGCCCGACGGCGGCACCGTCTCCGTCACCGCGGTGGAAACTCCCCACGGACTGGAACTGGAAGTGGCCGACACCGGGCCGGGGCTTTCCGACGAGGCTCGCCGCCGGGCCTTCGAGCCGTTTTTCAGCACCAAAAGCAACGGAACCGGCTTGGGGCTGGCCATCGTGGCCCACATCCTGGAACAACATCACGGAAGTGTGCTGGCCTGCAACTGCCCGGAAGGGGGAGCCGCCTTTACGCTGCGGTTTCCGCCGATGCCCCAGCCGGCGGAGCTTCCTCTGGCAAGAGCCGCATGACGCGGTCGCCCACGTGCGACCGGCCGTCCCGGGCCTCCGGACGGAAAGGTCAGCCAGAGCCGCTCCGCTTGCCGCCCAATGGGTGCCAGAGGCCCAAGCACCGCCGGTCCCTGAGCCAAATCCCCAGCTTCCTCCAACGGTTCGTCGCATCCCATGAGCAGCACCGTCTGCCAGAGCAACTCGTCGCCAAAGCTCCAGACCACCGGCCGCGTGCTGGTGGTGGACGATCATGCTCCGGCCCGCGAGTCGATCCTCCTGGCCCTGCGCCACGCCGGGCATCACGCCTGCGGCTGCGCCAGTGGGGCCGAAGCCCTGGAACGGCTCCAGGAAGAGCCGTTCGACGTGGTGATTACCGACCTGCAAATGCCCGGCATGGATGGGCTGGAACTAATCCGCACCATCCAGCGGCGGCGGATTGGAACCCAGGTGGTGATGATTACGGCCCACGCTTCGGTGGCCACGGCCGTGGAAGCGATGCGGCACGGAGCGTTGGATTACATCGAAAAACCGTTCGATGTGGCCCAGTTGGAAGCGCTGGTCCGCCGTGCCGTGGAGCGGGCGGCGTTGCTGGACGGCCAGCACCTGGAACCCCCGCCCGCCGAGGGAGAACAAGGAGCGGTGCTGGTTGGCTCCAGTCAGGTGATGCAGCAGTTGCGCCGCCGTGTGGCCCAGGTGGCTCCCACGCCCGAGACGGTGCTCATCACCGGCGAGAGCGGCACGGGTAAGGAACTGGTAGCCCAGTTGATTCACCAGTGGAGCGACCGCGCGGCCCGGCCGATGATTAAGGTCAATTGTCCGGCCCTGCCGGCCCAGTTGGTCGAAAGCGAGCTGTTCGGACACACACGCGGGGCTTTCACCGGAGCCGACGCTCCGCGCAAAGGGCGCTTCGAGCTGGCTCACGAAAGCACGCTGCTGCTGGACGAAGTGACCGAAACCGACCTGGCTCTCCAGGCCAAATTGCTGCGCGTGCTGCAACAGGGCGAAATCCAACCCGTGGGCTCGGACCGCACGCTGGTGGTGGACGTACGCGTGCTGGCCACCACGAACCGCAACCTGCGCGAAGAAGTCCAACAAGGGCGTTTTCGGCAGGATTTGTTCTACCGGCTCAACGTGTTGCCGCTGGCCGTGCCTCCGCTGCGGCAACGCCGGGAAGACGTGCCCGAGCTGGTGGAACACTTCACCACCCAGGCGGCCCGACGGCTGGGACGCGACCCGGTCCGCCTCGCCCCTTGCGCCCAGCAGTTGTTGCAGGAATACCATTGGCCGGGCAACGTGCGGGAACTGGAAAACCTGATTAAGCGGGCCACGGTGCTGGACCCGGGACGCCCCTACACGGCCGACGATCTCCGTCCCTGGCTTATCGACCCGGAAGGCGATTCGGCCGAACGGCTCCAGGTGCCCGTGGGAGTCAGTCTCCAGGAGATGGAACGGCGGTTGATCGAAGCCACGCTGGCCCATTTCGGCGGCCACCGTCGCAAAACAGCCGAAGCGTTGGGCATCGGCCTGCGCACGCTCACCGGCAAGCTGAAAAGCTACGGGCTGACCGGCTCGGCGGCTCGTTGCACGGCCACGCCCGAGGCCGCCTAGCACGTTCCCGGAGGGTGAACCATGTTTCTGCAAGGCATGTTTTCCGGCAGCCCCATCCCTCTGCTGGAGCAGGTGGTTCGCTTCACCGAACACCGGCATCACATTCTGGCCGGGAACATCGCCAACCTGGACACGCCCGGGTACCGCGTGCGCGACCTGTCGGTGCCGAAGTTCCAGCAGCAGCTTCGCCAGGCGGTGGAGGCTTCGCGCCGCCGGGGGCTTCCCGGCCCGGCGTCGGCCCTGCCGGCGATAAGCAGCGTGTCGGGTTTTTCCTCCCCGGGAAGCGAACTGCCGCTGGACCAGGTGGCCGAAAACCTCAGCTCGCTGCTGTACCACGACCAGAGCAACGTCAGCCTGGAACGGCAGATTGCCGAGATGGTAAAGAACCAGCTCCAGCACAATCTGGCCTTGTCGATTATGGCCAATCAGTTCCGGCTACTGCGGGCGGCCATCGGCGAATCGGCCGACGTGTAGCCCAGGGCCGGTAAAAAATCGTCCCCGGACGGGAACTGAGTCCCCGGCCAATCGTCCTTGAGCAAATCAGCAGACGCTTCGGCTCGGCGCATCGGCGAGCCCCGGACTTCAGTCCGGGGAGGCGATTGCATGAATCAACGTCGATTCTTGCACTGGAGCGGAAGCTCCCAGTGGCTGCGGCTGGAGCCGCCTCCGCCGACTAAAGTCGGCGGCTCGCCAGGTGCGAGAATGCAGGAACCGGCGCTGATTCTTGCCTTGGTGCGGAAGCACCCTGCTCATCCCCCCACGCCTCCACGCCTTCACACCCTTCGCATGAGCCGGCGGTTCGCCGGAAAACAATGCGACCTGCGTCTGCTAAGAAACTAATCCCCACTTCTCTTCCCCGCTGCGTATCGGGTTCTCAACGGCAGCACGAGTGGTTCGTTGGCACAGAGGGTGCGGACTCGGTAAAGTAGAAACAGGCGGCGCCGGGACTGGGCAGGGGTGGGCTTTTCCGGGGCCGGAGTTGGCTGGTGAGGAGCTCGTGGTGAGCTGGCGTCTTAAGAGGGTTGGGTTCCACTGGCCGGCAATCCTGTTGGCCGGAGTCGCGTTGGTTGCGGCCGGAGGAGTCTTTTTCTGGAACCGCTTGCTCCAGCAATCGGCGGCCCAGCTCGGTCGCCAAACCGACCCAAAACCTACCAACGAATTGCTTGCTCGGGTCGGGAACAACGTGGACCGGGACTTCCGGCCTGCAATCATCTTCGAGCGTCCTTTCCCCACAATTACCAAACTGACCGTCAAAACTGTCCGGGAAGCGGAAAAGTTGCTCCGTGCCGATGAGCTGGTCCTGGGGGTGGAGATTGAGGGCCAGGCGAGGGCTTATCCGATCAACTCCCTGACCGGGCCTCGCCGCGAAGTGTTCAACGATACGCTGGCCGGCCAGCCCATTGCCGCCACGTGGTGACATCTGTGTTTCAACGGCATCGTGTATGCCAGACGGGTCGGAGGGCGGACGCTGACGTTGGGCGTCTCGGGCATGTTGTGGCAGTCCAGCGTGGTGCTGTACGACAAAGAAACCGGCAGCTTGTGGAGCCATCTGCTGGGCGTGGCCAAAGGGGGCCCACTGCGCGGAACGCGGCTGAAACAAATCCCCTCGACAATCACCACCTGGGAACAATGGGTGGCCACCCACCCGCAGAGCACGGTGGGTTTTCTGCCACGCAGTGCAAGGCGATTCACCCGCGGGTTTTACCAGTTGCGGCCGGGGCAGTTCGTCGTCGGCCTGCGCCGCGGAAAACACGCCCGAGCCTGGGACCTGGCCGAGTTGGCCGCGTTGGATTCCCCCAGCGTGAACGAAACCTGGCAGGGAATCCCCCTGGTCGTGGTGCTGGAGAAGGAAAGCTACACCGCCCGCATCTTCTCCCGCCGCGTGGGCAACCGGGTGCTGGAGTTTTCCTGGCAGGGGGACCGCTGGGTGGACCGGCAAACCGGCACCTCCTGGCATCCGGTCACGGGGCTGGCCCTGGACGGGGAGCTGAAAGGAAAGCGGCTCGAAGCCCTGGATGGCATTCTTTCCTACCGCCGCGCGTGGCAGGATTTCCATCCCGGGAGCAGCTATTGGCCTTCCCGGTCCCGTTGAAAAAGGCGTGGCGACTTGGGGTCGTGAACGAGCGGCAAGGGCGGCATAATCAAGCCGACTCAGCATTTGGCTGGGAACGCCGCTTGCGCATGGTGACCTGGTTGCCTTTTTCGTTGTAGGCCACCTCGGACATGAAGTTGCGCATCAGCATCAGCCCGCGGCCACAGGGGCGTTCCAGATTCTCCGGCGCGGTGCAGTCGGGCACATCTTCCGGGTTGAAACCGGCCCCCTGATCCGTGATGCGGATGTGGAACTCATCCCGGGAGACACGGCACCAGATGTGGACCTGTTTATTGGGGTCCATCCGATTGCCGTGTTTCATGGCGTTGACCAGGGCTTCTTCCAGTGCCAGGTGGATACCGAACAGGTCGCGCTGCCCCCATTGGAATTGTTGCAGTTTCTCCAGAATCTGGTTTAGGACCTGGCTGGCTATTTCCAGATCGGTCGGGATGCGTTGTTCCCAGACCCAATCCGATTGCGTGTTGGCTTGATTCACGGGTTTGACATCCGAGGTGGGCACGGAGTTCATCGCAGTGGGTCCATCAAGTTCTCTTCGTAACCCGGGCGGATCGAACATCACCGGAGCGAGCTCCGGCGGCCGAACCGCCTTGAACGCTGTGTTCCGTGGGATCGGTCAGGTCTTTCGCAGCGGCTACACCGGCGCGGACGGCCGCTTCGAGCAGCCGTTAGGCTACTCGGTTTGCGGACTTTTGGCAAATAAGTCGCCCTCTCCTCTGCGGTCGAACCGCCGGTTCATTTAGCCGGATCCGCCTCGGCCGAAGCAGCTCCGGCGATGGCCTGCTCTCGATCCGGAAAAACCTGGAAAAGCTTGCCCAGTTGGGTAATGCGGAACAATTCCTGCAAATAGTTCGATAGCCGACACAAGCGAATCCAACCGCCCATCTTCGCCAGATTGCGTTGGAAGACGACCAGCTTGCCCAACGCGCGGCTGCTGACCAGTTCCACCTGGTGCAAGTCGAGCACCAGTCGGGTGTGTCCTTTCTTGACTAAGGCGTTCAGCGTGGCGAAGAACTGGTCGATGCCTTCGCTTTCGGAAATCCGCGGCAATTGCACCGTCACAACGGTCGCTTCGCCGTGCGACTCCACTTGGAAAAACTCGTTGCTGCTCATTGCTGAAAGCCGTTCTTCTGCCAGAAGGGAACTGCCCGTTGCCGGGCGAGGGAAGATATGGGCCAGGGATATGCTCTTTCTTGCCGGCGGCCCGGACCACTCCATCTTCAAGGATTCCACTTTTCCTGTCAAACAAAAACCTCTTTCAAAAGTCGCTTCCGCGCGGAGTCTTCTCGTGTCGGCGACCTTACAACCGTTACCAAAGCTTAAGGTTCCCGGACTGGTTCGATCCGCCGCAACAGTTCGGCAATCTGCCGCCGGAGTGGCGCGTCGGCCAGCGGCCACGCCTGGCGGCAGAAGGCTCGGGCCGTTTTCAGCTTGCCTTGGGCGAAATACTGCTGGGCTTGTTGGAACAGCCGGGCGGCTCGTTCCCGATCCGCTTTGCGTTGCTGGACGGCCCGACGCCGCAGGGCGGCAAGCGAACCGCCCGGGTGATCGTTCCGCCAGGCAGTCCCGACCGGCTGCGAGCCGCCGCGATGCTTGTGTTTTTTTCCAGACGCATGTCGTAGCGGAGCAGCCCGTCGAGCACGAGCAGGTGGCCGAACGGGGGCCGGAGGAAGCCGCAGCCGGCCCCGGGGCAAAGCGGCCGCAGCGCCGGCTCCCATGCCGGGAAGCGAAGTGGCCGCCTGGCGGGAGGGCAACTGTTCGATGGCCATTTGCAGCGGGCTCTTGTAGGGCACTCCCGGCCAAGGGCGGCCCACCACCGGCACCACGCCCATCACAAAGGGGCTCCAGGTGCCGGCGAACATCGTGCCCGGCATCCCTTGCGTGACGGTAAGGCTTGGGGCCACCGTGGTGAACGAAGTGCGGGCGCCTTGACCGGCAAAAAAGTGCAACTGTCCCCGCCACGGGCTACCCTGGAAACCCACTCCCCCTTGAATACCCGCCCCCGGCTGAAAGCGGCCAAAGGGAGGCACAGCCGGCCCGCCGCCGAATCGGGCGAAAAAACCCGGTCCGTGCAACGACCACTGGGTACCCATTTGCTCGAAGTAGCTATGCCCCACCGCGTGCATCGGCGTGGTGACGGTCACCTGCGGGGGGACCTGGGCCTGGGCCCCTGAGGCCACAACGGCCCAAGCGGCCACCAGTCCGCAGAGGGTTCGGCGCATCGAACGGCTCCCTCCGGCAAGAGAATCCGGCCCGAGAGACATTGTGCAAAATCCCACGGCCGGGAGCAAACCGATTCGCCGCTACGGCTTGTTCCGGCCCCGGAGAAGCAAAAAATCGGCACGCCAGTTGCAACATTTTGGCTCCGGCTGCCCCGTCCGGCTACACTGGGAGTCCGGGCTGACGGTCCGGATGTGTCCATCCCCCACGGGTTGCGAAGGAGGACCAGGAGATGCTGTTGGCACAAACGGGAGCCGGCACACAGGAAGCCCTGTGGTTCTGGATCGCTCTGCTGATTGCCGCCGGCGGCACAGGAGGAAGCCTGTGGCTGAGCCTGGGCAAAAAGCTCAAAGCCTGCCCGTTGTGTTTCTACCAGCGGTCGTTTGTCATCGCCCCGTTGGGCGTGCTGCTGTTGGGGGCGTTGAGCGGCACGGGCCAGTGGGACCTGTTCGCCCTGCTTGCGCTGCCCGCGGCCACGCCCGGGCTGGCGATTGCCGTGTTTCACGTGTATCTGGAACTTTCCGGCAAGCTGGAATGTCCGCCGGGAGCCTTGAACCTGGGCAGTGTGCCCAAGCAGAGCTGCTTGATGTTCGTGCTGCTTACCGCGGCACTGGTGCTTCAGGCTCTGGGAGCCGAAGTGCCCGGGGCCTTGGGTACCGGGGGGCTGATCGCCATCGCCGTGCTCTTCGGCGTGTTGCTTGCCGCCGGTAGTGTGGCCGCCACCCCGGGACCGCCTCCGCCGCCGAAAGAACCGTACCCGGGACCGCCCGAGACTTGCCGTCCCCCGTACCGCGGGAGTGAACCCGCCGCCGCATAACCGGCCCGGAAAAACAAGCGCCGGGCCGAAAAGCGGCCAATGGCGAAGCCGCAGCAAGCCGCCACAATCCCGGGGAAGGAACACCGCTTCCTTCCCCGGCAAGGGCCCAGTACCGGCTGAAAGTCGTCTTGCCAGCAGGAGTCCTCAGCTTTCGGCGGGCTGGAGGCTTCCTCGTTTTTTCCTGGTTGCTTTACAGGACGGCCGAACCCGCAGTCGGTCGCTACCGTATTGGCACCGTAAGAGCTTCCGCCCGCTGAGCCAGAAGTTGCTTGTGTCCCTGATTTCGCTTGCTTTGCTGCTAGGTGTGCTGGCGTTGGCCTGGGCCAACGGGGCCAACGATAACTTCAAGGGAGTAGCCACCCTGTACGGTAGCGGTCTGCGCGACTTTGCCCGGGTGCGGCTCTGGACCACGCTGGCCACGGCAGCCGGTTCGCTGCTGAGCGTGGCACTGGCAGCCCGGTTGCTTGAGCACTTTAGCGGCAAGGGGCTGGTACCGCCGGAAGTACTCCAATCGCCCCAGTTCGCCACCGCCGTGGCCCTGGGAGCGGCGGCGACGGTGCTTCTGGCCACCTGGGCGGGGTTGCCGATTTCCACCACACACGCCTTGGTCGGGGCGCTGGTGGGAGCCGGGATAGCTTCCGGACAGGGAGTGGCCTGGGGCGTGCTGGGCATGGTGTTCCTCGTTCCGCTACTTTTCTCTCCGTTGGTAGCCCTAGCGGCCACCGGCAGCCTGTATCCCCTGCTGCACTGGGCACGGCGGCGATTGGGCGTTACTTCGGGCCGGTGTATTTGTGTGGGTACCGAAGTGGTGGAAGTGCTTCCCGATTGCTGCCAGCCGTCGGCGGCCACGGCCCTGGTGGAGAAGTGGTCGGTTCGGGTGGACGATTCGGTCCAGTGCCGCTATCGCTACCAGGGGCGCGTGCTGGGGGTGGACGTGGACCGGTTGCTGGACTCCCTGCACCACCTGTCGGCGGCGGCCGTGTGCTTTTCCCGAGGGGTGAACGATACGCCCAAGATTGCCGCGCTGCTGTTGCTTTTGCCCTGGAGCGGCTCGCCGGTACTGTGGACTGTGCTGGTGGCTGGGGCAATGGCCGCCGGTGGGTGGTTCCACGCGCGTCGCGTGGCCGAAACGCTGGCCCACCGCATCACCACTATGAACCCAGGCCAGGGACTTGCGGCCAATCTGGTCACGTCGGCCGTGGTGTTGGGCGCAAGCGGACTGGGGATGCCGGTTTCCACCACCCACGTAAGCTGCGGGACGCTGTTTGGGGTGGGAGCGGTCACTCGACAGGTCCGATGGAAGTGGATTGGTACCATCCTGCTGGCCTGGGGAGCCACGTTGCCGCTGGCGGCGCTGGTGGCCGGACTGTTGGTTCGGCTTTGGAGCTGAAGGGGAGCAGCCGCCAACCCAACGGCAAGTCTTTTGTATCTAATTGTCCTCAAAGAGGTTGGGGGTTGCTGCTTCGGGCGCTCCCCCTGGTCGCACCAGGGGAAAATCCGGTAAACTCTAGAAGCTTGACATCAATCCCTGGTTGCATCTGACCGAAATTGGCTTCTTGAGCCACCAGGGTTGCCTTTTCCGGATTTACGATAGATTTGGTCGGGCCTGGTGCGCCTGCGCTGCACCAGCCGGAACAGTGCGCGCTAAAACGCACGCACCCAACTGAGCCGAATTGCAACAACTGGCTGCTTTTGGCTAGAGTAGCTGGCAATTATTTCCCTCTGTTTTCGACTTGCGAGACTGAGAAAAATCATGGCACAAGTGCTCAACGGTCAGATTACCAAACCGGACATTCCTCCTAGCCCCAACGACATCGATCCCCAGGAAACCCAGGAGTGGCTGGAATCGCTCCGCTGGGTCGTGGAGGCCCGGGGGCGCGAGCGGGCCGCCTACCTGCTTCAGTTGCTCCAGCGGGAAGCCCAACGCCGCGGGGTAAAGCTGCCGTTTCGGGCCACCACCCCGTATGTGAACACCATTCCGGCCGACCAGCAGCCCCCCTTTCCCGGCAACCGCGAGCTGGAACGGCGGATCAAAAGCATCATCCGCTGGAACGCGATGGCGATGGTGGTTCGGGCCAATCGGGAACATCCGGGCATCGGCGGCCATATTTCCACCTACGCCTCGGCCGCCACGCTCTACGAGGTGGCCTTCAACCACTTCCTGCGCGCCCGGGGGGAAAACTTCGACGGCGACGTGGTCTATTTCCAGGGGCACGCCTCGCCGGGCATCTACGCCCGGGCGTTCCTGGAAGGCCGGTTGAGCGAAACCCAACTGGAAAACTTCCGCCGCGAGCTGGCTCCCGGCGGCGGGCTGTCCAGCTATCCCCACCCGTGGCTCATGCCCGACTTCTGGGAGTTCCCCAGCGTTTCGATGGGCCTGGCTCCCATCATGGCCATCTACCAGGCCCGCTTTAACAAGTACCTGCACGACCGCGGAATCAAGGACACCAGCCGGCAGCGGGTTTGGGCCTTTCTGGGCGACGGCGAGTGCGACGAGCCGGAAACCCTGGGGGCGATTACCCTGGCCGCACGCGAGCAGTTGGACAATCTCATCTTTGTCATCAACTGCAATCTCCAGCGGCTCGACGGGCCGGTACGCGGCAACGGCAAGATTATTCAGGAACTGGAAGGGCTGTTCCGCGGGGCGGGCTGGAACGTGATTAAGGTTATCTGGGGCAGTGATTGGGACCCGCTGCTGGCTCGCGACACCACCGGCCTGCTAGTGAAACGCATGGAGGAGGTGGTCGATGGCCAGTACCAGAAATACACCTGTAGCGACGGGGCCTATATCCGCAAGCACTTCTTCGGCAAGTATCCGGAACTGTTGGACCTGGTCCGCCACCTGAGCGACGAACAGCTCCAGCGGCTTCGTCGCGGCGGGCACGACCCGGAAAAGGTCTATGCCGCTTACAAAGCTGCCGTGGAGTCCGACCGCCCGACGGTCATCCTGGCCAAGACGATTAAGGGTTACGGGCTGGGCGAAGCCGGCGAAGGGCGCAACATCACCCACCAGCAGAAAAAGCTCAACGAAGAAGAGCTGCGACAGTTCCGCTCCCGGTTCAGCATCCCCATCTCCGACGACGAAGTGGCCAGCGCCCCGTTCTACAAGCCGCCTGAGGACAGCCCGGAGATGCGCTACCTGCACCAGCGGCGCAAGGCCCTGGGCGGCTACCTGCCGGCCCGAAGCACCCGAAAAATCACCACCGAAGTGCCCACGCTCCAGGAGTTTCAGAACGACGCCACCATCCAGGGCAGCGGGGACAAGGAGTGGTCCACCACGATGGGCTTTGTGCGACTGTTTACCAAGCTGCTGCGGGACAAACGGATTGGCCGCTACATCGTGCCCATCGTGCCGGACGAGTCGCGCACCTTCGGCATGGAAGGGCTGTTCCGGCAAATCGGCATTTATTCCCACGTGGGCCAGCTCTACGAGCCAGTGGATTCCCACCTGGTCAGCTACTACAAGGAGGCCAAAGACGGCCAACTGCTGGAAGAAGGGATCACCGAAGCCGGCTCCATGTGCTCGTTCATCGCCGCCGGCACCGCGTATGCCACGCACGGGATCAACATGATTCCGTTTTTCATCTACTATTCGATGTTCGGCTTCCAGCGGATTGGCGACCTGATTTGGGCCGCCTGCGACACTCGGGCCAAGGGGTTCATGATTGGCGGCACGGCGGGCCGGACCACGCTCAACGGCGAAGGCTTGCAGCACCAGGACGGCCACAGCCTGCTGTTCGCTTCGGCCTATCCCACCGTGCGGCCTTACGATCCGGCTTTCGCCTACGAAACCACCACCATCATCCTGGAAGGGCTCAACCGGCTCTACCAGCAGGACGAAACGGCCATCTACTACATCACCGTGGAAAACGAAAACTACCACCACCCGCCCATGCCGGAAGGCGTTGCCGAAGGAATTATCCGCGGCGCGTACCGGTTCAACTCGGTGGATCTGGGAGGCGACCGGCCGCGGGTGCAACTGCTGGGCTCCGGGCCTATCCTCCGCTGCGTGCTGGATGCCCAGAAGCTGCTGGCCGAACGCTACGGGGTATCCAGCGACGTGTGGAGCGTGACCAGCTACACCATGCTGCGGCGCGAGGCGCTGGAGTGCCAGCGGTGGAACATGCTCCACCCGGAGGAAGAGCCTCGCCGCTCCTACGTGGAACGGCTGTTTGAGGACACCGAAGGCCCCTTCGTGGCCGCCAGCGACTACGTGCGCAACGTGCCCGAGCAGATTGCCCCTTGGGTGCCCGGCGGGCTGTTCACCTTGGGAACCGACGGGTTCGGCCGCAGCGACCTGCGCAGCTCGCTACGGCGGTTCTTCGAGGTGGACGCCCAGTCGATTACCGTGGCCGCGCTGTACCAGTTGGCCCTGCGAGGAAAACTGCCTCGGGCCACCGTGGCCCAGGCCATCCGCGACCTGGACATCGACCCGGAGAAGATTAACCCCATGACCGCATAAGCGGCATAAACGGCTTGCGTCTTGCGTCTTGCGCGGGAGCTTCCGCTCCGAAGTGAAAGCAAACGGCGCTGCACCAACGGCGAGCCGCCAGCTTATGCGAAGGGCGTGGAGGCGTGGGGGAATGGAGGGGGTGCTTCCGCACCAATACACGATCAAGCGCTGATTCTCGCAATCGGCGAGTCCCGAGCTCTAGCTCGGGGAGGAAAAACAACTGCAAGCGTTTTGCTTGGCTCTCCCCGGACTGAAAGTCCGCCGAGAGCCGAAGCAGCCAGGAGAGTCACCTGCCCGTGTGCCCGAAGGTCATTGGCCGGGCGTTCGACAAACACCAGAAGAACTTACCCCGAACCAGAACGAAGAGCGCGATCATGGCCGAACAGTTCACGCTGCCTAACCTGGGTGAAGGCTTCGAAAGCGGCGACGTGGCCGAGGTGCTGGTGGAAGAAGGCCAGGTAATCGAGCCGGGCCAGGACGTGATTGAGGTAGAAACCGAAAAGGCCGTGGTGCCGGTCCCTTGCCCGCTGGGTGGCCGCGTGGTGCGGCTGCTGGTAAACCGCGGCGACACGGTAAAAGAAGGCACGCCTATCCTAGAAGTGGAAGCGGCTGAAAGCCCCGCCGAAGAAGCGCCGCCTGAGGCGGAAGCTCCCGCGGCCCAGCAAGCTCCGGCGGCCGAAGCCCCTGCCGAGCCGACGCCAGCCGCTGCTCCGGCAGGCGCTTCCAGCGATGGCCAGCCGGCGGTGGTTCCGCCTGCTTCCGCTCCTGTGGCTCCGGTGGTCCAGCCGGCCCCGGCTCCCGCCGCAACGGCGGTGGCCCCGGCTCCTGGCCCGGGGGAATCGACGCTCCCCCCGCCGGCCAGTCCCGAGGTGCGGCGGCGAGCCCGCGAACTGGGCATCAACATCTACGAAGTGCAGGGCACGGGGCCCGGTGGCCGCATCACGATGGAAGACGTAGAACGCACCGTGCGGCAGCGTCTGGCCGGACTTTCCGCTGCCCCGGCGGTGGCCACGGCTACGGTACCGCCTCCGCCCGCGGGAACCGCTCCGGGGGCCGCGACGGCTCCCGAGCAGACGGCCACGGACCAGGACGCCTTCGGCCCGGTGCGCCGGGAACCGATGCCCAAGATCCGGGAAACCATCGCCCGGAACATGGTTCGCTCGGTGCAGACGATTCCCCACGTGACCAACTTCGACCAGGCCGACATTACCGAGCTGGACCGCATCCGCCGCGAGAGCATGGCCGATTATTCCGGCGAAGTGAAGCTGACGCTCATGCCCTTTATCATCAAGGCGGTGGCCCTGGCCCTGAAGCGGCACGAAACGCTCAACGCTTCGCTGGACATGGAAAACCGCCAGATTATCTACAAGCAGTACGTGAACCTGGGCATCGCCGTCGATACGCCCCGGGGGCTGGTGGTGCCGGTGCTGCGCAACGCCGACCGGCTGAGCATCCGCGACATCGCCTTCGCTATGCACGAGATGGTGCAACGGGTGCGCGACGGCCGCTTCAGCATGGACGAGCTGCGCGGCGGCACCTTCACCATTTCCAACCTGGGCGCAATCGGTGGCATGTATTCCACGCCGATTATCAACCATCCGGAAGTGGCCATCCTGCTTACCGGCCGGGGGAAGAAGATGCCCGTGGTGGTCGACGACCAAATCCAGGTGCGGCTCATCCTGCCGCTTTCGCTTTCCTACGATCACCGCCTGGTGGACGGGGCCACGGCCGGGCGGTTCCTGAACGAAGTGATTGGTTTCCTGGAAAACCCGGGCCGGTTGCTGCTGGCTCCCTGAGAGGTGCCAGGACCGAAACTTGGCCGGAAGTGCCCTGTTCCGACCCCACGACGACAAGCCGTCGGCATTGCATGACGGGCCGGGACGTGTGCCCCGGGAATGTACCCCGGGAAAGCGTCCTTGTTCCGCGAGGCGTTTTCCTGGAAGATAAGGGGCGCGTTGCCATTTGACGTCCCTCGTAGTGGAGCTTCCGGTGTGTCCGAATCCGCCGAGCCTTATCCGGTGGCCTTTGCCCGCTACGTCCAGAATCGCAAACTGTTCGAGCAACTGCGGCCTGGGGATCGGGTGGCCGTGGACCACGAAGTCAAAGTGGGCTTCCGGCGCTGGCATACCCGGACCGAAGGGACTGTGGTCCGCACCCACCGCGTGCGGGAAGGACTGCACTACCGCCGCAACTGGGACGACAAGGCGTTTGCCGACCAGATTGTGCTCCGCCGCGACGATGGCGAGCTGACCACCGTTACCCTGGACGAGTACAGTCGGTTGGAGCTTCTGCAACGGGCCGCTTCGGAACCGTCCGAGCAGCAGGGCGAACCCGGGGCAAACAACAAATAAAACCGGCGCCCGAAAAGCCAGGCCCGCCCCGGCCCACGGCAAGCCCCTTCTCTTCCGGTCCAAGACGACTGGCAGCATTGCCCCGGGGCCTCGTCTAGCACCATTGGCAACGATGCGTCACAATCGGGGCTCGTTTCGGAAGCCCTGTTGCCCGTGGATCGGTTCTTTCTGCCGATGAGCTCCGTGGTGGATCGCATCACCCGGCCCGGATGGCCGCTGCTGGGCTTTTGCGCCGCGGGGGCGGCGGCTCTTTGGGCCAGTTTGCCCCCGGCGGAATGGTGGCCGCTGGTTTGGGTGGCACTGATTCCCTGGCTTTGGGTGGCCCTGGTGCTTGCCCGGCGCAAGCACGAACCCGCCCCTGCCCAAGCATCCTCC
>WFOE01000092.1 GCA_015488215.1 Planctomycetales bacterium
GGGGGGAGCTTCCGCTCCGGGCACGAATCGGCTTGCGACTTGCGCCGTGCGCCTTGCGCATGGAGCTTCCGCTCCGAGGCAAGAATAAGCGCCGACTCTTGCAACCGGCGAGCCGCCGACT
Source organism: Planctomycetales bacterium (assembly GCA_015488215.1). GTDB lineage: Bacteria > Planctomycetota > Planctomycetia > Pirellulales > S012-138 > S012-138. Next base: position 122 of record WFOE01000092.1, read on the forward strand.
TCAGTCGGCGGAGGAACATCGAGCCGGGAGCGTCAGCTCCTGGAGGAAAAGAACGAACAAGCGCTTTTCTCCGGTTTCCTCGGCTCTCCCCGGACTGAAGTCCGGGGCTCGCCGGGGCAGGAATCGGCTTGCGGCGTGCGCGGTGCTTCCGCCGGAGTGGAAAAACCGGCAATGATTCATGCAACGGGCCGGCCGGGGATTCCCGTTACGATTCGGCCGGGACCCACTGCACCGGCTGGGGTTCCAGCTCTTCGGCGGGGCGAGGGCCCGGGTCCTTGCGGCCGCTGCCCTCCAGACGGCTGATGACTCGCACGGTCATGTCCCGGTCGCAGAGAATCTGGCAACTGAGCCGCACGCCGGAAAGTCCTCGCTCTTGCAGCACGGCCTTTTCGGCGGCGGTCATCTTGTCCGGCTCGCCTTCGACGAACTCCACGCGGCACGTGGTGCAACGAGCCTTGCCCCCGCAGGCGTGGAGCTGGTCCACCCCCGCTTCGTCCACCAGGGCGAGCACTAGCCGCTTGCCTTCGGGTACTTCGAACGTCCCGACGCCTTCGACGGTCAATCGTGGCATGAACGGGTTCCTTTCCTTCCACGAGGAGCAAGCACGCGTTGCAATCTCCAATAGCCAGTACGCTCGGGCGACCAATAGGTTCAGGTGCCCGGCGGAGCCGGAGAACCACGTCTGCCCGAGGCGGCAATTTTGCCGGTCGCCGCTGTTCAAAATCCTAGCCGTGTGCCGCCGCAGTGCAACCGTGGTATGATCGCCGTTGCCGGGGTCCGCTTTGGCCAGACCCGCAACGAAAGGACACGGCCATGACGCTGCGCGTGCTTACCGGCCGGGTGGTGCTTCCCGAGGGGATTCTGCCCCAAGGGGCGCTGGTGCTCGAAGGGGGGCGGATTGCCTGGGTTGGACCCCAGCAGCAGCTTCCGCAGCAGTTTCCCCAGGCGGCCGGCGTGGAACCCGATCCCGTGCCGCAGACTGCCGACGCCTGTTGGTATTTGGCCCCGGGATTTATCGACCTGCATGTGCACGGGGGAGCCGGAGCCGACTTCATGGACGGCACGCCGGAAGCCTGGGCCACGGCGTTGCAAGTCCACCTGCGGCACGGCACCACGGCCTGCTGCCCCACCACTACGGCCGCGTCGCCGGAGCGGATTGTGCGCGTGCTCCGGTGCGGACAGCAGTGGATGGCCGAGCACCCGCCCGATGCGGTTGAGCCCGCTTGCCCCGGCCCGGAGGCGGCCCCGGGGGCCCGCGTCCTGGGCTTGCATTTCTACGGCCCGTACTTTCACCCGGAAGCCCGAGGCTGCCATCCGGCCGATCCCATCCGCCCGCCTCGGCCCCAGGAGTACGAGCCTCTGCTGGAACGGTTCGGCTCCCTGCTGGCCATCGCCAGCGTGGCCCCGGAACTGCCGGGAGCCAAAGAGTTTGCCCTGGCGTGCCGCCGCCGGGGAATCCGAATCCACCTGGGCCACACGCAAGCCACCTGGGACCAGGTAGAAGAAGCCCTGGGCTGGGGAGCCGCCCACGTGGACCATCTCTACTGCGCCATGAGCGACAAGACCAAGCTGCGCCGCCAGCAAACCTGGCCCATGCGCGGCGGCGTGCTGGAAGCCGCACTCTACTTCGACCAACTGACCACCGAGCTAATCAGCGACGGCTGCCACCTGGCCCCCGAGCTGCTCAAACTGGCCCACAAGCTCAAAGGTCCCGACCGCCTGGCTCTGGTTACCGATTGCAACCGGGCGCTGGAAATGCCGCCCGGGCAGTATGTCTTCGGCCCCCGGGAAGAAGGCGAGCCGTTCCTGCACCGGCACGGCGTGGGGCTGACGCTGGACGGGCAGGCGCTGGCCTCGAGCGCCTCGGGCATGGACCGCATCGTGCGCACCTTCTGGCAACAGACCGGCGTGCCGCTGTGGCAAGTGATACGAATGGCCAGCTTGAGCCCGGCGCGGATGCTCGGCTGGGACGACCGGCTCGGTTCGCTGCAAGTGGGCAAATGGGCCGACGTGCTGGTGCTGGATTCGGAGTTGAACGTGCTCCGCGTCTATCAGGGGGGCCGGTGCGTTTACACGCGCTGAACCCCCGGCGGCCCGAAGGGCATGGAGGCTTGAGGGCGTGGGGGATGAAGGGCGCGAGCCCCGCACGTCAGTGCGGGGAGAAAAGTCGGCACTCGGCTTGCGGCTTGCGA
>WFOE01000093.1 GCA_015488215.1 Planctomycetales bacterium
CCCCATCCCCTCAAACCCCGAGGAGGAAACATCGGGCCACCTGCCGTGTCTTTGCCGCCGGGCGATTGACCGGCTGGGGCTTTTGCTCAGACTGAAACACCGGGCCGGAAAAACTCCGGTAGTGGAAGGCCGGGGGAGTCCCCACCGGGGCGGCGCGTTGTTTCTGAAAGCGACAGGCAATGAGCTACCGCAGTTTGCAGGAGTGTGTGGCTGATCTGGAACGGATTGGCCAACTGGTGCGTGTGCCGCAGGAAGTGGACCCCCATCTGGAAGCAGCCGAAATCCAGCGCCGGGTCTATCGGGCCGGTGGCCCGGCCGTGCTGCTAGAGCGCGTGCGGGGGACGCCGTTTCCGGCCTTGTGCAACCTGTTCGGCACGTTGGACCGGGTGCATTATTTGTTCCGCCACACGTTGCCGGCCGTGAGGCGACTGGCCCAGTGGAAAGTGGACCCCACCCAGCTCATGCGCCGCCCTTGGCAAGCGTTAGGCATGGTGCCAGTGCTTGCCCGCACACGCCCCAAGGTGGTGCAGAACGGGCCGGTGCTTCGGCACATCACCTCCATTGAGCAATTGCCGCAGATTCAATGCTGGCCCAAGGACGGCGGGGCGTTTATCACGTTGCCGCTGGTCTATAGCGAAGATCCGAATTGCCCCTGCTTCCGGCACTCCAACCTGGGCATGTATCGCATCCAGCTAAGCGGCGGGGAATACCGCCCGGGCGAGGAAGTGGGCTTGCATTACCAGATCCACCGCGGAATCGGTCCCCATCACCAGGCGGCTTTGCTCCGGGGCGAGCCGCTGCGAGTGAGCGTCTGGGTGGGCGGCCCTCCGGCGATGACCGTGGCGGCCGTGATGCCGTTGCCCGAGGGATTCTCCGAGCTGATGCTGGCCGGGGTGTTGGGGGGGCGGCGGGTGCGGGTGATCCGCCGCCAGGGACAAGCTCCCATTTGGGCCGACGCGGACTTCTGTCTGGTGGGCGAAGTGGTGCCGGATTGCCTGCTGCCCGAGGGGCCTTTCGGGGACCACTTGGGCTACTACAGCCTGGCTCATCCGTTTCCGGTGCTTCGGGTCCGCCGGGTCTATCACCGGCCGGGGGCCATTTGGCCTTTTACCGTGGTGGGCCGCCCGCCGCAGGAGGACACCACGTTCGGGCAGTTTATTCACGAGCTGGTCGGGCCGGTCGTCTCTTCGGTGGTGCCGGGCGTGCGCGAAGTGCACGCGGTGGACGCCGCCGGGGTGCATCCGCTGCTGTTGGCCGTGGGTTCGGAACGCTACGAGCCTTTCCGGCAACAGAGCCGCCCGCAAGAGCTGCTCACCCAGGCCAACGCTTTGCTGGGCCAGGGCCAGATGTCGCTGGCCAAATACTTGTGGATCGCCGCCCGAGAGGACGACCCGGAGCTTTCGGCCCACGACGTGCCCCGATTTTTCCAGCACGTGCTGGCTCGGGTGGACTGGACTCGGGACCTGCATTTTCAGACCTGTACCACCATCGACACGCTCGATTACAGCGGCACGGGCTTGAACGAAGGATCCAAGCTCGTCATAGCCGCCGTGGGGCCTGCGCGGCGAGAGCTGGGCCGGACCGTACCCGAGCGGTGGAGCGTGCCGCCGGGGTTCGGGCCGGCCCGGGTGGCGATACCCGGGGTGCTGGTGCTGCAAGGCCCGCGGTTTACCAAGAGCGTGTCACAACCCCCTTCGGCGTCACTTCAATCCTCAGGCGGGGCACTTGCGGCCGGAAGTTTTGCGTCCACCTGGGAAACGACCGAGGAGGTCGAGCCGCAGCTTGCCCTGCTTTGCCGCCACTTGGAAAGCCAGGCCGAGGCGCTTGCCGAATTTCCGCTGGTGGTTGTGGTGGATGATGCGGAGTTCGCCGCCGCCAGTTTGGAAAACTTCCTTTGGGTGACGTTTACCCGAAGCGATCCGGCCCAGGACGTTCACGGGGCCGGGGCGTTCGTGCGGCAGAAACACTGGGGCTGCCGGGGACCGCTGGTGATTGATGCCCGCCGCAAACCGCACCACGCGCCGGTGCTGGAAGCCGACCCGGAAGTGACCCGCCGCGTGGATCGGCTCTTTGGCCCCGGGGGCCCGCTGCACGGGATCGAGTAGCGCTTGGCTACGATTTCTTCCGGTTCCTTTACGAATTGGTCCGCTATTCCGCACCGGTTTGCGCGGCGCAGAAGAAACGGGGCTCCGGCACACGAGCCGGAAACCCCGCTGCAAATCCAAGATCACTCTCAAGCCGGAGTGCAAACCGGGCTTATTTCTTGTGGGCGTCGTGGCAGTTCTTGCACGCCTGGGTCATGGCCTTGAAAGCCTTTTGGGCTCCTTGCAGGTCCTTGGCTTCCAGTTTTTCGTACACCACGGCGCTGCAGCGGCGCAGGCGTGCGGCGGCCTGGGCCCAGGTCTTGGAAGGGCACCGCTTGTTCTGCATCAGAAGGAAGCCGGCTTCGTTGAGCAGAGCGGCACTTTCGGCCAGCTCGTGCAGGGCTTCTTCGCTGGTGTCGCCTTTTTTCAGCCCGGCTCCCAGAGCCTTGCAATTAGGAAAGACAATCTTTTCCATGATTACGTGGACCGAAGCCACCCGGGGCGGTTTTTTCTTTTGCTTTTTGGGTTTGTCCTGCCCTTGGGCCGAATCCAGCACCAACGAAGCCATCAGAGCTAGCATCGCTCCCAGCGCTACTACGGCTACCAGTCGTCGCATGGTCAACGCCTCCTTTGTACGAACAGACACACTCATGGCGAGAATCCCAGGCCAAACCGGTTGCAGCAACGAAGACAAGGGATCACGTCCCAGGCTAATGGCTCGGCGGGCGATCTCAAGTGAAAAGCTAGGCAGGCTGGGTATTTTTAGTTGCTTCTGGCAGATTTGTAAAAATTGAAGGGGGAGCACTTTTTACTTCCCTAAGTTGGCATAAGGATACGCCCAAAGGCCGCAACCTCTGACTTAGTAACAACGCGGTAAGAAGCGCAGAAGCCAATCCGACGAGTGGAAACGGGGGAGCTTATGGCATTTCGGCGTCCGCGGGGGCTGGAACTCTACAGCGTGTTCTGGATGCTCGGAGGTGCTTTTTGCATCTGGGCCGTGTCTGTGGGAGTACTGGCCTGGCCGTTCTTGCTGCTTGGTGTTCCGTTGCTCGTATTCTCGGCGCTGCTGTGGCTGGGTTGGCGATGGCCGGCCTGGGCGCTGCTTGTTCTGCTGAGTGTCGTGGGCCTGCTGCTTGCCGCTGCCGCGGCAATCCTCGGCATCAACTTTTCGAGAGCCGTCAATTTGATTGCGATGGCGCTTAGTGTTTGGGAACTCTACCGGTACGCGACCACACCCCGCTACGATCCGGAAGTGGAGGCGATGCTGGAAAGGGTGGGACTCGACCCGCTTGAGATGGCCCGGCAAGGAGCTGTGGCCTTCAAGCTGAACGATTTTCCGGAGCTTGACGACCCGGAGGAAGACGAAGAAACCGCGTTTTCTGCCGGACCGCCAGAAGAGTAACAAACCGGCACTTGCCTGGAGGAAAGCCACAACCAGGCGTTAGGTCGCCAGCCGCAGGAAAGGGGGCAGGGTGCCGGTGTGGCCCTACTTGCTCGCTTTCCGGGCGGTCAATAGAATTGCCCACACGGTCGCCCTCGGCGGCGGAAGTCCGGAAGGTTCTGTGTGCCCGACTGCGGCGGTGCTCCTCGACGCCCAGTCGGCGTTTTTACAAGCGTTTGGCTGCCCATGTCCCACCCGGAAGAAAAACCTGCTGCGGCTGCTTCGTCCCAGCGCTGGGGATTTTCCACCCGCAGCGTCCACGCCGGCGAAGCGCGACAGAAGCCGGGCGACGCAATCACCGACCCGATCTTCTGCGCAGCCACCTACACCTTCCCCGACACGCAAAGCGTCATCGACTACATCGAGCAAAAGCTGCCGCGGGAAGAATATGGCCGGTACGGCAACCCCAGCGAGAAGGTGGTCGAACGCAAACTGGCCGCCCTGGAAGGAGCCGAAGAGGCCGTGCTGTTTTCCACCGGTATGGCCGCCCTGGTGGGGCTGCTGATGGCCAAGCTCAACGCTGGGGATGAGATTATCTTCTTCGACGAGTGCTACCACCGTTCCCGCGAGTTCTGCGCCCGGCACTTGTCCCGCTTCGGCGTGGTCACGCACCAGGTGACCGCGTGCGACTACGAGGCGATGGAAGCGGCCATCACGCCGCGGACGCGGATGCTGGTAAGCGAATCGCCCACCAACCCGCACTTGAGCGTGGTGGACCTGGAACGGTTCGTCCAGATTGGCCGCCGCCACGGCGTGGAAACGCTGATCGACGCCACGTTGGCCACCCCCTACAACCTGCAGCCAATCCGCGCCGGCGTGGACTATGTGCTGCACTCCTGCACCAAATACCTGGCCGGACACAACGACCTGCTGGCCGGCGTCGTAATCGGCTCCAGCGAAAAGCTGGAAGAGGTGCGGAAGCTGAGGGGAATCATGGGCTCAATCTCCTCGCCGCACAACATCTACCTGTTGCAGCGAGGACTCAAAACCTTCGAACTGCGGATGCAGCGGCACAACGAAAACGGGCTGGCTGTGGCCCGATTTCTGGAACAACACCCTCGCGTCGAGCGGGTTTACTACCCGGGACTGGAAAGCCATCCGTACCACCAGGTGGCCCAGCGAACGATGCGGGGCTACGGCGGACTGGTCACTTTCCTGGTAAAAGACGCCGACTGGCGGCAGACGGCCGACGTGGTGGACCGCGTACGCATCTTCCGCATCGCGCCCAGTTTGGGCGGGGTGGAATCCCTGATCGAACAACCGCTGGTGATGAGCTACTATGAGTGCACGCCGGAGGAACGCAAACGGTTCGGCATCCCGGACAACATGATCCGCCTGGCCTGCGGGGTGGAAAACGCCGAAGACCTGATTGCCGATCTGGCCCAAGCGTTGGGCTAATCGCCGCGCAGGGGGCCTCCGCGGCCCGCGACCACGGCGACCCTTGGAACCGGACAAACCCAGCCCGGCCCTGCGTTCGGAGCCGGATTCTCCTCCCCAGGGGGTGGGAGCCATCATGCCCTGGTACGACGAGTTTGAAAGCTTCATCCAGCTCAACGAGCCGTTGGGCCGCTACACCTGGTTGGGACTGGGTGGCCCGGCCGAGGTGCTGGCCACCCCCCGCAACGAGCAGGAACTGGTGGCCCTGGTCCGCCGCTGCCACCAGGAGCAGGTGCCCGTGCGGCTGCTGGGCGCCGGTTCCCACGTGCTAGTGCGCGACGAAGGTGTACCCGGGGTAGTGATTCGCATCGTCGAGCCGCATTTCGGCCGCATCCAGTGCCAGGGACGCCAGGTGGTGGCCCAAGCCGGGGCCATGCTGGCCCACCTGGTTTCGGCGGCGGTGCAGCACGGGCTGGCCGGGTTGGAGACGCTGGTGGGGATTCCGGGCACGGTGGGCGGGGCGCTACGCGGCAACACGTCGGCCCAAGGCAACGAAATTGGCCGCTGGGTCCACCAGGTGCGGTTGCTCAACGCCCAGGGAGAGACGGTCACCCGCGGCCGGGACGAGCTGCTCTTTGGCTACCGGCAATCCAACCTGGATGAGCTAGTCATTCTGGAAGCGGTCTTCGAGCTGGAAACAGCCGACCCGGCCGAGCTGACCCGGCGGATGCAAAAGCACTGGATTGCCAAACGGGCCGACCAGCCGCTGGGCCAGCCCTGTGCGGGCTACGTGTTCAAAAATCCCCGGGGACACGAAGCCGCCGCGCTGATTGAAGCGGCCGGGCTGAAAGGCATGCGCATCGGCGGAGCCGAAGTGGCCCAACGCAACCCCAATTTCATCGTCGCCCATCCGGAAGCCACCGCCCGGGACGTGCTGCGGCTGATCGAAGTGATCCGCTCCCGGGTTCGGGAAGCCACCGGCGTCGAGCTGGAGCTGGACCTGGAAATCTGGTAGCGAAGCGGCAGACTGCGTGGGCGGCCGCGGCTCTTCGGAGAACCGTCGCGTGGCGGCTAGGAGGCGGCTTCCGGCGGCAAGATGCCCCGGCTACGCAAGAACTGGATTACCTGGTCGGCCAGTTGTTCCGGATTGTATTTGACCGAATCGAGCACCAGTTCCGGATTCTCCGGCGGCTCATAAGGGTCGTCGATGCCGGTGAAGCCCTTGATTTCGCCGGCTCGGGCCTTTTTGTAGAGTCCCTTGGGATCGCGTTTTTCGCACACTTCCAGCGGGGCATCGACCAGCACTTCGACAAAGCGGCCTTCGGGCACAATGCGCCGTACCCGGTCGCGGTCCTTGCGATAGGGGCTGATGAACGCCGTGATGGCCACCACGCCGGAAAGACAGAACAGCTTGGCCACCTCGCCGATGCGGCGGATGTTTTCCTCGCGGTCCTGGGCCGAAAATCCCAGCCCGAACCGCTGGGCGAACTCCTCGCCGAACTCCTCCCGCAACATGCCCGGCCCGGCGTTGAGCCCGTGGCGGATGTTATCCCCGTCTAGCACAAAGCTGTGCACGCCCAGTTGCAGCAGCTTGTAATCCAGCTCGTTGGCCACGGTGCTTTTGCCGCAGCCGCTCAGGCCGGTGAACCAGACCACGCAGCCGCGATGGCCGTGCAGGGATTCGCGCTGCTCGGGGCTGACCTTGTGCTCGTGCCAGGTGACGTTGGTGTCGTTGGTCATTCGCGTGGGCTCCCAGTGGCAGGACCGCCCGGCGGGGCGGCGGGGTACGGCAGGGGGTTGATCTCCCGCTGAAAAACGACAGCCGGTAGGATAATGAGCAGGGGCCGCGGGCGTCAATCGCCGTTGGGGCCTTCCCGGCTGAAGCGTTCCGGGAGGGAACAGCCCGGCCCTTCCCTGGCCTGCCCGGTGCGGAGCTGCGTGGATGAACGCCCCAATCGCCTGTGAAAGCGTGTTCCAGGTCCAGTTGCCGGAGTTTGCCGGCCCGTTGGACTTGCTACTCTACCTGGTGCGCAAGCACGAGCTGGACGCGGCGAGCGTGCCGCTGACGCAGATTGTGGAGCAGTTCCTCCAGTACCTGGAAAACTGCGAGCAACTGGACGTAAACGAAGCCGGGGACGTGCTGGAGCTGGTCACGCTGCTGGCCGAAATCAAGGCCCAACGGCTGCTCCCTCGCCAGGAAGAAAACGACGCCCCGCTGCTGGAAGAACCCAAAGAACACCTGGTGGAACACCTGCTGCGTTACAAGCAGTTTCGGGACCTGGCCGGGCTGCTGGAAGAGCGGGCCCAAGCCTGGCAGCAGCAGGTGCCCCGGCTGGCCACCGACTGGGATCAGGTGGCACCCGATCCGACCGAACAGCCTATCCAGGAGCTGGAGATCTGGGACCTGGTCAGCGCGCTGGCCCGACTGAGCAAGAACAATCAGCCGCCGCCTTCGACCAACATCGTGTACGACGAAACGCCGATTGAAGCCTACATGGAGCAGATCGTCGTCCGGGTGCAGAACCGGGGACGGGTGGCCTTCTCGCAGTTGTTCCGCCGTGGGATGCACAAGTCGGCCCTGGTGGGCCTGTTTCTGGCCATGATGGAGCTGCTGCGCCGCCGGGCGCTGCGGGTGGAACAGCACCGCATCTTCGGCGAAATCTGGCTCGTGCCGGGCGAAGACCCCTGGGGATGGCAAGCCACCATGCCGGCCGAACCTTCGTCGCAGAAGGCCGAGCCGCCGACTGGCTGAAAGCCCTCACGGGCATGCGGCCCCGTGTAAGCTGCGCGCCCCCGGCGGTTTCCTAGCGAGGCTACGTTTCCATCCGGTGGTCTTTTTCTTTGCGCAGTTCCGGCCCCAAAGCAGCCGGAACCGGCACCGCCGCCCGTTGCGGTAGCAGCCGTCGCAGCAGTTGGGTCAAGGAGAGAGCTTCCGGTTCCTCCAGCCGCCAGAGCCACCACGCGGTGGCCAGCCGCAGCAGAAAGCCCAGCAGGAACAACAGCCCGAACCCTTCCAGCCCCAGTCGTAGCAGAACCCAGGAGTCTTCCGCTCCCCAAAGGTCCAGCAGCACGCCCCCGGCCATGCTCGAAGCGGCAAACACCACACCGGAGGTGGCCCAGTAGGCGCCCAGGTAGCCGGCTCGCTGTTCCTCGGGAGCCAGCTTGAGCATCAGGCTGGGCAGGCCCACGTTCAGCCCCACGTAGAAAATCCATGCAGTCCAGCCGCCCCAAAGCCAACGCCAGTCGCCAGCCAGAGCCAGGCAGTAGAACAGCACGCTGGTGGCCACCAGCACCTGGCTGGCGACCATCACTGGGCGGTTGCCCCAGCGGTCGCAAAGGATGCCGATGCGGCGAGCCAGCGCCCCTTGGCCCAGCTTCAAGTAGGTGCGCATGGCCGAAAGCCACACCAGTTGCACGCCCAGCACGTAGGGCAAACGTCCCTGGGCGGCCTGAGTGATTCCGTTGGCCAGCGAAAACCAGGCGGCAAACCACAACAGGTGGCGGAAGCGGCGGTCGCGGAACGGTTCCCACCAGTTTCGCGCCGCCTGGGCCGGGGGCAAGGCGGCCGGACGGCCGGGCACCCAAAGCCACATCGGCACCAGCGAGCCGAAAAACAGCAACGCTCCCGCAAGCACCGCCCCTGCGTAGCCCCAGCTTATCGGATACGAAGCCGCCGAAGCTGTCCGGCGCCACCAGTCCAGGGCCCAGGACATCCCCAGTCCGACCGGGACGGCCACCAGCAGTTGCACACGCTGCCGAAGCCCGAAGAAACGGCCGCGGATGCGTTTGGGAACCACCTCGCCCAACCAGCTCCAGTACCCCACCCCGGCGATGTGTTCGATGACCTGATGCACCGTGAGCAGAAAAACGAAACAGGCCAGGGGCCACCGGGAGTCGAAGTTCCACCAAGGCAGGACCAACGTAGCCAGCAAGCCCAGCAGCGTGTAAGCCAGCGTGCTGGCCAGCAGGTAAAGCCGCCGGGCCGAACCGGCCAGCGCCACCAGGTAGCCGGTGGCCATCCGCAGCAATCCCAACAGGGCCGGCAAGGCCATGATCCAGGCCAGCACGGTTCCCCGGGCGCCCAGGTCCTGGACCCAGTAGCGCAGGATGAAACTGGCCGAGACGGCCGAGCCGGCCGCCCACAGCGCGCTGCTCCACAAAACGGCCCGCAACGCTCGGCGACGCAGAGGCTTCGGCCAGCGATGTTCCCGGTCAAGGGCAGAACCAACGCCCTCGGCCATGTTCCCCTCTCCTTTGGCGGTGTTGGCAGAGTATGTAC
>WFOE01000094.1 GCA_015488215.1 Planctomycetales bacterium
GCGCAAGCCGCAAGCCCATTCCCGCCCGGAGCGGAAGCTCTCCCCCCATCCCTCCACGCCCCCGGAGCTGGCGGTTCGCCATCGGGTTCTGTTCAAACAGTCGCCTGCGTTTCCCGGCTACTTGCGTACCTGGCGGAAGAAGAACACGCCTTTTTTGTTCGACGTAACCACGTCCAGCAGCCCATCGCCGTCCACGTCGCGCACCACGAACTGCGTGCCAATGCCGCTGTTGTGGTCGAACAGGTGGGGAATCCACCGCACTTTGCCCCCTTCGCGGCGGAGTTCATACCAGTACATCACCGCGGGCTGGTCGCCGCCCGGGTCGCGCCCTCCGTGGGCCCACCACCGCTTGCCGGTCACGAAGTCCGGCAACCCGTCGCCGTTGATGTCGGCCAGACACAGGGCGTGCGTCTGGGAAAAGCTGCTGTCGATCTCGTGGGTGACCCAGCCCTCCGGGGTCTGCTCGTGCCACCAGATGCCGAAGGCGTGGGCACTGCTGGAAAGGACGTCCTGGTCCCCGTCGCCGTCGAAGTCGTAAACGTGCATCTGCGCGGCCTTGCCACCCAGTTTGGCCGGGTGGAACTTCCAGGGCGTCTGGTCCGGCGACTCGGGGGCTTCCCACCAGCCGTCCGGCAGTACCACGTCAGGGCGGCCGTCGCCGTTGATATCGCCCACGCCCAGGCCGTGGTAGTACTTGAAAGCCAACCGGGGCACGCGCTGCGAGATGCGCACGAACGACCAGGGAGCCGTCGGATCTTCTCCCCGCCGAGCAAAACCGTAAAACCCGTGCGAAGCACAGATAAACTCCCGGCGGCCGTCCCCGTCGATGTCGGCAAACGTGGGGCTCTCGTTGCAGGTGTCGTCAATGATTACGTGTCGCTTCCACAAGCCCGGCTTCCCCCGGGGGTTTTCGTACCATTGGGTTTCCTTGCCCGGAAAACCCACCACCAGCAGGTCCACCCAGCCGTCGCCGTTGAGGTCCTCGGCATCGTTGACGAAGCTGGCGCTATAACCCTTGGGATTGAACTCCGGCGGCGGATTCTTCACCACGGGAACCGGCTTCCAGTCCGGGGCCGCGTAGTACAGGTATCCGGCGGCAATGTCCAGCTTGCCGTCGCGGTTGAAATCGCCCACGGCCACCCCCTCGCTGCGGAAGCGAGTGTCTAACACCTCTTTAACGAAGGTAATCTTCTCCTCGGCACCGGCTCCGGCGACCAGCAACCAGCAGCTCAGCCAGGCAAAAAGAACCACACATCGACTCATCGTCTTGTATCCTCAGCTAGAGGGAAGGGCACCTCGGAGGGAGCGCATCGGCGGGGCACCCGCTGCCGGGGCCGCAATCTCCGCACAAGGCGTTTCCAGTTTACCCAGCCCTCGCAGCGAACAAAAGCAGCCGCCGCTGCGTAGTCGGCAAGGAGAACTAATCAATTAGCCCACGAAGAATTGGCAAAAAATCGTTGACTTTCCCCGTCCACCAGGTACAAGCGAGTAATAGCTTAGGGCCGCCTGCGTAGGTTTGCCTGTTTCGGTTCCTTGGTGTTTTTCAGAAGGAGGTCGTCATGAAGTCCCTCACCACGTTGATTGCCGTCGCGACCCTGGTTGCCGGATTGGCCGTGGTCCATGCCGCCGACCAAGGAAAGAAAGGGTTCAAGGCTACCTGCCCGGTCTCGGGCCGTGCGGCCAAAGCCAACTGCAAGCTCGAAATCAAAGGCAAGACCATCTACTTCTGCTGCGGCAACTGCCGGAAGGCGTTCAAGAGCAACCCGGACAAGTTCCAGGCGGCAGCCAGGCTGCAACAATACCAGACCGGTCAGATCAAGCTGGTTGCCTGCCCGCTCAGCGGCCGCAAACTCAACCCGGCCACCAAGGTCAGCTTCAAGGGCGTGCATATCTGCTTCTGCTGCAACGGCTGCAAGGGGCGTTTCCAACGAGCCGACGACAAGCAGAAACTGGAGATGGTCTTCGGCAGCAAGTCCAAGGGGTTCGCTGACAAGAAGTAAGCGTTTTCCGCGGGTAATTTCCAGAAACCTGCTGCCATGCCGTCGGGTGCTGCCTGCGGCATGGCAGTTTTTTTGCGCCCGGGCAGCTCTGGCCGCGTGAGTTTTACCGCCGTCGCTGCGGACGTTTGATTGGCCGCAGCCGACGCGGTTTGCGAACCGGGTGGGTGTTGGCTCCCGCCGCCCGACGGTTGCCGCGGAGCAGGTGGCGGTGAATCTGCACGATTTGCCCTAGTGAAACTTCCACTCCCCGTTGGGCCAGATAGTGCTGCACCTGCTCGGGCGATACGTGCAGCCCCAACTGGAACCATGCCCGGCGCACGGCCCCTTTCGCCGTGCGTGGGAAAGTTCTGGAACGCCCCCGCCGCAACATGATTGGGCATTGCTCCTGCTGCAAGGTTTTCTACCTGGTGCCCAGGGCGCGCAGTTGTTCCTCGGCCCTCAAGTATTGTAACAAAGCGGTGGCCAGTTCCGGGGGCAGTCCTTTCGGCACCTGGTGGCGCCAGCGGGCAAGTGCCTCGGCAGCCAGGGCTTCGGCCGAAGGGGCTTCCTGCCAGGGCAGAAAGCTGTTCCAGGAAGAAAGCTTGCCCGGACGAACCAACTGTCGCACAAGTTCCCGATGGGCCCGAACCTGATGTTGCCAACGGGCGTGGGCTACCAGGAACCTGTCCACCACGGAAGCAGCCACCGGATCCCCGTACAAGTACAGTCCCACGGCAAAGCTGCGCTGGTGGCACACCAGGCGGCGGTCCAGCCCGGCAAGGAGTCCCCCTGGAGGATCGGAGCGCCCTTGGCAGTGAATCAGCAGCCAACCGGCTCGCCACCCTTGAGGCACTTGCAGCCAGAGGACCAGTTGCCGCGTTCCTTCCAGGGGAAACTGCGGGTGGGGGCGCAGCTTGTAGTAAACCCCCTGGCGGCGACGGAACGTGCCAGCGGCGGCCACGATTTGCTGCGGCGGCAGCAGCTCGTAACGCAGCAGGCGACTGTGCTTGTCTTGAACTCCGGCGTTCAACTGAACCGAGGCGGCTGTCTCCGGCCAGCTCAGGCGTCCCTGGCCGCCCAATTGCCCCTGGGTTTCGCGCCGCGTTTCCACGGCCACCGGACCGGCAAGCGCCGTGGTGGTAATCGTCCGCGGCAGGTAGTCCACCACTTCCCAATCGTGCCAAGGGCTTTCCACCCGATAGAACACCTCGCGCAGGCTGTCGCTGGAGCCGCCGGTCACCAGCAGCGACACCTCCAGGACTACTTCCACGACCTTGCGCCCGGGCTGCACGCCCGGGGCATCCGCCCGGGGAACTTCGTGGCAGGCGACCAGCCGAGGCACATCGAACTGCACTTGAAGCCGTTCCTGGGCCAATGCCGCACCGGAGAGAAAGACTAGCAGGATGGCAACCTGTGCTCCGTTCAGGCTCAGCCGGGACCAGAAGCGACGCGGCCAGAAGGGTATGGGACCGGACCACATGGTGGGAACCTCCGTGCTAAAAGGAACAAAGCTCCGTAGGCTGGCTCGTCCTTGAGCACGGAAACCCGTTTACCGCTCCAAGGCCGCCAGAGTCATGGCGGCAGGCGGCGCTAAGTGCCTCTTTGCCAACGGCTTCCCTGCCGGCAACAGAATCCTACGCTGCTAGCTTTCCCTGGGGCAATCAGCAGCACCGATGGCATCCTCGGTCGCGGTCTGTAGCCGACAGGAAAAGTTTTCCGCCCCACGAAAGAGCGCCAGCAGATTGTTCGTAACGCCTTATTGTGAAATGGCTTGTGTTGTTTGGTGCATGGTTCTCTCACGTCCTCTTTCCAGGAGATTGGCTCTCAGAACAGGCTCCGAAGTGGTTCGAGGGGGTGGAAAATTATTCGGGCTGGGAAATTTCTGCTGGCCCTAACTATCGACCCTTTGGGCAACTGCGGCTTGCCTGCGGCGCCTAAGCCAGAACCAGGGGCGAAAAAAACTTGACGATGGGGGCAGCACGGGTATCTTGTGGGGCTGAGTGGTGAGTTGTGGGGAGCAGTGGTGAACCGGAATGGCACTCACAGGTCAATACACCCGAACTCTCGACGCCAAAGGCCGAGTTGCCATTCCCAAGCCACTTCGCGAAGCACTAGGGCTTTTTCCCCGAGGGATTGTTTACCTTGCCCCCGGCACGGATGGTTCGCTGGCCATGTACACCGAATCGGGATTCGAGCAACTGGCTGCTCGCCTGGCGGCCAGTGTGCCGACGGATCCCGAGGTTCGGGCCTTCCGGCGGCTGTTCTATGCCCAGGCCCAACGGGTGGAGGTGGATGGCCAGGGCCGTATCCGGATTCCGGAAACCCTGCTTCAGCGGAGCGGTATCCAGCGCGAGGTGGTGCTGTTGGGAGCCGGGGAGCACGTGGAGCTTTGGGACCAGCAACGATGGTCCGCTTACCTGGAGGAGAAACTGCCCCAATACGACACGTTGGCCGAGGCGGCATTCCAGAGCCCGCCTCGGAGCCCATGACCGAAGCAGACCACGGTCGTCCGTCCGCTTGGCACGCTGGGGCTGGGAAGCTGCCCGGTCGATACGGTGGCCACCCGTATTCGACCCTCGCCTCCCGGCCCACCTCCCAGCAGGATACGGGAAAAGGCGTGCTGGGAACTGTGAGTTCTGGCCACGGCACAGTTCCCGCAGGTACTCTGCCCATCCCCGGGGCGCACGGACGCTTGCCCCGGGCAGGTACCTGTGTGCTTGCTCTAGGACGCAAGCTGGCGGAAGTATAACCACTGTATAGACGTTTGTCCACCAGCATTTTGCTGATTATCGCTGATTATCTTTTTCGCTCCACCGCTTTCTCGTTTTTCGGTCTCTACGGCCAGGTGACCGGCCCGGACCTACGCAAGTCTCTCCCATGCTTTGCCGTTGGGCCTGATTTACCACCGCCCAGGGGCTTTGTCGCACGGGGCACGGCTAAACGGCAAAGCTTCCGCGGCGTTCGTTTTCCCCCAGCCGCGGCTGGTCGGGCAATATCTGGCGGTGCTCGCGTGACCGAGTCAGTGGGAAAACCCCGGCTCATGTTTTCTGTCCGCCGGGAACTCCTGCCTGCGTTCTCCCTATCAGGACGATTTTGCGGCGGGATTCGGCGACACTTGGGCCGCTTGACCGGGGCAAGAGGCGTAACTTACACTCGCTAACGCTGGACCCTTCTGGTCGTAAGTCGCGGCGGCGGCCCTGGGAGCCGGCGCCGCGTTCTGGTGTTTGCACAACACGTTGCCAAAGCTGCCAAGGAGCCTTTTTCGTGCCCGGAGTGTGCGTCATCGGGTTGCAGTGGGGCGACGAAGCCAAGGGAAAAGTCGTCGATCTGCTCACCCAGCAGCATCAGGTGGTGGTCCGTTACCAGGGCGGAGCCAACGCCGGCCACACGGTGGTGGCCGATGGGCAGACCTACAAGTTGTCACTCATTCCTAGCGGGATTCTTCACCCGGGAGTTACCTGCGTCATCGCCACCGGCGTGGTAATCGACCCGGCCGTGCTGCTGGCGGAAATCGAACAGCTCCAGCAGCGCGGGGTGGAAGTGGCCGGGCGATTGCTGGTCAGCGACCGGGCGCATGTCATCTTCCCCTGGCACATCGAGGAAGACCGCATCTTCGGCCAGCGGGCTCTGGACGAAGGCGAGGCGATTGGCACCACGCTGCGGGGAATCGGTCCCTGCTATCGGGACAAGGTGGGCCGTTATTTTGCCATTCGGGTGGGCGATTTGCTTCGCTCGGACGCCGAGGAACGCATCCGTCGCGTAGCCGAAGAAAAGAACCGAGCCCTCCGCGCCCGAGCAGGCGACCAGTTCCAGGAGCTGGACGGCCGGCGGATTGCCCAACAGTATCGCCAGTATGCCGAGCAACTAGCCCCCTACGTGGCCGATACCACCGAGTTCCTGCTTTCGGCCCTGGAACAGCAGCAGCATGTGTTGTTCGAAGGGGCCCAGGGAGCCCTGCTGGATGTGGACCACGGCACGTTCCCCTACGTGACCAGCAGCAACAGTTCAGGGCTGGGGGTCAGTTCCGGCTCAGGAGTCCCGGGGCGTTACATCCAGCGGGTGATTGGCGTGGTCAAGGCATACACCACCCGGGTGGGAGGCGGGCCGTTTCCCACCGAACAGGACAACGCCATCGGCGAACATCTCCGCCGCCGCGGCAACGAATACGGCACGGTAACCCGCCGCCCGCGCCGCTGCGGATGGTTCGATGCGGTGGCCGCCCGCTACACCGCACGCATCAGCGGCGTGGACCACCTGGCCGTGACGCTGCTGGATGTGCTTTCGGGCCTGCCCGAGCTGAAAGTATGCACCGCCTACCGGATTGGCCAGCGGCAAGTCAGTTCTTTCCCCAGCCACGCCCAGGACCTGGAACAAGCCGAACCAGTGTACGAAACACTGCCCGGCTGGCAGGAGGACATCAGCCAGGTGCGGCAGATCGAGGACTTGCCCCAGGCAGCCCGGGATTACCTGGATTGCCTCAGCCGCCTGGTTGGCCGGCCGGTGAAGCTGGTTTCGGTTGGTCCGGATCGCTGCCAGACGATGTTCGTTCCGGCTGCCTCCGGCGACCAGTTGCTCGTCGGCGGCGATGTATGAACCGCCGCGGCTTTGCTCTATACTGAAGGGGCTTGGCCGCCCAGGAGACGCCAATCTGGTGCTGCGGGCCAGAGGGCGGCAGTTCCCGGCGGTACGAAGGAGCCATTCGGTTGGGCTGAACGCAGGATGGGAGCCCCAAACGTGTCCGTTTCGCTGGAAACCCTGCCCGAGCCGCTGGCCAACATTCCGCGGAGTCGCTGGCCCCGGCACATTGCCATCATCATGGACGGTAATGGCCGCTGGGCTCAGCGGCACCGGCTGCCTCGGGTGGAAGGGCACCGCCGTGGCGTCCGTACCGTTCGCCAGGTGACCGAGCAGTGTGCGCGGCTGGGCATCGAGCAACTGACCCTCTACTGCCTCTCCAGCGAAAACTGGAAGCGGCCGCCGAAGGAGCTGGACTTTCTGATGCAGTTGCTCCGGCAGTATCTGATTGAGGAACGCCGCCGCATTCTGCAAGAAGGCATCCGGCTGCGGATGATCGGCCGCCGCCAGGGACTGCCGCCGGAAGTGCTCCGCGAGCTGGACCGCACCGTGGAGATGAGCCGGAACAACTCCGGCATGGTGCTGTGCCTGGCCATCAACTACGGAGGCCGTTGCGAGCTGGTGGACGCCGTGCGGGCCATCGCCCGCGACGTCCAGGCCGGACGGCTCGACCCGGCCCAGATCGACGAGGAGCGGATCGCCCGGTACCTCTACACCTGCGACATGCCCGACCCGGACCTGCTCATCCGTACCGCGGGCGAGATGCGGGTGAGCAACTTTCTGCTGTGGCAGAGCAGCTACACGGAGTTCTGGACCACGCCGCGTTGCTGGCCGGAGTTCGAGCTGGACGACTTGCACAAGGCCATTGCCGACTTTTCCCGCCGCCAGCGCCGCTTTGGCGGATTGCAGCCCCAGGAGGCGTTCCCGCGCTGGAACGACGCGCACCAGCCGCAGTTCCCGGACCAACACAACTAAGGTCCCGGTGAATTGTCTTTGAGCAAATCAGCAGACGCCTCGACTCGGCGCTTTGGCGAGCTCCGGACAAAAAGGTCCTGAGTCTTGCGTCTTGGGCCAGCAGGAACTCGCGGCGATTGGCCACGACACGCCGTGGCAATATTGCTGGTGGTGTTCCGTCGTGTCGTTGGCGAGCCCCGGACTTCAGTCCGGGGAGACAAAAGGAAACGCTTTTCTGTGATTTCTCCTCCGGGAGCTAAAGCTCCCGGCTCGCCGAGTGCAAGAATCGGCGCTTGTTTTTGCGCCGGAGCGGAAGCTCCCTGCGCAAGCCGCACAGCGCAAGCCGCAAGCCCATTCCTGCCCGGAGCGGAAGCTCCCCCCATCCCCCCACGCC
>WFOE01000095.1 GCA_015488215.1 Planctomycetales bacterium
ACCGAAGACGGCGGCTACCTGGAAGCTGCGCCACCCTCGCGTCTGCTCAACGACCAACCGCTCCTCACTTACAGGCGGTCCTGGGCGTGGTACATCTTGCGTAGCAGCCAGATTTCTCCGCTGTGGCAGGCTTCGTCGTGCAGGGCGTGGACGATGGCCCGACGAACACTCTGCCGGGGGTGCCGGGCACTTGGCAAGTCGAGCTGGGCGGCCGAAAGGTGCTGAAACACCCGTCGCCACCGCTGGTACTGCTGCTGCAACTGGGCCACCACTTCAGCAAGCGGAGGCCAGGCTTCGGTCGGGATGCGCTCCGGCCGGCTTTCCCAACTGAACAGCTCGAACCACCCGGATGGTGCCTGGGGCTGCTGGCCCAACGCCTGGGCCACAATCCACTCCACCACGACGTAACAGTGCCCGGCGTGCCAGAGGACCGAGTTGTGCAGCCCCGGGGCGTGGAAGCGGGCTTCTTGTTCCCCCACCCCTTGCAACAGCCGCAGCGTGCGGCGGCGCACTTCGTCCCACAAGACGACCAGCGTTCGGCTCATCGGCCCGGTGACTCCCGCAAACGACCTTCTGTGGCCCGCGCTCCCCCCGCGGTTTCGCTTTGCCCCAGCATAGCGCAGCCGTCGGCAAGAGGAAACCAAAAGGTTATAATGCTGTTACAAGGAAGGGTCGCAAGTTTTGAGCAGAACCGACGCGTCGGTGGGGTTCCCCGGCGGACCGCCGACTTGAGTTGGGCGTGGGGGTTTGGAGGCGTGGAGGGATGGGGGGAGGAGCTGCCGCTCCGATGCAAGAACAAACGTAACAATACAGACGAACAAGCAACGAGAAAAAGACGAGAAAACGGCGAGCCGCCGACTTCAATCGGCGGACGACGGCACGGCCGTCGGCGATGGGGTGCTTCCGCACCAAGGGCGAGCCGCCAGCTTTAGCTGGCGGAGGAGAAACAACGAGCAAGCGTTCCCACTTGCCTCCCCGGACTGAAGTCCAGGGCTCGCCGAAGTGCCGAGTAGCCGAAGCACCGGGTAGCACCGCCTGCTCGTGTGCTTAAGTGACGATTGGCCGAATACTCACACCTTAACAGACCTGGCCGAGTGGAGTCGGGTAGATGGACACACTGCTTGCCGCCGTGCTTTCGTTCGTGGGCTTTATCGTGGCCTATCACACCTACGGCCGCTGGTTGGCCCGTCGCATCTTCGGCCTGGACCCGCAGGCCCCCGTGCCAAGCCAGCAACTGCGCGACGACGTGGACTACGTGCCCACACGCCGGGCGGTGGTCTTCGGCCACCACTTCACCAGCATTGCCGGCACAGGGCCGATTGTCGGGCCGGCCATTGCCGTGTTCTGGGGCTGGCTGCCGGCGCTGCTTTGGGTAGTGGTCGGCTCGGTGTTCGTCGGCGCAGTACACGATTTCGGGGCCCTGGTCGTCTCGCTCCGCAACCGAGGGCAAACCGTGGGCGAAGTGGCCGGGAGGGTCATCGCCCCTCGGGCCCGGGTGCTGTTCCTGCTCATTTTGTTCTTCGCCCTGACGGTGGTGCTGGCCATCTTCGGGTTGGTCATCGCTTCCATCTTCAAGCTTTATCCCGGCTCGGTGCTTTCGGTCTGGACGGCTATGCCGCTGGCCGTGCTGGTGGGTTACTGGGTGTATCGGCGTCGGGGCGGGTTGCTGGTTCCTTCGCTGCTGGCCCTGGTGGTCCTTTACGCCACGATTTACCTGGGCGTGTACTATCTGCCGCTGGAACTGCCGGTGGAAAACCCAGTGGTGGTCTGGACCGTGGTGCTGATGGGCTACTGCTTTCTGGCTTCGGTGCTGCCGGTGTGGGTGTTGCTACAGCCCCGGGACTACATCAATAGCCACCAACTGCTGGTGGCCTTGGCGTTGCTGGTGCTGGGCCTGGTGGTAGCCGGAGCCACCGGGCAGGCTCGCCTGGCCGAAAGCGCCCCAGCCGTGGCCCAGGCCGTTCCGGCCGACGCCCCTCCGATCTGGCCGTTTTTGTTTATCACCATCGCTTGCGGGGCGGTGAGCGGCTTCCACTGCCTGGTTTCCAGCGGAACCACCAGCAAGCAACTGGAACGCGAAACCGACGCCCAGGCCGTAGCCTACGGGGCGATGCTGCTCGAAGGGGCCCTGGCCGTGCTGGTCATCTTGGCTTGCTGTGCCGGGGTGGGCATGGGCAAGTACGAACCGACGCCCGAAGGCGACTACGCCCTGGCCCAAGCGGCCGACGGCACGCCACTGGTGGGCCGAGCGGCCTGGCAGGCCCGATACGACATCGGGCGTGGCTGGAGCGGCTTCAACCTGGGTCAGAAAGTGGGCGCGTTCGTCGAAGGGGGGGCCAACTTCCTGGCCGCGCTGGGGCTTCCGCTCCAGTTGGGCATTGGCATTATTGCCGTGCTGGTGGCCTGTTTTGCCGCCACCACGCTCGATACGGCCACGCGGCTCCAACGCTACGTAATCCAGGAACTGGCCGGCACGCTGCGGCTGCCGCTGTTTACCAACAAATACGCCGCCACCGCCTTGGCCGTGGTGCTCGGCGGCACGCTGGCCATGATTCCCGCCCCGGGCAAAGGGCTGGGCACCGGCGGGCTGATTCTCTGGCCGCTGTTCGGGGCCACGAACCAACTGCTGGCCGGGCTGGCCTTCATGGTTACCGTGTTCTACCTCTGGCGAAGAAACAAGCCGGTGTGGTTCGCCCTGGGACCGATGCTGCTGATGCTGATCATGCCCGCCTGGGCCCTGCTGTGGCAGATGTTCAACTCCGCCACCGGCTGGTTCTGGCCCCTGGCGGCGATGCTTACCGGGGAGCAGCCCTGGGCCTGGCAGCAAAGCCACCTGCTGTTTGCCATCGGGGCGGTGGCCCTGTTGCTGGAAGCGTGGATGATCTACGAAGGGGCGCGCATCTGGTCCCGAGTTCGCGGCGTGCTGGAAGAACCCCTACCGCCGCTGGAACTGCAAACGGTTCCCGCCGGAGGGCGTTCCTGCTGAAATCGCGCCCCGGGGCTCGGTCCCCGGCGGCGGCACGGTTGCACAAAACGCCCTTGCCGCTGGAGCGGCCCCAGCCGCCTGCCCCGACGCCCTGCTGAGAGCCGTTTCCGGCCGTAAGCCTGCGTCTCCCTCGGCTCCCTACGGACAACTCCCTACGGATTGGCTTCATGCCGCACGAAGATCGGCACATCCCGCTGACCGACGAGGTGGTCCGCTTCCCCGTCCCGGCCGAAGAAGCCGGGGAGCGGCTCGACGTGTTCCTGGCCCGTCGTCTCTCTCAGTTCAGCCGCAACTATCTCCAGCGGGCCATCTACGCCGGGGCCGTCCAGTTGCACGGACCGGACCTTCCCTCGGGCAAGCTGCGTCCCAACTACAAGCTGCGTTTGGGCCAGGTGGTGGAAATGCGCTTGCCGCAGCCGCCGCCGGAAGGCCCCCTGCCGGAAGACATTCCGCTGGACGTGCTGTACGAAGATCGCTGGATTATTGTGGTGAACAAGCCGCCGGGCATGGTGGTCCATCCGGCCGCTGGGCACTGGGAAGGAACGCTCGTTTCGGCCTTGCAGCACCACTTCGACCAGCTCTCCCAGTTGGGCGGCCCGGTCCGACCGGGAATCGTCCACCGCCTGGATCGGGACACTTCCGGCGTGATGGTCGTGGCCCGAAACGACCTGGTCCACGCCAAGCTCTCCAAGCAGTTCAGCCGCCGCCGGGTGGAAAAGGAGTATTGGGCTCTGGTGCAAGGTTCGCCGGCCCGGGACCGCGACGTGGTGGAACTGCCCATCGGCCGCCACCTGCAGCACCGCCACCGAATGAGCACCGCCCCGGGCTCCCTCCGGCCGCGGCAAGCCGAAACCTTTTACGAAGTGCTGGAGCGGTTCGAGCAAGCGGCCCTGCTGCGCGTGCTGCCGCGCACCGGACGCACCCACCAGATCCGCGTGCACCTGGCCGCCGTGGGCCATCCGGTGCTTGGCGACCACCTTTACGGCGGCCGGGCCGAAGTGCGGCTGCGGGAGCTGCTCCCTCGGGACTGGTTCACCCACCCGGGCGGCCCGCTCAACCGGAAGCTGCGCGGCGTCCGGCTTCCCGAGGAACAGTTTGACCGCCTCCAGAAACAACTGGACCAGGTGGTCCTTTCCCGGCAGGCGCTGCACGCCCGGCGGCTGAAGTTCCTGCACCCGGAATCGCGGCAGATGGTCCAGTTCACCGCTCCGGTGCCGGAAGACATCCAGCAAGCGCTTACCTGGCTGCGGCTTGCGCAGGACAACCGGCTTCCGCCCCAGCGCGGATGAGAGAAACGGTTTGCGGCTTGCGC
>WFOE01000096.1 GCA_015488215.1 Planctomycetales bacterium
AAGCCGCGGAGCGGATTCCGTTGGGCCGCCACATTCGTTTTTTTGGCGACGGCTATCAGAAAAGCAAACAGATCGACCAGGTGCGCTACTGGCGCATTCCGGTCATGGAAGGGGAGTTCCTGGTTCAGGACCGGGTGGGGGTGGCCAAGGGGGCGGGCGGGGGCAACTTCATTCTGCAGGCGGTGGATCAGCAGCGCGGGCTTGCCGCCGCGCGGCAGGCCGTGGAGGCGATTGCCCGCTGTCCCGGGGTGATTACTCCCTTTCCCGGCGGCGTGGTTCGCAGCGGCAGCAAGGTGGGTTCCCGTTACAAGAAGCTGGTCGCTTCGACCAACGAAGCCTACTGTCCCACTCTGGCCGGTCGCGTCCCCACCGCTTTGCATCCGGAGGCCAACTGCGCCTACGAAATCGTCATCGACGGGCGTAACGAGCAGGCCGTGGCCGAAGCCATGCGGGCAGGCATCCGCGCCGCCTGCACCGAGGGTGTGGTGCGGATTGCAGCGGGCAACTACGGGGGCAAGCTGGGCAAGTTCCACTTCCATCTGCGGCGGCTCTTGCAGGACGAATCTCAGCAAAGCTGAACTCCACCGGGAACCACCCGCAGGAAACGCTTGCCAAGCCGCGGGCGATGGGTTCCAATGGCCGCAAGCTCGGAAGTTCCTATCTTCCCCAAGCGCACGGAAGGCTTGTCTTTCGATGACCAAGCGCTGGTCCATCCGCCCGCACGATGCCGCCCAGGTGCAACAGCTTCAGCGGGCAGCCGGAGTCTCGGCCGTGGTGGCCCAACTGCTGCTGGCCCGGGGAATCCGCTCTCCCGAGGAGGCTCGCCGTTTCCTGGAAGCTCCGCTGGCGTCGCTTCACGACCCGCATTCGCTTCCCGGGGCTGAGCAAGCGGCCGCCCTGCTTTACCAGGCAGTGGAGCAGAAGCAGTCCATCTTCGTTTACGGCGATTACGACGTGGACGGCATGACCGGCTGCGCAATCCTTTACCGCTGCCTGAAGCGGCTCGGGGCGGCGGTCCGCTATTACATCCCCAACCGCCTGAGCCAGGGCTACGGGCTGCACGCCGAAGCCTTGCACGAAATCAAGGAACAGGGCGGCCAGGTGGTCGTAACGGTCGATTGCGGGATTGCCAGTCCCGAGGAAGCCCGGGTGGCTCGCGAACTGGGGCTGGTGCTCATCGTAAGCGATCACCACCACCCGGGCCCCCGGCTTCCCGAAGCCCACGCCGTGGTGCACCCGGCATTGCCGGAACGCCAGGCGCCGTTCCCGCATCTGTGCGGTGCGGGAGTGGCCTTCAAGCTGGCCTGGGCGCTGTGCCGCGTAGCCAGCGGGGGAAGCCAGCGCGTCTCGCCCCCCTTGGCCCGGTTCCTGCACCAGATGCTCGGCTTTGCCGCCCTGGGTACGGTGGCCGACGTGGTGCCGCTGCTGGACGAAAACCGGGTGCTGGTACGCCACGGGCTGGAAGTGCTGCGGCAACAGCCCACCCCGGGCGTGGAAGCCCTGCTGCAAGTAAGCAACCTGGCCGGAAAACCCCTGGCCAGCGAAGACCTGGCCTTTGGCCTGGCTCCCCGGCTCAACGCCGCCGGGCGTCTGGGCCAGGCCCGACTGGGCGTGGAGCTGCTCATCACCGAACAGCCGGCGCGTGCCCGGGAATTGGCCCAGTACATCGACGGGCTGAACCAGTCCCGCCGCTCGCTGGAACAAAGCATCTATCTGGCCGCGGTCAAGCAGATCAAGGAACACTACCCGCCGGAAGAACATGCAGCGCTGGTGCTTTGCGGGCAGAAGTGGCATCCGGGCGTGATTGGCATCGTGGCCGGTCGTCTGGCCGAAAAGTACCACCGGCCCGTGGTCATGCTTTCCCTGGACAGCTCCTCGGAACCGGTGGCCGTGGGTTCAGCCCGCAGCGTCGGCTCGTTCGATCTGTACGGGGCGTTGGCCGCCTGCGAGGAATTGCTTCTGGAGTTCGGCGGGCACGAGGCGGCGGCTGGGCTGAAACTCCACCCGCGCAACATCGAAGCGTTTCGCCAGCAGTTCTGCGAGCAGGTGGATCGCACCATCGCCCCGGAAGACCGCACCGCCGAGCTGACAATCGATGCCGAAGTGCCCCTGGGAACGCTCACCCTGGATGCGGTGCGGCAGATGGAACAACTGGCCCCCTTCGGCCAGGGCAATCCGCGACCGTTGATTTGCACCACCGGAGTGGAGCTGGCCGCGCCGGTGCGCACCATGGGCGGAGGCGAGCGCCACCTGGCCTTGATGCTCCGCCAAGGGCCGGTGCAACTGCGGGCGGTAGCCTTCGGGCAGGCCGAATGGGCCGAGCCGCTCCGGCGGCACCAAGGCCCGCTGGCCGTGGCCTTCCGGCCGGTGATTAACCAGTTCAACGGTCGCCGTAGCGTGGAGCTGCACCTTGCCGACTGGCAGCCGCTGCAGCAGTTGCGGGCTACCGGCAGCGGTTGAGCCTAAGTGTTCAGCCTGCAGCTTAAACTTTGCGCGGTCACCGACGATACTGCTCAGCGTTTGGTGGGCGAGTCTCCGAATTCTGAAACGGCTTGCGACTTGCGTCCTGCGGCTTGCGCAGGGAATTTCCGCTCCGATGCAGGAACAAGCGTAGAATCTCGTAAACGGCAGATGGCAAGCCTCGGTCTTCAGCCCGGGGAGATTTTGCACAGCCGTCGCACCTGGTCCGCTCATGCGCGTCGCCGGGAAGACGCCTCCCCAGCCTGAGACGCAAAAATGCGCAGACGGGTTCCCTCTTCACAAAGCGACGTGCCGGGAACACACGGTTTTCACTTGCGCAACTGGCGGAGCAAGCCGTTCAGTTCCCGGTGGATTTCCCCCCGCTGGCGGACCACCAGGGCTTTGGCTGGGGCGAAGTAGTAGAT
>WFOE01000097.1 GCA_015488215.1 Planctomycetales bacterium
CCCCCACGCCCTCCCAGAGCGGAAGCACCCCGTCGATGACGGCCGTGCCGTCCTCCGCCAGCTAAAAGCTGGCGGCTCGCCGCGAAGCCGCGGCACTTGCGTCTGCTCAAAAACTAATTGGTACCCACTTAGCGAGACGCCTTTTGCCGGGAGGACGCGCGCTCGGGAGCACGGGTCCCGGGGGTGACCTTGCTCACAGTCTCGGGCCAGGCAAAACCCAGTTGCAAGATGTCTCCCAGGCAGCGATCCGTGCAGGAGCCGCACCGGGTACATTCCGGGTCGTTTACCGTGGCGTGGCCTGCCAGCACGTGATCGTGGAGCACGTCGATTCCCATCGGGCAGTCGCGGGTGCAGTGCAAGCAACCGAGCCGTTCCGGTCCCGTGACCCGTACCCGCAGCAGCCCCCGGCGCCCTAGCAGGGAGTACAAAGCCCCCAGCGGGCAAAGTGCGCGGCAAAACACGCGGGGAAACCAGAGCTCCACCAGCACCAGACCGGCCACGATTCCCAGAGCCACCGCGAGATGCCATCCTCGCCAGACGAACGGAGCGTTGATTGGCGAAAAAGCGGCAAAAAGCGGCACACCGGCTACGGCTGAACCCAGCAGCACACCGGCGAGCACCAGATACTTCCAGCCGCGTGCCAGTTGCCGGGGACGCTTCCGCCGGGGCAAGAAGTGGTTGCGGAGCGCCTCGGCCAGTTCCAGCACTAGTCCCAGCGGACAAATCCAGCCACAGAAAATGCGCCCCAGCAGCACTGCGGCAGCCACCAGCGGCAGGGTGCCGAGAACCAGCTCCCACGAAACGCTCCGGCTGGCCAGCACCGTTTCGGCAAAGACGAGCGGGTCGATCAGGTTGATCGTGTTGAACCACCGCGCGGCGTTCCAGTTGCCCTGGAAGAGCCAGTCGGGCAGCCATGGCCCCAGGGCGAACCAGACCAGAAAACCGAACGCCACCGCCCGATGAGCCCATGTCCAACGGCGGAATCGAATCCGGCCGGGGCGCAGGTGGCCGGAGCTTTCGGCGCCCCGAGGCAACGGGGGCTTGCCGGTGGCGGCCAGCGGGGTGTCCACGGCAGGAGAGCTCCTTCAGCTTCGCGGAGCAAACGGAATCACGCGGATGGCTTCCGGCTCGGCCAGGCAGGCGTGCTGGCACAGCCCGCAGCCGACGCACTTCTGCGCATCCACGACCGGACGCCCCAGCTCGTCCAGCCGGATTGCTTCATCCGGAAACGGACAAGCCCGCCAACAGGCGCGGCACACCACGCCTTGGAAGGGCAGGCACGTCTGGGGGTCGATTCGGGCCACGCCCACAGCCACCTGCTGCCGGGCAAGCAGCGGCCGCAGAGCGTCGGTGGGACAGACTTGCACGCAGGCCATCTGTTCGCTTCCGGCGCAGAGTGTGCAGGGCTGCCGCCGGGGGCGGAAGTGCGGCGTGCCCAATTGCCAGGCCGGACCGTGTTCCAAGGGGACCAGGGCGTCCACCGGACAAACGTCGATACAGTGGGCACAGCGGATGCATCGGGCCAGAAAGTCCTGTTCGGACACGGCCCCGGGAGGCCGAAGCACCGCCGCTTCGCCCCGGCTGCGGCGCAGCGTCCAACCGCCCAGGACGGCCGCTCCCCAAACGGCGGCTGCGGCCAGAAACCGCCGCCGGGACGACCGGGCGGCTTGGGCTGGTGCAGCGGCAGGGTTCACAGGGATAAACTCCTCCGAAGCGGGCGTATCCGAGTCGCTGTTATGCGTTTTTTTACCTTGGAGCGAAACGGAAGCTCCTAGTGGCTGCGGCTAGAGCGCCTCCACCGACGGAAGTCGCCGGCTCGGCGAATGCCAGTCCCGGATTACAGACGACGAAGCTGCCGATTGTCGGATGCGAGCACGAATGCTTCCTTTTCAGTGGGTAGCAATTCGCTTTTGTGCAGACGCGAGTCACATCGTTCCCCGGCGAGCCACCAGCTTTAGCTGGCGGAGGAAAACAACGGCTAACGTTTTTTCTTCGGTTCTCCCCGGACTGGGGTCCGGGGATTGCCGAAGCGTCAAGTCGAGGCGTCTGCTGATTTGATTGACCGGGTACTTCTATTGGAGTAGAAACTGCATGACCTCGCCGCACGGCGCAAGCCGATTCGCAGCTCGAGGCGGCAGCTCTGCACGTGCCGCTTCGCGTGTGAGGCGGGTGACGTCTCGGGGATTGCATTCCCGTTCCTAGCCGCCGCCACCCAGCTCGGCTTGTTTGGCCGGGGGCTTGGTCGCGGGTTTGGGAGCGGGCTGTGGCAACCCCAGCCCCCGCAGGGCTTCAACCGGTAGGCGATTTTTCTGGCCCAATGTGCGGCGGCGTTTCAGGGCCGCGGCGTTTTTGAACCCGGCCCCCTGCGAGCGGAACCACTTGTGCTCGGGCCGCTGAAGAATCTCGTCGATCACCTTTCGCACTGCTTCGGCCTGTTCTTTTTTGCCGGCTTGTTCGGCCTGGTGGGCGATTTCCAGGGCCTCGGGAATGAGTTCCTGGTAGAACCGCTCGGCCACCTCGTACATGCCGTGCCAGTGGGCGTAGTCGGGAGCCATCATCGAAGCCCCATGGCGCGCCCGGCGGCCTTCGTGGTGCCAGAGATAGAACCAGGTCCACTCAATCCGTTCGTCGAACTGCTGCTTGGTAATCAGTCCCTGGTCGCGCAGGGCTTTCATGATTTTCTGCCCCGGCTTGGCAAACTTTTCGTTGTAGAGAATTACGAAGTCGTCATATTGCTTGTAGAAGGCCGAGATGTAATCCGGCGTGTGGCAGTGGGAGCACACTTGCCGCATCCGCTGGCGTTTGGCTTCGGCCGTGTCCTTGATCAGCTCGCGCCGTCTGGCCGGATTGGTTTCCTTGACCACGGCGCCGTGTTCGTCGGTGTCCATCCGCAGGCTGACCGGCGGCCGGTTGGTCCAGGAGATGCGCTCGCCGGGATCGTGGGTCACCTTGCCGCCGTTGCGCGTGTGCCCCGACATGTGGCACGTAGCACAGGTGGGTGCCTGGGTGTAGTCCTTGCCCAACACCCAGTCCTTAGCGTCCAGGTTCATGTGTTCGCGCAGGTCGCGGTAGGCCACGCCGTGCTTGGATTCTTCGTAGATTTCCTTCTGCGGGTGGTCCGGACCCAGGTGGCACTTGGCGCAGTTTTCCGGCTGGCGGGCTCGCCGCGGGGAGAAGTCGTGTCGGCTGTGGCAAGCCGAACAAGAGCCGAGCGACCCGTCCAGGTTAATTCGCCCGATGCCGGTGTTGGGCCAGGTTTCGGGGTGGAACAGCGGCTTGCCTTCCTCGTTGCGGCGGATGCGGGCCAGGGCTTCCTTGTTGGTCGGCTTGCCGTTTTTGTCCGGCTTGAGGTCGTCGACGGTTATCCGGCCGCCGTCGGTGGCCAGCAGGGCCACTTTGCTGCCGTGGCACTGTTTGCAGCCGGTGGCAGCCGAAGCCATGCCGTTGACCTTATCGACCAGGAAGCCCGGCGTGGGCGAGTGGGGATCGAACGGCACCCGCGACCCTTCGACCGTTTCGGCCAGGAAGTTGTCCAGCGAAGCGAGGATGTTTCCCCCTTGGGCGTGGTGGCTGCGGGCGAACTCCTCGGCTTCGCGCACGTGGCACTTGCTGCAATCCCGCGGAGTGACCACCGTGGCGATGGTGGCCCCGTAGTGCAGGAACGCGTCGGCATCGTCCTTTTCGGCCCGGTGGCACTCGAAACATCCCACCGCCTTGGCCGCGTGGGTGCTATGGCGCCAGTGGTCCACCAGGCCGGGCGTCTGCTTCTGGTGGCACTCCACGCACTGGCGGCTGCTGGCCGGAACGACAATCTGATGGGGGGCCAGCCCCAGTTCGGCCCGGCGCCGGGCCACTTCCATCCACTGCACCAGCACCAGGGAACCCAGGAAAAACAGTCCCAGGATGAAAATAATCCACTGCTTGGTCTTGAGCGTCATGGCGGGTTTCCTCTCCCGGTCGATTTGGTGGAAACAGGGACGCGTTTGTTCGGGTCGTTTGGTTCGAGGGGCGCGTTGCCGGCGGCGGCTTAGTGCGGCACCAGGGCTTCCCAGACGGTCAGCCCCACCAGGGCCAGCACGGCCACGATGCCGATATAGACGCTGGCGTTTTCCCAGCCCAGGCGACGCAGCAGCGCGTCAATCCAAGGCCAGGCGAACATGGCAAAGATGATTAGCCCAATCGAAAGCACCGCCGTGCCGATGGAAAACAGCTTCAGCCAGCGGAACATGACGTAAAAGTACCACTCGGGCTTGATAATCTCGGGCGTGTGCAACGGATCGGCCTTCGGGCCCATCTGCACCGGAAACGTGGTGGCCAGGAAGCTCAGGATAATCATCAGCACCAGGCCGATAATCAGCTCGGTGTAGAAGTGGTCCGGGAAGAAGTTGAAGTACTGGGGTTCTTCCTCGTCCTCGTCGTGGAACTCGGTCACCCCGTGCAGCCGAATCAGCGTGATGTGAATGGCCAGCAGAAACAGCATCGTTACCGGCAGCACGGCCGCATGGAGGATGAAAAACCGGCTTAGCGTGCGGGGATTGTAGTGCTCCCCGCCGAGCAACAGCCGTTTGAACACCGGC
This sequence comes from Planctomycetales bacterium, assembly GCA_015488215.1. Taxonomy (GTDB): domain Bacteria; phylum Planctomycetota; class Planctomycetia; order Pirellulales; family S012-138; genus S012-138. The sequence goes on from WFOE01000097.1 coordinate 4,578, forward strand.
CCTACCAGGGGCACCTGCTCGGTCAAATTGCCGGCGACGGTGGCTCCCCAGTAGCTGAGCTGTTCGAACACCAGGCTGTAACCGGTAAAGCCAATCATGAGCGTACACAGCAGCAGGCACATGCCCACAATCCAGTTCAAGTCGCGCGGCTTGCGAAACGCGCCGGTGAAGTACACTCGCATCTGGTGCAGGATGACGGCGGCCACCATGAACGTGGCCCCCCACTTGTGCAAACCCCGAAGGAACCACCCGTAGTAGGCTTCCTCGGTGATGAACTGCACCGACTCGTAGGCCGTGCTGGGCGAAGGTTGGTAGTAGAAGGCCAGCAGAATCCCGGTGACAATCTGCACCACGAACAGATAGGCCGGCGTGCCGCCCAGGCAGAACCACCACCGCTTCAGGTGGTGCGGCACCGGCTCGTTGGTCAGCTCGCGAAGCTGATCGCCGGAAATGGGTATCCGCTCCTGGAACCAGCGGGCGATGGCTCCCATGGTTGTGAATCCTTGTTCAAGCTCAGTGGGGCTGGCGGATTTTTTTGTTCAACGGCCTGGATTTACACCTCACCCGGCTCGTGCCGGCGGGAGCGACCAACCAGCGATTGGGTCGGACCCACCAGCGGCACCTGGATGAACAGACTCCCTCCTTCCAGACGCAGCGGAAACCGGACCAGGTTCTGGTTGGCTTTGGCCGGCGGGCCGCCGGTGGCCTTGCCCGTGCGGTCGAACGTCCCGTTGTGGCAGGGGCAGAAGAACCGGTCGTTCTGCGGTTCCCAGAACACCTGGCAGCCCAGGTGCGGGCAGACGCTGCTCAGGGCGATGTAGTCTTCCACGTGGTCGCCTTTACCCAGTCGGGCCACCACCACAGGCGAGCCCAACGGGGTTTTGAACTCCAGCGACTGGCCCGGGGGCACTTCGTCCACGTGGGCCAGGTAGATCCAGGCCTTGGGATCGGGATTGGCCGGGTAGAGGAACCGTCCGGCCATGGCCACTAGCGTGCCGTAGCTGCCCACCAGGCCGAACGCCATGGCCGCCCCGGAACAAGAGGACAAGAAGTCCCGCCGGTTGGTTTCGCTTTCCGCGGCCGGCGAGGAAGAACTCTGGCTGGCGGGTTTGGATTCTTCCATGGGACCTGAAACCTTCAGCCGGCAAAGGGACGCGACAACTCAACTCGCAGCTTTTCCTGCCACCGTTTCGGAGGTGCAAGTAGCGTGCCTAACACCGTATCCGCTGGAGTGCCCGGAGAAAAGGACTTTTCCTCGGGACGAAAAGAGACGTGCCAGCTTGTGAATCCATTCACAAAGTGTCCCGTCCCTTCGGACGTGTCTGAACCGCCGGTGTGCGGACTGGGCGCGTCAGATTGGTACGTTCTGCGCCAAGGGGAACACTTCGCCCCGGCGGCGACGTGCTTTTCCCCAACGAGGCTCTCCCTTAGAATCGTGGCAGACTCGCGTTTCGTTCCTATCCGGTGTTGGGAACCGCCGCCATGCTCCAGGTGATTAACTATCCCCATCCCACGCTCCGCCACCGTAGCAAGGCTCTGCGCCGCGTGGACCAGCAGCTCTGCCGGTGGATTGCCGAGATGTTCCAACTGATGTACGAGCACCAGGGGGTGGGGCTTGCGGCCAACCAGGTCGATTTGCCCTATCGGCTTTTCGTGATGAATCCCACCGGGGACCCGGAGCAGAAGGACCAGGAGCTGGCCGTGCTCAACCCGGTGCTGAGTCGCCATCGTGGTTCCCAGGAAGACGAGGAGGGCTGCTTGAGCATCCCCGAGGTTCGAGCTCCGGTGGTGCGGGCGGCCAAGGTGGTGCTGGACGGCTTCGGTCTGGATGGACGGCCCATCCATCTGCAACTGGAAGGCTTTGCCGCCCGGGTGGCCCAGCACGAATGCGACCATCTGGACGGAGTGCTGTTCATCGACCGGCTTGCCCCCACCGCCCTGGCCGAAGTGAAACCGGCCCTGGAGGAGCTGGAACTGGAGTTTCGGTCCCGGCGTTCCGCGGGCGAAATCCCCGACGATGAAACAATCCACCGCCGCCTGGCCGAACTGGAGCAGCAGCGCTGCCTGGAACCCCAGCATCAAGGATAGCCGCGATGGAGTTCATTGAGTTCACCGGCCGCACGTTGCAGCAGATTCTGGACCAGGAACACGAAATCCTGCAACGGCTGGACGAACTGGGCGTGCACCAGGACAGCGTGCTGCGCATCAACCGGCAAGGGGATATCGAGCTGCGCCGCCCGAATCGCTGGGACGTCATTGGCGGCTTGCTGGGACAATTCGAAGAACGAGTGCGGCGGGCCACCGGCTTGGATTGGGTGGAGCCTTGATTCCTAGGCAGCTTGTGGCTCGAAACGCTCCACCTCTCTCCGGCCTGCTAGCACCGCAGGCAATGCCGCCACGTGGGTGTGAGGGCGAACTTGGTTTGGGACTTACGCCTGCGGTATGATCCGCCTTCCCACCCCGTGCGGGATCCTGCGGGAATCTTGTGCAAAGGACCGTGCCGGCCCGGGTCAGGGAGGACCCCATGAAGCTGCTGGCTTTGATCGAACAGCCCGAGCACGTTTGCTACCGCTATCGCATCGCCGCCCTGTTCCCGTACTTGCAGTCCCGCGGCTGGTCGTTGGAAGTGGTACCGCTGGCCCCCGGAGTGGCCGCCCGAACGCGGCAGCTTTTTCGGGCCGAACGGGCCGACGTGGTCGTCCTCCAGCGGAAGCTGCTCCCCTTCTGGCAACTGAGCCTGCTGCGCCGCTGCGCCCGGGTGCTGGTTTACGACTTCGACGACGCCCTGTTCCACCGCGACAGCTACAGCCGCCGCAGCCCCCGAAGCTGGAACCGCTTGGCTCATTTCTGGGCCACGGTCTACGCGGCCGATCGCGTGCTGGCCGGTAATCCGTATCTGGTTCGGCGCGCCGCGGAACTGACCGACCCGCAGCGGGTGTTTCTGATGCCCACGTGCCTCGATCCCGGGCGCTACCCAATAAGCACCCACTTGCGCGTGGCGGACCAGGTGAAGCTGGTCTGGATTGGCCAGCAAAGCACGCTCACCTGCCTGCACTATCTGGAAGGGGCGTTTGCCCTGTGCCGGCGGCGGCTGCCCGGGCTGGAACTGGAAGTCATCTGCGACCGTTTTCCCGAGCTTCAGGAAATCCGGGTGGTTCCCCGCCGCTGGTCCCAGGCCCACGAAACCCGACTGCTGGCCCAGGCCGACATCGGTATCAGTTGGCTGCCCGACGATCCCTGGAGCCTGGGCAAATGTGGTCTGAAGGTGCTGCAATACATGGCCGCCGGGCTGCCGGTGGTGGCCAATCCAGTGGGCATGAACCGCCAAATGGTCCTGCACGGCCGCACCGGGTTTTTGGCCGCCACGCCCGAGCAGTGGGCCGAGGCCATCGTTCGCCTGGCTTGCGATCCCGCGCTGCGCCGCCGCATGGGAGCCCAGGCCCGGCTGTTTGTAGAACGTCACTGGAGCACGCAGCGTTGGGGCCCGGTTTGGGCCGAACTGATTCACCAGGCCGCCGCGGGTACCAGCGATCCGCCGCAAGCAGAATCGCCCCGGCCAGCACAAGCCGCAGCCTTCGTCCCGCCTTCCCAATAATCCGCCCACCGCCGCATGAAGCCCACCCGGTCCGTGCGTTTCCCGCGGTCAAACGGCCCCTCCGGTCCCAGCCCGGGCTGCTGGTGGCTCTTGGCCCTGGCTTGCTCCGTCGGCTGCGCAGCTCCCCAGGTGCGATTGAACGCCCCGGAAGAACTGCACCGGGTAGAGCTGGGCCGGCTGGTGCTGGAATCTCCGTTTCCGCTGGCTTCGGACGACCCGGTACTTGAGCAACTAGGCCAGTTGCAGCGGGAGCTTGCCGCCACGCTCCAGTTGCCTCCGCCGGAGAGAGCAATCCAGGTGCGGCTTTTTGGCTCCCAGGAACAGTTGGATGCGTTCCGGCAGTTGCGCTACGTGGGCCTGCCTGCGCGGCGGGCGTTTTTCGTGGAAGAAGCCGGGCGGTTGCAGGTCTATGCGGCCTGGGGCCCTCGCGTGGTCGAAGACCTGCGGCACGAGGTGGTTCACGGCTGGCTGCACGCTGCCGCGCCCCGGGTACCGCTGTGGCTGGACGAAGGGCTGGCCGAGTATTTCGAGGTGCCCCCTTCGCCTTCGCGGATCAACGCCACCCATTGCCAACTGCTGCTAGGGCGAATGGCCCTGGGCTGGCAGCCCGACCTCGCCCGGCTCCAGCGGCTCAACTCTCCCCTGGAAATAACCCAGCAGGATTATGCCGAGTGCTGGGCTTGGGTGCATTTTCTGTTGCATTCGCGCCCGCAACGGGCCGAACTGCTCCGGGCTTATCTGCGCCGCTGCCGCCACGCCCAGACGCCGGAACCGCTTGCCGCCCTTTGGTCCCGCCGCGAACCGTGGCCCCAGGTGCAGGCCCAACTGCGCGCGCATCTGGTGCGTTTGGGGGCCACGCGGTCGCGAAGTCCTCGCTGAGGCCAACAGGCCATGTGCGGGTAACGCCTTGCTTCCGTCGGCGCGGCGGTCGTGCTTGCCATCCGGTATAGTTCGCGCGGCACACCCGGTGCTCGCTTTCTGCGGTGAAGATTATCAGCCCATTACTTCCTGCCGCAGCCGGCGGTACGCCAGCGAAAGCACCAGCATGGCCGAGCCCTGGAAGATTAAGTTAATTCCCAGCAGCAACCCGATGGCCCAAACGGCCGAACTGGGCCACTTGAGCCAGACCAACGCACCCACCAACAGGCTGAGCACGCCGCCGACGGCGAACACGCCCCAGCCGTCGCGTGGGCGGACACGAAAGGCCGTCACGATTCGAAACACACCGTCGACGATGAACATGGCCGCCAGGAACAGCGTCCAGGCCAGGGCTCCCACCAGCGGGTGCGTGACCAGGATCAGCCCGCCCAGCACATAAAGGGCCCCGGAAAGCAGATGCCATAGCATCCCCTGCCACCCGCGCACTTGAAAGGCGTGAACCAATTGCATCGCCCCGGCAGCCAGCAGCACCGCACCGAAAAACACCACGCCGGCCCACGTAGCCACCCAGGGCAGCGCCAGGGCCAGCACGCCCCCGATTAGTTGCACCGCCCCGAGCAGAAACAGCCAACCCCAATGGGTTTGAAACTTGGAAAGCTCCTCCTGGCTTGGACAAGCATTCTCCGAGGTGGCCATCGCATTGTCGGTTTCTGGATGACTCATAACCTCACTCCTTGAATACGAGGTAAGGGAAAAACACTACGTCCGCTGAGTAACAAGAAACTCGACAAAGAGCTTCCACGCCGAAACTCACCCCAAAGAAGCGCTCCCAGGCACCCCGTTCGGCGTTTTGCCCAATCGAAATGGCAGTCGATTTGTGTGGCGACCGAGTTGTGCAATCGCCGTGCCAGCGGCAATCGTTTTTCGGCTCCCTCCATTTCCGAAAGCGGAAGGCTGAACACATCCCCCAGGAAGCGGCCTTACCGTGCTCCGTCGACTAAAGCTCGGCGGTTCGCAGAATTGTCGACTCGCTGAACTACCAATCCGCGACGCGACTGCCGATTACGAGTTGCCGATTACGAGTACGAGTACGATTAGGAGTACGAACGCTTGTTCTCCGCCGGAGCGGCAGCTCCAGGCGCAAGGCGCACAGCGCAAGCCGCAAGCCGATTCTCGCCCGGTGCGGAAGCACCTCCTCCACGCCTCCACGCCCTTAAGCTCCACACCCATTCGACACGTCCAGGGGGCAAGCAGCGTTTCATCCCAAGCTGCGTGTTGTCCAAGAGATTTTGGCTATGGTCTCATTTGCCGGCCTTGGCACGCGCCCGCTGCACGGCCTGGGCAATCAATTCTATGGGGCGGGTGTTCAGGTAGCGGGCCACCAAGGTAAGCGTATCGCGGAACAGGCGCTGCGTCCGGGCTTGCAACCAGCGGTCCGAAGGGTCCAGACGTTGCTGGTAGCGGGTAATTCGGGCTTCGAACTCGTTTCGGCCCGGGAGACGCTGAAGTTGCTCAAGCAACTGCTGGGCGGTTCCTACGTCGCCTTCGGCTAGGCGTCTTTCGATCCGCCGAATAAGGATTTGTCGCTGGATGACTACGTCGATGACTTCCTGCTGCAAGGCAATCAAGAACGCCTCGGCGGCCAGGCGCTGGTCGTCGTTGGGCACGGGGGCTTCGATTCGCCGTTCCAGGCCAGGCACGTAGGGGATGCGCGCCAGCACCTGGTAGCCGCTACGGATAAGTAGCAGCCGCAGCCGGTCTCCCGGCGGGAGTTCCAGTTCTCCCCGGTGGTCGGTCCAACCTAGCGAGATGGTTTCTCGGTCATTGGGCCCGTAGGCCAACACTTCGTAGCCTTCCAGCGGGATGCGGTGTTTGTCGTTGCTGACCACCCGCAGCACACTCCGCCGAGGTATGGGGCGCACAAGCATAGCCACCATCCGAGTGCGGCCACGACGGCGGCGCGACAGCGGAGAACGCAATCCGCTATACACGTTGCAATATGCCAAAGGCCCTTCTCGGCGCTGTATCCGCAGATAGGTCCACGGAATGGCCCGGATACGCCGCGGGTTGCCTTGGCGATCATCATAGCGGACGATAGGCAGCAGCAGGGCACCGGGGCGCATCGGGTCGGCCGCCCTGTCTCGCCAAGGGCGCGTGCCGCAGCGAAGCTGAACTAGGGCTTTCTTGCGGTCGGTCGTGTCTATACGAGCCAGTGGGCGAAAACACTGCACTAACAAATCGAACGCCACACGAGGCAACAGCCGCATGGAACGACAGGAAGCGCGGCAGGCAGGTCCCCAGCGACGCGAAAGCACGTCCACTTCCCGGCACCATAGCTGGTAGCCACCTTGGTGTTGGGAAAGCCCGAGCAGAAAAACCTTGTCCAACTCTTCCCAGGCGGCGGGCACCTGGTCCCAAGGCAATTCCTGTTCCGGGGCAAGTGTAGTCCAAGGCCCTTGAGCCGGTACCACGTCCAGTTGCCACGCGGCTCCGACGACGGCGTCCACTTGCCGGACCAGAGCACGGCGGAGGTGTTCTTCAGCCGGCCAGGGCTGCGAGGGACGCCAGGGAACGATCAGCACACAACGCACCTGGTATGGATCGGCCTCCCAGGGGGTGGCAGCCCAGGCGGCAGGCGAGGCCGCCAGAAAAACTCCCCCCAGGGCGACAACAGCCGCTAGTCTGATTGCAACCAACCAAGGGGCACATCGGTTCATGGCACCTGCGCCGTGGGGCCCAAAGTGAGTTTCTTGGGAGGTACCCATCGTTCGACATTCTGGTAGAGGTTCACCAGGTCCTGGTCCACTCCTTTTAGCTCTTCACGCACCGCTGCGTATTCGCTCAACTGCCACAGGGGGAGCACGGTAACATCCTGGTGCAACAGTTGATGCAAGCGGCGAAGCCGCTGACCCAAACTCCGCCAATCCGGCGCTCGTGCCATCTGGCGAATCGCCAACCGCACGTACGCCGGAGTATCACCCAGTAGCCCCTGCTGGCCGAACAAGCGATACACGTCCACCACCGGTTCCTGGATCACCAGCTCCACATAGCGCAGATCGTAGTCGCTGAGCGGCTGCTGGGGGTCCGCTTCGCGGAGCGTAATCTCCATTCCCAATCGTTCCCAATAGGCCTTGATCCGGCGGCAGGCGATTCGGGCGGTCTCACTGGGCGGATGGACCAACACCAACTTGGGAAGCGGCGGTGGGGGAGAATCCTCATTTTCGTCTTTCGGGGGTTCTTGTGCTTGAGGAGACCGCTTTCCGGCTCTAGGGTCGGCCGACTGCCCCGAAGACAATTCCGCTCCGTCCTTCTTCCGGTCGGCTTGTTCGCGGGCGGCCATCGCCCGCTGCGCCAGGGCAATGAGCACCAGGCCCAGGTGGGGATTGAACGGTCGCGGAGCTACCGTTTCGTCGTAGGCATAGCCAATCAGATCGCCTGCTTTGCGCGGGGCGGGCAACGGAGCGCTGATGACCTGTGAACCGTCCAGATCGTTGCCCTGGTGCAGATACTCTAGGATGGCTTGCCGGTTCAGGGCATAGAGCAGTCCCCGGCGGAACGTCCGTTGCCGCAGCAAAGGTTTGTCCGGATTGAACACGAGGCAGTGGATCGTAGGCCAAGCGTAACGTTGCAACCGCACTCCTTGCTTGGGCAGTGCGTTTTTCAACCACGGGGGTACCCGGTCCCAGACTTCCACCTCCCCGTAACGCAGGGCGGTCAAGGCGTCCTGGGAACGGGCGAAGTGGTACTCGACGATTTCCCGGGGTTGATTGCGACCCGTGGCAAAATAGCCTTCGACGGCCACGAAATGCATGCGGTCTTTGGTTTGTCGTCCCAGGCGATACGGGCCGTTCTGCGGCGGGGCCAGCGGTGGATAGAGTTGGTCCCAACCGTAGAGCGGACGGTTCAACAGGGCCAACGGGTTCAGCGGCGACCGGCTGAAAAAGACTTCGACAGTTTGCGTGTCCGGAGTGCGAATTTGCCGTACCGCCGCAGCCCAGGCTGGTTGGTAGAACGGGTGACGCGAGTCGGCCATTGCGGCCAGCGTGGCCGCTACGTCCGCAGCCACCAGAGGGCGGTTGTCCTGGTTCCAGGTCAGCCCGGCACGCAACGTCAACCGCAGCCGGGAGCCTAGGTCCATTAGTTCCAATTTGCCCCAAGGACATGCGTACTGCCCGCCTGAAGGGCCAGGGGCCAGCAGCTCGGCAAGGCGGCGGTGATAGAGTCTGGCCACACGCAGCGCGGCCCAATCGTCCAGGCGCGGCAAGTTGGATCGGGCCAGGCGATCCACGGCCACGCGCACCAGGGGGACGCGCTGCTGCGCCCGCTGGAGCAGTTGAACGGCTTCAGGCACAGGCCAGATACGAACGGCTCGTAGGGCCAATTTCCGAGCGGCGAACAACTGGCCCTGATCCCAACGGGCTTGGGCCTGCTGCACTACCTTGCGTGCTTCGGCCTCCAGGGTGTTGCGAACCTGGCTGGCCGCCGGGTGTTTCGGGTAGCGTTTCAGCAAGTCCTGGAGCAGATGACGAACTGACTCGTAGTCTTTCCGCCGCAAATACTCCTGGGCTTTTTGCATCACCACGCGGCCCAACGCTTCTTTCAGCCCGGGATACTTGGCGTTTTGCTCCTGGAGGTAGTGGAGCAACTGCAAGGCCCGATCGCGGCGACCTTGCTGAAGATGGTGTTGGGCTTCGTGCCACAAAAAGCGCTGGAACGCCTCCGCATATCCAGAAAGCTTGGGGTAAAACCGCTTGATATGGATCAAGTAGTCGTATGCTTCCTCGAACTGCTTCTGGTCCACCAACTGGTTCACTTTGTCCAGCAGCAGTTGGGGGAAGCGACGGATTTGGGCAATTTCCCCCCAGCGGATACGATACTGCTCCCCCGGATGATCCAGTAGTTCGACGGTGATCGGCGTGGTTCCCTTGGGGTTCTTGGGCAAATCCTGCAGCGGTTTCACCCGCAGCTTCGTCCCGTCATTTAGTGTGATTTCGTCATAAGGGTCCTGTTCGTACAAGCGCTTTTCCTGCGCTTGAAGCGCGGTGTCGGCCAGGCTGTTCCCCAGCAGCCATATCAGCGTCGCCAGGAGTGCCAAACCTCCCTTTTTCCAGCAACACAGCCAAGCCTGGAGCATAAAACACTCTGAGGTCATCGTCGGGTGGAATGGACAGGTGCGGAGCTGGTTTTGCCTCCTCGGACTAGTTCCACAGCGCACAACGCCCCGCCGAGTCCAGGGACAAGCACGCGGCTTTCTTTTTCCGGCAGAGGGGTACCAGCCAGGGCTTCCCCGGCACGGTGCACCCCGCGCAGCGTGCCGGTGTTCAGGTCCAGTCGCAGCACTTCCCCGGAGGCGAGTGCCAGCAGGCCATGTTGTGGGTCGATCCGAACGGGTTGCCCCACCGGCAATCTCCCCTGGAAAGGTCGGCTCCACAGCAGCTTTTCCGGTCCCAAGCAAAGCAGCGTTCCACGGCGCGTCAGCCACAGGACCCGATCCGGGCCGCAGAACGAAGGTCCCCAGATCGGATCCAAGGTAGTGAGCGGGTTGGCATCGTCGTCTTGGGGAGACTGCGGCAACTTGTCCTGATCCAAGGAGGGCAGTTTGATGCGGATTAGTTGTCCCTGGCTGTTGCGGAACCAGGCTGACCGAGCAAACAGCACCACAGGCCCGCGGAGCGAGGTGGAAAGTTCCTTCATCCGGGCGGGCCTCAAGGCTTGTTGCTCCTGGGGAAAGAGTTCAAAGAGCCAAATCCGACCATCGCGGGCCACGAGAACGGCTCGTTCGGCCTCGGCGGTCACAACTGGGAGCCATTGGGGGGGCTTGCCCGGCACTGTGGGTGGGAAGAACGGGGTACCGATCATTCGCCCCTGTTGCGGATCGAATACGAACACCGGCCCCTGGTCCGTGGCCAGCAGCAGCTTTCCCTTCCAGAGCAGGGGAGGGATGCGAAGCACTTCGGGCAGGTGGTACCACTGGAGCTCCCACGCTTCCGACCCGTTGTAACGCAACACCGGCAGTCGCCGAGCCGCTCTTCCCACCTGCCCGACCCAAACGCCGTCTCCACCGGAGAGCCAGCGGCGTGGCAACCGATCCGTGGGAAGCCGTCGGGCAGGTGACCACCGGGGAGCCAACACAGCGGGTGAATCCGACTCTGGCCAGCGCAGGAGATAGAGGTTGCCGTACTCGTCCACCAGAAAGTGCCGTTGTAGGTTGTGATCGGGGACCTGCAACGGTGTCCAACTGACCGGCGTGGCGAATCGGGTACGCCAGAGGGTTTCGCCACTGGTAGTGCTGAACGCCGCCACTTGGACCGTACCGTTTCTGTCCTGGGCTACGGCAAACAACACTGCGGAGATTTTTCGCAACGGCATAGGAAAGGAGACATTTTCTAGCAGCACGCGATCCGGGCTCATCTGGCCTTCTGCCGCTTGAACCCGGTAACGAGTCAACTGCCTATCGGCGATCCAGACATAGGGGCCATCAAACGCCAGTTGCACCGGTCCCGGCTCCTGGAACACCGCGGCCCGCGAGGCGACTATACTCAGAGGCTTTTTCTTTTCCTGCGGCTGTGGATTTACTTCAAACAGCGAGACTTGACCCAGGTCTGTAGCGACTGCCAGCAAGCGGCCTTGGAGCAGCATGGGCTGGAACACCTGCCCCTGCAATCGGATACTCTGGACTAGCCGCAGTGTGTGTTTTTTCGGGTCGTAGCGCAGCACGCGTAGCCGCGAAGAGCTCTGTCCGACGTTTTCGGCCAATAGCACGAACGGACCAGCCACCACCGGCGGAGCGACAACCATATCTTGGTCATGGCCGAGGTAAAAGGCGCTGACGCACCTCCGCGTGGCCAGGTCGATCACGTACACGTTGGAATGGCCGCCGGGCAGGAACATCCGCGACTCGGCCACAGCCGGGGCGGCCGAAAGCGACTGGGGAAACACGTACCGCCCCAGCACTTTGCCCTCCTGAGCGTCAATCTGCCAGAGCTGGTCTTCCACCGGTACGAACAGCTCGTTTCCCACAACAGTCAGGTCGGCCACCGGTTCGGCGGGAAGCGGCATGTGCCATAGCAGCGAACCGTCGTTTCCTTTGAGCCTCCATAGTTGTTTGTGCTTCGGAGACCACACCACCGCGTCTTCGGATGCTCCCCGGGCAAGGACGGCAGGAAGCAGCCACAGATCGCTGCCCAGGGGACGCCGCCAGCGCACTTGGCCATCCTCAGCCGAAAGGGCCCAGATTGCCCCGGCGGCCGTAACAAACAGCATGCGGCCTTTGGCTTCTGGGACGGATTTGCCTTTGGTGTGGGCCATGGGCAGCGTGGGTGAGGATGGCCTGGGCGCGGGAACCGAGGTCGATTCTCCGCCTGCAACGAACCGGATCGCCTGGCGTTCCACGTCGGTGGCTTGCGCGATTGCCTTTTGCAGTTCTGCGTTGGTTTCCAGCTCGGGGTACTCTTTGAGCAACTGCCGGCGGACTTCGTAGGCTCGTCGCGGTTGTTTCTGCCCGATGGCCTGCTGAATCTCCTGGAGCGATTCGTTCAACCGCCGGTTGCGACTCAGCATCCGCTCGATCTGGGAGAAGCGGCCTTCGAGCGTAGCTAGTCGGGTGCGGTTGCGGAGCTTGTCCGGAACGTAGTTCGGGTTCAGAATCATCTGATACACCCGGCGCGCTTTCTCCAGCAGCTCGGCGCTTTGTCGCTCCTGGGCCATGTCCGTCAAGCCTTCGGCCACCCGGGGCAACAAAGCGGCCAACTCGGGCCGGGCTTCGGGGAACTCCTGCTCTTTGCGGATTTCTTTGAGCGAGTCCTCGACGATCTGGAGCGTCTTTTCCCAATCGGAACTCTGCTCCACCGCCCGCCGCATTACCGCCAGCCCTCGCAACACCCGAATCCGCCCGGCCTGCGCGTGATCCGGAAAGTATTCGAGAAAACGGTCGAATTTTTCGATTGCCTGGGTGTAGGCCCCGTTGTTGTAGTCTCCCTGAGCTGATTGTAAGAGCTGGTCGGCCGATTCGCGGCCGATGGCCCAATACAGCCCGCCGGCAATGACCAGTAACAGAATCAAACTTCCTCCACCCAACAGAAACAGCGGGGATTCCCACACATTACGACGCCCACGAGGGGGTACCCACACCGCTGGGCTGGCAGAAGTCTCCATCTCCCCGGGCCCCAGTTCTGCATCGGCGGAGTGCAACGATTCCAGATCATCCAGCAGGGCCGGGGGCGAAGGACCCCCCGGCGGAGCTACCCGTTCGAACCGCTCCTCGCCTTCCCGACTGGGTCTGGTCACTTCCGGAAGCTGGTCCTGTGCCACGGGGCTGGTTTTGTCACGGCCGGGCTTTTCCTTCGATTCTTCCGAGGCGGCCCCGACGGCTTTGAGCAACTCCTGGGCCTGGAATCGGGTCAAATACCCATGATCGACCAGCCATCCGGCCACGGATCGGGCCGAAGGGGGCGGCTGTCTGGTCTGCAACTGCTTACGCAGGTGCCGGATCAGCTTCTGCGGGACAACTTCCCGCTGTTGAAGCAGTTCCAGGAACTGTTCCCATTGCGGAGTACTCATGGGGTGCCTCGATCACTTGGCCGAAAGGTCCGTTGCCCCAGCGGCGTACCAAGGGGCTTTCTGGAGGACAGGAAAACGCTTGCCGGCGGCCAAACATTTCCGCAGCGGCACGGTTCTCAAGGGGGAGGTGAATCGGTCAAAACTCCTCCTCGTCCGGAGCTTTGCGGATGTCTTCGAAACCGGCCGCCCTCGCAGTGTCAAACACCATAATCACGGTTGCGTGTTTGGCTTTTTCGTGAAAGGTGACCAGTACCCGAGTAGGGCCGCCGCCACTGCGCCGCTGGCGTAGCAGCGACAGCAGCTCCTGTCGTGTGGGAGCTTCGTGATCTTCCACCCAGACGACGCTCGACTCGTCCACGCGGATGATGATGTAGTCGTCGTCCTGTTCCAGCTCTTCCAAAGTGCGGCTTTGGGCGGCCTGTTGGGTCGGGTCCGGTGGCGGCGTTTCCAGCGCTTTCTGCTGGGCGAAGGAGGCCGTAATCATGAAAAAAATCAGCAACAAAAAGGTCACGTCCACCATCGGCGTCATGTCCAGGTTTTGTTCTTCCCGGCTGCCGCGGACAGTGGTGAAACGGATCGGTTCGGCTGACTCGACAACCGGAAGTTCGCCGTCCAGTTCTTCCTGGTCCAACAGCTCTCCTTCGCTGGGCATGTCCACCTGGCTTTGCCAGCGCGGAATGATGCCAATTCGCCCACAGGTGGTGCATTGGAACCGCTTGCCCACCTGCTTCGGGTCGGCTTTGAGCTTTTTACCGCACTGGGGACAACGGAACCGAATGGCCATGACGTTTTTTCTGGTTCGTGCTACACGTTTTCAGAACGGCACGCAGGCGCGGATCAATCCTCGTCCATCACCGCAATGTGGAGCGAGCTGAAACCGGCTTCGGTGACGAGTTGTTCGATCCGATTGACTTCTCCTTCGTTGACTTCTGCTTCAGCCTTGATCAACACGGTGGTTTTCTTTTCCTGAACCAACTGGTTTTCCAGGTATTCCAGCACCTGGCGGCGGACTTCTGGCCAAGAGCCCCTGGCGAGGAAGGACTCCACTTTTCCGTTGCCCAAGTACACCGCCGCCGGTTCACCCTGACGGTAGCCCAGGGTGATGATGGCCGCCGTATCCGGATCCACCCCGTCGCCGTATTCGGCTGTGGGGAGCTGGATGGCTGTCTGTGGGTCCATGGCCGAGGTGACCAGGAAGAAAATCAGCAGCAGGAACGTGATGTCGATCATGGGCGTGATGTCCATGTCGGTTTCTTCTTCCATGGAACGCCGCGGCAGCAGCGGGCCGGACCACGCGTCGTCTTCCGGGGTGGGAAGTTCTGCTTGGGCCATGCGTGCACCTTTCGCCACAAGTGGTCCTGAGCGGGAAATCGGGACACCGGCTCTGCGGCCGGGTTCTCCTTCTTCCTTGCCGTGACCTTAGCGGCCCTGCGGCAGTACCGCCCGTAAGCTGTCCAGGAACCGCGTAAGTCCCAGGGCCACCAGGTCCTCCAGCTTCCGAATCCGCACGTTGATACTGGCCAGGGACAACACCAGCGGAATGGCAATCGCCAGCCCCAGAGCGGTGGTCACCAGGGCGATGCTAATGTCGTCGGCCAACAGCTTGGGATCGGGCTGCTGGGTGGCCAGCTTGCCAAACGCTCCCATCATCCCCATCACTGTGCCCAGCAAGCCGACCATCGGCGCGGCCTTGATGACCGTTTGAACCCAGCTCAAGCGGTACTCCAAATCGGAGAGAACGTCGCGTTGGAACCGTTCGGCGACGAAGTGCCGCAGTTGGGCCGGCCCCATGGCGCGGTTCAGAATGGCCAGTCGGGCCAGTTGGGGCATGGCCCGAGGGTCTTCTTCGCAAAGCCGGGCGGCTCCGTCGAAATCGCCCTGGCTGAGCCGTTGTTCCACCTGGGAAAGAAACTCCGACTGCGCCTCTTCGTCCCGAAAACGCAGCGTCCCCACCCGCCGCCATACCATTGTCACGCAGAACAATCCCCAAAGGGCGATCAGGGCCAACACGACGTAGATGATGTTGCCGATCACGTTGGTCAGTGCCGTGATGTCGATCATCGTTCCCGTTGCTCCATAGCGAGGATCGAGGATGACGAGCGGGAATTGCCCTGATGTGCGCTCTTCTGGTTCAGGTTAAGTTCCCAGCAACTCCTGGTCCACCACTACGAAACGGTATCCGGAACCATCCCGTTGGACCTTGAAATACGTGCGTCGGATTTGAGTGGGCTGGTGTCCGCGGTAGGTAACTTCCAGTTGGGCCAGTTGGGCTTCGACCTCCGGCGGATAGAACTGCAAGATGAGCTTGCCGCTGGGGTCGATGCCTGCCTTGCGCAACAGTTGCAGGTCGAACTTTTTCAGGGAACCTTCGGTCCAAGACATATAGAGCCGGTTCTCCTGGGCGTTCCGGTCCGCCGTCCGCCGCCGAGGGCGAGCCCGGGAAAACCCGCTGGCATACTCGATGCGTCCCTGTCCCACCGCGGCCAATTCGATTTGAAAAAAGTCCAATTGCCGGGCGTATTCTTCCAGCGAAGCGGCTTCGTACAAAATGATCCATCGCTTGTACCGCGGCACGCCGCCGACGGGGCCGCCCCCTTTGCCCAGGGGCGGGTTGTCGCCCGTTCCTTCACTCTTGCCCGCTTTGCCCGACTCCGGGTCGTCGCTCAGTTGCGGGTCGTCCAGCTCGGCCAGGTGGGCGGCGACCACTGTTTCGACCAGGGCCAGCGTTTGTTGGGTCTGGGGTTCTTCCAGATCGGCTTCACGGGAGATTTCTTCCATGTCGGGCCCGTCCAACTGCAAACTGTCCCCGAGCACTCCCTCGGGGGTTCCACCAAGGTTTTCGGCCTGAATCGGCACGGCGACCAGGGATGGTGACAACCGGTTGGTCAACCAGATGACGAACAGGCAAAAGACGGTTACACCAACAAAAATCAACAGAGCCACCAGCCAACTAGCCACCCGGTCGTACAGCGACACATGCAGTGGAGCCGCATCGTTTACCACCGGAACCGTCGATTTGTGATGGGAAACAGGCATGGCAACATTCGGGCGAGGGGACGACGACACACATCGACGTGGCAGAACCCGGGGAATCTGCCGTCAAACTTCGGCAGCTCCCAGGGGTCATGGAGATGTCAACTCTCGGGCAACGTCCGGGCGCACCGTCTGGAACCACTGTTTCCAGCGTTGGATGGCTCGGCGTCTCTGTTCCGGGCTAGGGTGGTCCGGCAGTCCGAAGCCTTCCATGCGACGACTCAAACGCCGCAAAGCATTCCGCGCAGCTAACATAACCTGGGGATGGGGGTCTTCCAACAATCGGATCAACAGCGGCACCACGTCCATTTTGCCTGTGGCTACCAGCGTTTTGATCGCAGCCACTTTCGCCTCGGGCGAGTTGCTTTGGGCCAGTTGCCGCAACTGCCGCTCCAGCTTGGAAAGCATTCGAGGGTCCGGCTCCTGGCTCATTTCCTCCAGAGCAGCCAGAGCCTGGTAGAAGCGAGGGTCATTCGGATTGCCCACGATCTTCAGGAGCTGGTCTGCTGGGCCTTTGAGCGGCTTAACCCGCACCTGTCCGTCTTTCAGCTCCAATGGACTCCCTAGCGGGGGTAGCCCCCGCCCCCCGATCAATTTGCCGCTGGCCGGCGGCACCTTCTGGAGCATTTTCCGCGTGCCTCGAACCAGAAACAGCACAGCAAACGCGGTGGGAGCCGGTCTGGGACTACCTACCAGGTGTGAGCGTGGCAATTCCCAACTCCCGTTGGGCCGTTGGTGCTTCAACAAATAGCTGACGCCTTGCTTGTACCAAAGCTGGTCTTCCTGGCTTTTGGGATCCACCAATTCCCGAAAGCTGTAATACCGCTCCAGCGAATATAGAAAGTAATAGAGGTATTTCTCTTTTTGCTCGATCTTCTCGAAGGAAAAGTCCGCTTCCTTCCACTGCTCGGTCATCCATTGCTCGGCTCGTTGGGCAGCCTGAGCCAGTTGATCCACAGGTAGCGAGATGGGACCCAACTTCCGTGGTACACCTGGAGGATGAACCTTTTCCAATGCGGGATGGGGCGCCTCCTCGGGGGGCTTGTTTTGTTGTTTAAGTTTCGCTCGTGCCTGGCAGATATAGAGCGCACTGAGTGCCGCTGCCGTCGTGCCTAAGCTTGGCGAAATCTCCACACCTTGTCGGGCCGGTTCGTAAACGTAGCCGCCCGAAGAGTCCTGCGTGCGGATCAACCAGGAGGCCAAATTCTGCCATGATGTGTGGGAGATTCCTGCGCCGGATTGATCTAGAGCCCAAAAGGCCAGAGCTCCGTACTGGGTCATCGAAGTGTCACCACCCTGCTGTTTGGTGCCTCCTGGACCCTGTTTACAACTGAATCCCCCATGGGGCATCTGGAGTTCCACCAAAATGTTGTGCAAATGCTGGATTTCGGCCGCCGATCCCTGTGGATCGACTTCCGAAAGCACCGTGATTGCAACGGCTACTGCGTAGGGCGCTGCGTAATCCGTAGGAATACCAGGATGTCGCGCATCTTGCCGGATGGAAGCTAGCAGCTCCCGCACGAGCGTATCGGTCGGGTGGACTGCTTCGGCCTTGTGCAAGGCCAAGAGGACCAGGCTGTTCAACCCCAAGCGGTGAGAATGAGGAAGAGCGGCCGAAGCTTCTCGCACTCCCGCTGTTTTTAAGTACTGGCATGCCCGGTCCACCGCCTGACGAATTCGCGGCGGCAGCGGTTGACCGCTTGCTACACTGGGGGCGAAAGTGATCACCCCCAACAAGAACCATTGCCAGAGGTTCATCGCTCGGCCGGTCAAGTGCGAGGAAATGACGAAACGACTCAGCTTGCCTGCGTTGCCTAACGGCACCCTTCCGGCCCTCGACCAACGCCCGAAACAGCCTCTTCGGACGGCTCCAGGCTCCTGGTCCGACTCTGTTCCGTACGTGGTGGAGGGGACTTTTTTTCCACGATAGGCGCAAAAACGCCGCGTTCGAGAGCAAAATCGGATGGGGCTTACGATCCCCTGAACTACACTCGCAAAGCTGGCCCGCTTCACGAACGGGTGCCGGCCCCCTGGGGCGACTCCCGCTGCTCCGACGGCCCCTGTTAGTGCACTATCACCGTAGCAAAATCTTACACCAAGAGCGAAAACATCGTCAAGCAACGAGAACAGTCCCTGTATCCCCCGTTTGTCGCGAGCAGCCCGGCGTTTGCGCCTGCTTCGGCACGGAAGCTCCTCGGTACAGAAGCTCCATGGAGAATCGCCGCCGGAGGGCCAAAACGGGACGTACTTGTCCTCTTTTGGGTTGACACCCTTTGCGGGCACCGGATACCGTGGAATTGGCAACTTGGTCGCCCGAATGGGCCCTGTTCCCGCCTAAGTATCGTCCCGCCTTCGTTTTCAGGAACGACGCCTATGTCCCGAGGTCGGTTCTCTGGCGCCACGGCGGTGTTGGCTCTTGTCGTTGGACCGGTCTGGCTCTGTGGCCCTGCGGCTGCCGCTCCTATGACTCCGCAGCAACGGGAAGCCGCGCGACATTTCCAGGAAAAAATCCAGCCGTTCCTCAAGCAGTATTGTCTGGACTGCCACAGCGGTCCGGAAGCCGAAGGCGACGTGCGGTTGGAACAGTTACAAGGACTCAACAGCTTTTTCAAACAGCGGCGAACCTGGGAACAAGTGGCCGCCATGCTGCGCGTGGGAGCCATGCCCCCGGAGGACGCCGACCCGCGGCCCTCCAAGGAGCAGACCGACCAGGTGCTTCGCTGGGTGCAAGGCCAGTTGGAATCGTTCGATTGCAAGACGATTCGCTTTCCCGGCCGCGTGACCATCCGCCGGCTCAACCGCGTGGAGTATCGCAACACGGTCCGGGACCTGCTCGGGGTGGACTACCCGGGCGTGAAAGACTTTCCGGCCGACGACGTGGGTTACGGCTACGACAACATCGGCGACGTGCTTTCGGTTTCGGCCATCCATCTGGAAAAGTACCTGGACGCGGCCGAGTGGATCAGCCAGCGGGCGTTCGCCGTCCCCCAGGCCGCTCCGCCGGCCGTCTATTCCGGCAACAAGCTCCAGGGGGGCGGGCGGCATCGTCTGGGCCGGGTGCTGGTTTCCCGCGGGCGAATCGGTGTGCAGCACCAGGTGCCCTATGCGGGACGCTACACGGTGATCGTTCGGGCCACCGGTGACCAGGCCGGACCGGCCCCAGTGCTGGTGGCGATTTGGGTCAACGGCAAGCGCGTGGCCCAGCGTCCGGTGCGAGCCCAGCGTCCTAAGCTGGAAACGCTCACCTTCCAGCTTCCACTCAAGCCGGGGCGTTGCCGCCTGGAAGTGGAGTTTTTGAACGACTACTACCGCCCCCGGGATCCGGACCCCAAGAAACGCGGCGACCGGAACTTGTACGTCAGCTCCATTGAGTTCCACGCCCCGCGACGCATGCCGGAGAAGCTCCCCTGGGCACACAAGCGATACCTGCGGGTTCGACCGGGCAAGGGCACTTCCTGGGAATCGGCCGCCCGGCGGGTGCTGCGGCCGCTGGTTTCGCGGGCGTATCGCCGCCCGGCCCGACCCGAGGAAGTGGAACGCCTGGTGCAACTGGTGCTGCTTGCCAAACAGCACGGCGAACCGTTTGAACGCGGGATGCAGTTGGCCTTGCAGGCCATTCTGGTTTCGCCGCACTTTCTCTACCGCGTGGAACGCGATCCGGCCCCGGACGATCCGGACGGCGTGCGGCTAATCGACGAGTTCGAGCTGGCCACACGGTTGTCCTACTTCCTGTGGAGCACGATGCCGGACGAAGAACTGTTCCTGGAAGCCCGGCGCGGAACGCTGCGCAAGAACCTGGAAGCGCAGGTGCGGCGGATGCTCGCTTCGCCCAAGGCCGAAGCCCTGGTGGAAAACTTCGCCGGCCAGTGGCTTCAGTTGCGGCTGCTGGACAACATGACGCCCGATCCGGACCGCTTTCCCATGTGGAACGACCGGCTCCGGGAAGCCATGCGTCGGGAAACCGAACTGTTCTTCCAGGACGTCATGCGGCACGACCGCAGTATCTTTCTGTTCCTGGACGCCGACTACACGTTCTTGAACGAAACGCTGGCCAAGCACTACGGCATCCCCGGGGTTTACGGCGAGCATTTCCGCCGGGTGCAACTGCGCGATCCGCGACGCGGCGGCGTGCTGACCCAGGCCAGCGTGCTCACCATCACCAGTAATCCCACCCGCACCTCGCCGGTGAAGCGGGGCAAGTGGATTATGGAACAGATTCTGGGTACGCCGCCTCCGCCTCCGCCGGGGGACGCTCCGCCGTTGCCCGAAGGAAAACAGGCCGAACTAAAAGGCACGTTGCGCAAGCGGCTGGAACTGCACCGGGCCAACCCGGTCTGCGCCTCCTGCCACCAGGTGATGGACCAGTTGGGCTTTGCCTTCGAGAACTACGACGCGGTGGGGCGCTGGCGGGAAAAAGACGGTCCGCACCCGATCGACCCCTCGGGCAAACTGCCCGACGGGCGCAGCTTCCGCAACGCGGCGGAGCTGAAGAAGATTCTGCTCCAGGAGGACGAAAAGTTCCGCCGCACGTTCGTCAGCAATCTGCTCACCTACGCCCTGGGCCGTGGCCTGGAATACTACGACCGCTGCGCCGTGGAGGAAATCTGCAAGAAAGTGAAAGCCCAAGGAGATCGCTTTTCGGCCGTGGTGCTGGCCATCGTGCAAAGCGACCCGTTCCAGAAACGAGCCGCCCGGCGCGACCCGTTCGAGTAGCAAAGTCTCCCGTGCCCATGTCCGAACCTACTGACACCCAAGCCGCACAGAGGCCGCGGCCCGTGCGGCTGCTTTTCGTCTGTGTGGAAAACGCCAACCGCAGCCAGATGGCTGAGGCGTTCGCCCGCATGTTGGGCGGCCCACTGGTAGAGTGTTATAGCGCCGGCTCGCGTCCCAGCGGGCAGGTCAATCCCCGGGCGGTGCAGGCGATGGCCGAGTTGGGCTACGATCTTTCGACCCACCGCAGCAAGTCGCTGGCGGAGGTGCCTCCGGGCCCTTACGACGCCGTGGTGACGATGGGCTGCGGAGACCGTTGCCCGCAGGTTCCAGCTCGCCTGCGGCTGGACTGGCCCTTGCCGGACCCGAAACATCTGCCTCCGGAACAGTTCAACCAGGTCCGCGACGCGATCCGCCAGCATGTGGAATGCCTGTTGGAACAGTTGCAACGCAACCAGTACCAAGAGGCGGCTAACGACACTCGGGGCTAGGAGCCTGAACAAACGGGGACGATTGCCAAGCGGCCAAACCGGGTGATACAGTGGGTTTGACAGGCAGTCACAAAGCTTCCGGCTGGAATCGCCACGCCTGAGGTTTGAAGCAACGCCGGATGGTTTGTGACACGCTCTCGACTCTTCGTCTCGGTTGGTCCTCCGAAACCCGCTTGTTCTGAGTCTGGAATCGTGTCTGGCCGGCTGGCACTGCTCCTGCTTGTTTGTCTAGGCGGTTGTGTGGGTTCTGCCGCGCAGGTGGCCGAGCCGGAAGCGGTCTGGGGCCGCCGGGGCCTGAGCCCGGGACGGTTTGCCACTCCCCGGGCCATGGCTATCGACGCCCAAGACCGGCTCTACATCGTCGACAAATCGGCCCGCATCCAGGTCTTTACCCGCGAGGGCAAGCTGCTGGCCCACTGGCGCACCCCCGAGTGGGAAAACGGCAAACCCACCGGACTGGGCATCGGCCTGGACGGTACGGTGATGGTGGCCGATACGCACTACTTTCGCGTATTGTTCTACACCCCCCAGGGCAAGCTGCTGCCGGAGCGAACCCTGGGCGGGGTGCAAGGCCGTGGGCCGGGCCAATTCGACCTGGTAACCGACGTGGTGCAGGATTCCGACGGCTACATCTACGTGGCCCAATACGGCGACAACGACCGCATCCAGAAGTTCACCGCCGAGGGCAAGTTTGTGCTCCAGTGGGGCGGGCACGGCTCCGCACCGGGGCAGTTCCGCCGCCCGCAAAGCCTGGTCTTCGACGCTGGGGGGCGGCTCTGGGTGGCCGACGCCTGCAACCACCGCTTGCAGGTGTTTTCGCGCAATGGACGGTTACTCAAAGTGGTGGGCGGCGAGGGCAGCGGGCTGGGACAGTTCCGCTTTCCCTACGATCTGGCCTTCGATCCCCAGGGAAACCTTTACGTGGTGGAGTTCGGTAACCATCGGGTGCAGAAGTTTTCTCCCGACGGCAAGCCGCTTGCCACCTGGGGCACCCACGGCCGCGGTCCGGGGCAGTTGCACAATCCCTGGGCCATCGTCTGCGACAGCCAAGGCGTGCTTCACGTGCTCGATACGTACAACAACCGCGTGCAACGGGTGCGGTTCTAACGGTCGGATGAAAAGGCTGCGCGGTTCCGGAGCCCGGTTCTAGGGTATGCCGGAGTATTCTAACTGTCGGGCGTGGAGGCTCGGGGGCGCGGGGGCTTGGAGGCTGTCTCTTATACAC
>WFOE01000098.1 GCA_015488215.1 Planctomycetales bacterium
GCCCCCACGCCTTCACGCCCCCACGCCTTCACCCCCTCCGAACTCGGCGTAGCGGCAGTGTTTGCCTTGCCAAGTGTCCCGGCGGAGCATCTCTTGCTGGATTGCCTCGCGCAGTCCCGACTTGTCCAGACACCAACTGGGAGCCACCAGGTAATCCGGGGGGGCGTCGCCCGAGACGCGTTCCACCACGCACCCGGGAGGCAGCCGCTCCAGAAAATCCACCAGCGTGGAGACGAACTCCCGACGGCTCAACAGGGCCACCTTGCCCTGGGCGTACTGCTCGGCCAGCGGTGTCCCTTGCACCACGTACAGGTTGTGGATTTTGACCGAATCGATTCGCAGTCGGGCCAGCTCGTCGGCCGTGGCCATCATGTCCTGGTGGGATTCGCCCGGCAGACCCAGGATGACGTGGGCGCAGATTTCAAACCCTCGGCCGCGGCTCCGCTCGACGGCGTCCAGAAACGCATCGTAGTGGTGCCCGCGGTTCATCCAGTCCAGCGAGCGGTCGTGGATCGTCTGCAATCCGTACTCGACCGATAGCCAGGTCCGCGAAGCCAGTTGCTGGAGCAGTTGCAGCACGTCCTCGGGCACGCAGTC
Organism: Planctomycetales bacterium; assembly: GCA_015488215.1. Lineage (GTDB taxonomy): Bacteria > Planctomycetota > Planctomycetia > Pirellulales > S012-138 > S012-138. The sequence goes on from WFOE01000098.1 coordinate 598, forward strand.
GGGACGGGTGCCGATGGCCAGGCCGACCACCTGGGGGTGCTCGATTGCCTCGAAGAACAACTGTCGCAGCCGCTCCACGGGACCGTAGGTGTTCGTGGCCGGTTGGAAATAGGCGATAAACGCCCCCACGTCCGGATAGCGGCGGCGGAGACGGCGGATTCCCTCGTCCAGTTGGTCGCGGATCGAGCTTCGGGGCAGGCGGCGACTGGGGCTAAAAGAGCGGTTGTCGCAAAACACGCAGCCGCCTACGGCCACCGTGCCGTCCACGTTGGGGCAGGTGAACCCGCCGTCCAGGCTGACCCGTTGCACCCGACAGCCGAACCGCTGCCGCAGGTAGAACGAGTAGGCGTAGTAGCGCAATCCCTGCTGCCGCCAGGAGGGAATGGGAGCCGTGGTTTTCATCGGCGCAGATTGACGATTCCGGAGGCGGTTCGTAGCATAGAAAAGTGACCCGAGGGAAGAGGCCGGGGGGCCAGTATGCACCTGACGGCCAGGGGCCCGGAGGGCCAACAACCATGATACAGGGAGAGACGATGGCGGAACAAGAGAAGCGGCAAGTCTTTGGCATGTTGATTCCGTTGGGCGGCGGGGATCCGATTCCCTTGCTCAAGAAAAAGCTGCTGGTCGGTCGCCGGGAAAGCTGCGACATCGTGTTGCGGTTTCCCAACGTCTCGGCCCATCACTGCGAGCTGAGCGTCCACGACGGCTACTGGTACGTGCAGGACCTGAACAGCCGCAACGGGGTCAAGGTCAACGGCAAACGGGTCAAAGTGGGCGAAAAACGCATCGACCCCGATGACGTCCTCTCCATCGCCCGGCACAAGTATCGTGTGAAGTACGATCCGCAGAAACTCGGCGCCGTGGGACCGCCGCCGGATGACGAAGTGGCCACGGTGTTCCGCAAATCGCTGCTGGAACGGGCCGGGCTGGTCAAGCGAAAGAAACAACGCGACGAAGTTCCCTACGGGCTGGAAGGAGACGAGCCGCGGCGCATCCGGCCCGACGAGGAGCTGGGGGACCGCATCTCCCGCCAGCACTCCAAACGCCCCTTGTGATTTTCGTCGCCGAACGTCCATCCCCGCTGCGCCGTAGTCCTGCGGCGCAGTTTTGTTGCGCAAGTGCAATCCGCCTTGGCTACCGGCCATGAGCAAAAAGAAGAAACAAAAGAAGAAGCTCCGGGTGGATTTTCGCAAGAACCGCACCACCCGTGCCCGGCGGCGAGAGCGGTTCCGGGACCTGGACCCGCAGCAATTCGACGAAGCCGACGACCTGCCGGGCCAGGAACGCTTAAGCGGCCGGGGCGAAGTGGCCCGGCGGCGCACCGTCGTGGGCGAAGAACTGGACGACGAACACGCCGCCCTGCCAGTCCAACTGGAAGTGGATGAGAGCCGCTGCCTGAGGGGGCGGGTGCTGCGGGTCGGCGGGCTGGTCAGCGAAGTCCAGGCCGAAGACGGCACCGTCTATCACTGCGCCGTACGGCGGCTGTTGAAAACCTTGAGCACTCACGAACGCCACGTGCTGGCCGCCGGGGACCGCGTGTTGTTCCAGCCCGTGCCCACTTCCGGCGATGAGCCCGAGGGGGTCATCCTCCGTGTCGAGCCGCGCCGGGGAGTGCTCAGCCGGGCCACTCGCGGCCGGGAACACGTCATCGTGGCCAATGTGGACCAGTTGCTCATCGTCTCCAGCGCCGCCGAGCCGCCGCTTAAGCCCAACCTCATCGACCGCCTGCTGGTGGCGGCCGAAAAAGCCGGGATTGAGCCGATTATCCTCATCAACAAAATCGACCTGGCGGACCCGGTTCGCCTGCAACCGCTGGTGGGCCTGTACGCCCAGTTGGGTTACAAGGTGTTGCTGGTTTCGGCCACCGGCGGTTTTGGGCTTTCGCGGCTGCGGCGATTGATGCAGGGAAAGCAGACCGCCCTGGCCGGGCAAAGCGGGGTGGGCAAGTCCTCGCTGCTCAATGCGTTGGACCCCCGGCTCAACATCCGCGTGCAGCCGGTCAGCCGCGAAACGCACAAGGGACGCCACACCACCACCGCCGCCCAGCTCTACCGTCTGGCTTTCGGCGGTTGGGTGGTCGATACGCCGGGGGTGCGGCAGTTCGAGCTGTGGGATGTGGTTCCCGAAGAAGTGGCCGGGTATTTCCGCGACATCCGCCCCTTTGTGAACCTGTGCCGCTACCCGGACTGCACCCACATGAACGAAGACCACTGCGCGGTGAAAGACGCTGTGGCCGACTACTTGATCGACACGCGGCGTTACGAAAGCTACTGCCATTTGTTTCTGGGCAACCCGGTGGATTGAGCCCTTTTTCCTCGGCCTAACAACCAGCTCTTCCAAGTCTCCGGCGGGGCGGCCTGCAAGAGGCGGTTGTCGCCCTGGGCCGGGGCGTTCACAATACGGTTTTCCGCCCGGCGAATCGTCGTCCCAGTTCCCTTGAACGGAAGGAAACGTCCATGCCCCGATGCGTGCTGGCCTATTCCGGCGGTCTAGACACCAGCGTCATCCTGGCCTGGCTGATGGACCAGGGCTACGAGGTGCACGCCGTTTACGTGGACCTGGGTCAGCCGTGCGAGGATCGCCAGGCGTTGCTCGATAAGGCGCGGCGGCTCGGGGCGGCCGGAGCCCACCTGGTCGATGCCCGCGAAGAGCTTTGCCGCGACTTTGCCTTTCCGGTGCTCCAGTGGCAGGCCCGTTACGAAGGCGTGTATCTGCTGGGCACTTCGATTGCCCGACCGCTGATTACCAAAAAGTGCCTGGAGGTGGCGCGCCAGGTGGGAGCCGACACCTTTGCCCACGGAGCCACCGGCAAGGGGAACGACCAGTGCCGCTTCCAGTTGGCCGCGGACGCTCTGGCCCCGGAAGTGAAGGTCCTGGCCCCCTGGCGGATGCGGAGCTTTCGGGAACAGTTCCCCGGCCGGAGCGAAATGATTCAGTACTGCCAGCAGCGCAACATCCCGGTGAAAGCCACGGCGGAAAAGCCCTATAGTTCCGACGAAAACTGCCTGCACATCTCCTACGAGGCGGGCAAGCTGGAAGACCTGGAAACCGACGGGCTGGAGCTGGTGCAGTTCGGCATGACCGTCAGCCCCCAGCAGGCTCCCGACGAGCCGGAAAGCGTCACCATCGACTTTGAACACGGGGTGCCGGTCCGCCTGAACGGAGAACCGCACTCCCCGCTGCAAATGGTCGAGGCACTGAACCGCCTGGGCGGACGCCACGGCATCGGGCGGATCGACATGGTGGAAAACCGCTTCGTGGGCATGAAAAGCCGCGGCGTGTACGAAGCCCCCGGCATGACCGTGCTCTACGAGGCCCATCGCCTGGTGGAGCAGTTGACGCTGGATCGGGACCTGCTGCACCTGCGCGACCGCTTGGCTCCCGAGGTGGCTGAGATGGTCTATTACGGCTTCTGGTTCCACCCGAAAATGGATGCCCTGATGGCCTTCATCCGCCAGGCGCAGCAGGTGGTCAACGGTTCGGTAACGCTCAAGCTCTACAAGGGCAACCTGCTGGTCCAGCGGCGCAGCAGCCCCAACAGCCTGTACGATGCCGCGCTGGCCACCATGGAAGGGGGCGGCGATTACAACCAGGACGACGCCGAGGGGTTCCTCCGCATCCAGGGGTTGCCCATTCGGGTATTCAGCCAGGTGCATCGCCGGCAGTATTGAACCGGGCGGCTTCAGCGGTCACATTCAGTAGGAGAGAGTTCCGGCAAAGCGGCGGCGAGGTGTTCCCTTGCCGGTGGCTTCCCGACCGGAACGCCTGCGGGCAGCATGCCACGACGAGGCCCGGTTCTCGATGACCCAAGTGCTCTTGCCCCCCGAACTGGTCACGCGGCTGGAACGCCTGCACTTGGTGACGCGCAAGGTGTTCCACGGGCGTTTCAAGGGAGAACGTCGCAGCCGCCGCAAGGGCCAAAGCGTGGAGTTTGCCGACTACCGCGACTACGTGCCCGGGGACGACCTGCGGTTCATCGACTGGAACGGCTACGCGCGGCTGGACCGGCTCTACCTGAAGCTGTTCCTGGAAGAAGAGGACATCCACTTCTACGTGCTGCTGGACGCCAGCGAGTCGATGAACTTTGGCGAGCCGACCAAGCTCCAATGGGCCGTGCGGTTGGCCGCCGCGTTGGGGTTCGTGGGACTGGTGCGCGGGGATCGGGTTTCGGTGCAGGCGCTGCGGGGCTCGTCCGTCGAGGCCAGCCCCGTGCTTCGCGGCCGGGTAAGCGTGCCCCGGCTGGTGGAGTTTCTGGACCAGCTCGCTCCCGGCGGCCCGACGGAACTGGCTCCCGCGCTGAAACGGTTCTGCCTGGCCAACTCGGGCAAGGGGATCGTGGTGCTGATCTCCGACCTGCTGGACAAATCCGGCTACCAGGACGCCCTGCGGACGCTGCTGGCTCGGGAGTTCGACATCTACGTCGTTCACGTGCTGAGCCAGGAAGAGCTGGACCCGGACCTCAGTGGCGACCTGCGGCTGCTGGACGCCGAGGACGCCGACGCGGCCGAAGTGACCGTAACGGCCGGTCTGCTCCGCCGCTACAGGCAAACGGTGGAAAACTTCCGCAACGCCGCCCGGGTCTTTTGCACCCGGCGAGGCCTGGCCTACCTGGGCACCGACAACACCGCGGCCGTAGAGGACGTGGTGCTGCGGCACCTGCGGCAGCGAGGGCTGGTGCAATGAACCTGCAACTGGACTCCCCGCTGAGCGGAGCACTGTGGGCGCTGGCCCTGGCTGTGCCCATCGGCATTTTGCTGCTTTACTTTCTCAAGCTGCGCCGCCGCGAGGTGGAAGTGCCCAGCACCTATCTGTGGCTGCGCATGATTGAGGACATGCACGTCAATTCGCTCTGGCAGCGCCTGCGCCGCAACTTGCTGCTGTTTTTGCAACTGCTGGCCGCCGCCCTGGTGTTGCTTGCGTTGCTGGGCGTCTCGTGGCGGGGAACCCGACTGGTAGGCGAGCGGTTCATCTTCTTGATTGACGTTTCGGCCAGCATGTCGGCCACCGAGCAGGGGCGCGCCCGCTGGGAACGAGCCCGACAGGAGGCCCTGGCCGCCGTGGACCAGATGGATTCCGACGCGGTGGCCATGGTCGTCGCCTTTTCGGATCGGGCCGAGGTGCTTCAGTCCTTTACCGACAGTCGCCCGGCCCTGAAAGAGGCTTTGCGGCGGCTGCAACCGACGGCCCGCCGCACCCGGCTGCGCGAAGCGCTGCTGGTGGCCTCGGGTCTGGCCAACCCGGGCCGCCTGGCCAACGACCCGACCGACGTGCCTGTGCCCGACCCGCTGCCCGCCACACTGGTGCTGCTCAGCGACGGCCGGTTTCCCGTGCCGGACGTGCCGCTGGGCAATCTCACGCCGCGGTTTCTGCCTGTGGGCGAGGAAAAGACGTGGAACCTGGCCATCACCGCGTTGCAGGTGGATCGCCCCCCGGGCCGCAGCGACGCCTGGCAGGCGTTCGCCCAGGTGGAGAACTTCGGCTCGGAGCCGCGTCGGGTGCTGGCCGAGCTGCGCCGCGGCCAGGTGCTGCTCGATGCCCAGGAGCTGGAAGTCCCAGCCGAGGGAGCCACCAGCGTGGTGTTCGATCTGGGCCAGATAGAGCCCGGGCCGCTGGAACTGAAGCTGCGGATCGACGACGCCCTGGCGCTGGACAACACGGCCTGGGCCGTAGTCAATCCGCCGCAACGGGCCGACGTACTGCTCGTTACCCCCGGCAACGAACCGCTGGAACTGGCCCTGCAAACCTCGCTGGCCGGGGAGCTTTGCCATCTGATGGTCCAGAGCCCCCAGTACCTGCAAACGCCCCAGTACCGCCACGCCGCCCTGGCCGGAACGTTCGATTTAGTAATCTTCGACCGCTGCGAACCACCGCTGGACGAAAAGACCAAAAGGCCGCTGCTGCCGCTAGCCAACACGTGGCACCTAGGCCGCGTGCCGCGAACGGCCGCTTGGGGCTTCCGGCCCGGGGTGCCCTGGCCCCCGAAGCTACACGAGCAGCCCCAACTCATCGACCTGGCAGCCGAACACCCGCTGATGCAACTGGTCGATATGTCGGGCGTGGACATCGTGGAAGGGTTTTCGGTACCGGTGCCCTCGGGAGGCCACGTGCTGATGGAAGCCGACACGGGACCGCTGATGGTAGTGGCCCCGCGGGAAGGATTTCTCGACCTGGTGCAAGGGTTCACGCTCATCGACGAAGAAGAGGGGGGGAAGGTCGTCGTAACAACCAACTGGCCCATCCGCACCAGTTTTCCCGTATTCATCCTGAACGTGCTGCAGGTGTTGGGTCGGGCCGAGCAGATGGCCCGGGCAACGAGCCTCCGCCCCGGCCAGGTGGCTTCGCTGCGGATTAACACCACGGCTGCCGAGCTGACTGTGGTGGCCCCCGACGGCACCCATTACCCATTACGGCGGCGTAGCGGGAACCTGTTCCCCTTTTTGCAAACGGACCAGTTGGGCGTGTATCGCGTGGTGGACAAGGACCGGACGGTGCGGTGGTTCACGGTAAACCTGTTCGACCGGGCCGAAAGCGACGTGCGGGCCCGGCATCAGGTGCAGATTCGGCACCAGTCCGTGGTCGGTTCCGCGGTGCGTCAGCCGATCCAGCGGCCGCTGTGGCGCTGGGCGCTACTGCTGGCCCTGGGCGTGCTGGTGGTGGAATGGATAACTTTTACTCGCCGCGTATCATTTTGAAACCGCTTCTGGTACGATGGTAACTTGGGATGCAGGTATGCTCCTTCCCCGGTGATTTGGCCGTTTTTCCAGACGGGTGATGCCTATGGGTTCCAAAACAAAACGCCGCCCGCTGCTAATCCGCCGACGGCGTAGCCGCGGCCAGGGGCCGGATTCGGCCGGTTCCGGCCAGCCCCGGAAAAAAGCCATCAACCGGCTGCTGGAAGACCGGACAATCGAGCAGGTCAGCTACGACCAGTACCGGGAGACCGTGCGCCACGTGTACGACGGCCCGCAGGGAGCCATCCTGGCCGTGTGCAGTTTCCTTTCGCTGCACACCCCCTTGGGCGAACGGCTGCTGCGCACTCGCCGCTTCGACCTGCGGGGATGCAAGCAGATTCTGGACGTGGGCTGCGGTGCGGGACAGATTCTACGCCACCTGCTCAAATACGCCGATCCGGACGCTCAGATTACCTGCTTCGACATTTCCCCGGGCATGGTCCGCCGAGCCCGCAAACGGATCCAGAGCACGCGCCCTCACTTTCTGGTGGCCGACCTGACCCGGCTGCCCTTTGCCGACGGGACGTTCGACTGCGTCACCTGCGGCTACGTGCTGGAACACCTGCCCGATGCGCGCCTGGGGCTGGGCGAGCTGGCCCGCGTCATGCAGCCGGGGGCCCGCATGCTGCTGCTGACCACCGAGGACAACTTCGGCGGAGCCTGGACCAGCCGGGTGTGGCGCTGCCGCACTTACAACCGCCAGGAACTGTACCAGATGTGCCAGGAGGTGGGGCTCCAGTGGGCCAAGGAGCTGTGGTTTACGCCCATCCACAAGCTGCTGCGGGCAGGTGGCATCTGCGTGGAGCTCCGCAAACCGGAATAGGTCGCTGCCGAAGAAGCTTCTGAAACCATGAGCGATTCGCCCACGCCTTCGGTTCCCGAATCGGAAGCGGAGTCGTCCCCTCAGCAACCCGGGGCGGACCAATCCGCTTCGTCGTGGCCGTTTGTGGTCATCCTGGGCGCGTTGGCCTTGGTCGTGGCACTGATGGTGGCCAACCAGGGCAGCGATTCCTCCGGGCCCGGTTCCGGTTCCGTGGTGGCTCAGGTCAGGCTCGTTCCGTTGCTTTATGCCCAGGAGCCACTGGGAGCCGATTCGCTGCGGGGAGAGGTGGTGCTGTTGAACTTCTGGGGTACCTGGTGCCGGCCCTGCCGGGACGAGTTTCCGCACCTGTATGCCCTATACCGGAAGCTACGGCCGAGGGACGATTTCCGCCTGGTGGCCGTCTCCTGCCTGCCGCCGGGCGAGCCGTTCGACGTGAAGCTGCTCCGCGAGGAAACCCAGGCGTTCCTGGACCAGTTCAACGCCCAAATGCCCATCTATGCCGACCCGGAACAACAAACCCGTCGCGAACTGGACCGGCTGGGAGCCTGGCCGGGAGCTTATCCCACCACCGTGCTGCTGGATCGCCAAGGGAGAATCCGCTACCAGTGGGTGGGCTACCGGCCCGGCACTGAAGTGGAAATGGAGCAGCAGATTCTCAAACTGCTGGCCGAGAAGTAGCCCGAGGAGGGGAACGCCTTGGCCGACTCGGTGCCGCGGCATGGGCGTTTGCCGCCGCGCAGGTGTGTTTCTTGGATGGTTTGCAACCCTCTCGCTCCTTTGATAACCAACATGCTCCACGCCGTGCTTTACACCCGCCGGGGATGTCATCTGTGCGACGAGGCCAAGGCCCTGCTGGTCGAACGGGGTTTCCAGGTCCAGGAAGTGGACATCGACCAGCACCCGGAACTGCGGGCCAGGTACGACACCTGCGTTCCCGTGGTGCAGATCGAAGGCAAAGAGCGCTTCCGGGGGCGGATCCATCCCCTGCTGCTGGACCGGCTGATCCAGGGCCTAAAGCGGCAATCCTCCGGCGACTGAAGACCGAAGCTGGGGGAACGCCCGATGCCTGCCCGCTCTACCAAGTCCACTCAGCCAGTGCTGGGAGTAATGGCCAAGTACTGGACCCCGGGCCAGGTGAAAACCCGGCTGGGCCGATGCCTGGGTATGCACCGGGCCGCCGAGGTGCATCGTCTGTTCGTGCAATGCCTGCTGCGGCACTTGAGTGGCAGGGGGGAATGGGAAGGATGCCTGGTCGTCTGGCCACTGCAGCGCCTGCCGGAGATGGAAGCCGCCGTGGCGGGTAGTTCCTGGCTGGTGGTGCCCCAGTCGGAGGGAGACCTGGGCGCTAAGATGCGCGCTTTCGTGCAGCAGCAGTTCCGGCAAGGGAAGGGCCCCGTCGTACTCCTGGGGGCCGACGTACCGGACCTGCCCCGGGAGCACATCCGCCAGGCTTTCCGCCTGCTGGAAAGCCACACCGCAGTGCTTGGCCCCAGCCACGATGGCGGCTACTACCTGCTGGGGCTAAGCCGCGATGTGCCGGAACTGTTCCAGCAGATTGCCTGGGGCACTTCGCAGGTATGGGAGCAGTCGGTAGCAAGGCTCCGGCAGGCCGGGGTGCCTTGGGTGGCCCTGCCTCCTTGGCCGGACGTGGATTACCTGGACGATTTGCATGCGCTACGGCAGCGCTTGCGGCAGAGCCCCGAACCGGTTTTTCAGGAACTGGAAAAAGAGCTACACCGGCTGCTTTCGACCGAACAATGACCGGCTGTGCCCATCCACTCGGCTGCTGCGGAGCCGGAGGCCGGGGTTAGCGGCCGGTGGTTACACGCCGCATTGGGCCGGATCGAGCACTTGGAGCAGGCGGCCTCCGCCGGGGGTCGGGGGCCCGTCGAACTCCAACACCGCCATCGCCGCCGGGGCGAAGTGCTGGCACGCCGCCGTGCCGGGGCAGACCAGAGCTTGGGCCAGCTCGGCCACGTCGGGCATGTGGCCCACCCAGAGCATCGACTCCGCTCCCATATTTGCCACCGCCTGCAACAGCCGAGGCAGTTCCACGCCCGGGGCCAGCTCGGGGCAGATGCGAACCGCTGGTTGCCCGGGCAAGATATCGGCGAGAATCTGGGCGGTTTGTACCGCTCGGGCCAATGGACTGGTGAGCACCACCTGGGGAGCAATCCCCTGCTGTTGCAACTGCTCCGCCCAACGGTGCAGCCGCCGTCGGCCTTCTTCGCTCAACGGGCGCAGCTCGTCTTGTTCCAGATGGAACGGGTCGGGCGGAACGGCCCAGGCGTGTCGCATGATGTAAAGCCGCATGGTCAACGCTCCCTCCAGAGCCATTCTTGGGGCCAGTCGAGCTGTTCGCGTACCGGGGCCGTTTGTTGCCAGAACCGCTGGGCATCCTGCGGGTATCCGGCCGTGGGCTTCAGGTGCGGCAGGCGGTCGCACCAGAAGTGGTTCCAAGCCTGCATGGCCAGTTCGCGCAGGTATTTGGCCACCAGCGAAGCCAGGGCCACGACCAGATACCGCTCGCCGTCTCGCAGGAAATAAAAGTGGGCGGCTTGGCCGTTCCACCGACCGGAATAGACACTCCGGGCGGCCGATTCTTCCCCGGGGCGGAACCACTGTCCGGGAAAGTGTTCCAGCAGCAGCGCCGCGTAATGGTTCCGCCCGCCGTGCTTGTCGCAAAGGGCCAGCAGCGGTTCGCCTTCGGCCGGAGCAGGCGGATTTTCCAACGTGCAACGCAGCAGTTCCAGGGAAACGCGGGAAAGCACCGCGGCCTTGTTCCCCCAGCGGCGCAATGCGTCGTTGAACTGAGCTGGAAACAGGACACGGGCCCGGACACCCAGCAGCTCCACACCACAGCAAGCCAGCCTACGGCACGCGTCGCGGACCGCTGCGAGGCACTGGTCCGGTTCGATTTGCCGAGGCAGCCGGGTCCGGAACCCCGACTCCCAGGGCGCCTCGCGCCGGGCCTGGTTCCAGCTTGAATCCAGCGAGTCGAAAAGCTGTTTGTAGCCGGCCGGCGGCACAAGCCCTTGGGCGTGCAACGCCAGCCAGGCCCCCTGTTCCAGGTCGGCCCAGCCGCGCCCGGCACGGTACACCTGTTTGGAGTCGGCGACTGGGATTCCCGCTTCGTGCAACGCGGCCTGGCAGCGGTCCATTAGAGGCCAGAGTTCACACGGGCGCTGCGCAGCGAAACGCCAGGTGGTAACCGCCACTACCAGCGGTCCAAGTCGAGGACCGTAGCCGGCTTCGTCCACGCCCAGGACCATCATGGCCGGAGCATCCGGGAAAGAGATTGGCGGCGCAAGCCGCTTGCCAAGGGGGGCGAAATCCAGGTTCGAACTACGTTTCCAAGGCGCGGAACACCAGCGAAGCGTTGTGCCCGCCAAAGCCGAAGCTGTTGCTCATGGCCACCCGTACCGGCCGCTTGACCGGTTCCAACGGGGTGTAGTTGAGGTCGCAGTCCGGGTCGGGGGTTTCCAGGTTGATCGTCGGCGGCACCGTCTGGTGGTGGATGGCCAACACGGTGAGTACGGCTTCGACCGCTCCGCTGGCCCCCAACAGGTGCCCAAGCTGGCTTTTGGTGCTGGAGACGTTGAGCCGATAGGCATGCTGGCCGAAGACGCGCTTGATGGCGTTGGTTTCGGCCACATCGCCCAGCGGGGTAGCGGTTCCGTGGGCGTTGATGTAGTCCATCTGTTCCGGGGCCACTCCGGCGTCCTGGATTGCCCGCAGCATGGCGTGGGAAGGGCCTTGGCCGCTCTGGTCCGGCTGGGTGATGTGGCCGGCGTCGGCACTGGCTCCGTAGCCGGCCAGTTCGGCGTAGATTCGGGCTCCACGGGCCCGGGCAAACTCCAGCTCCTCCAGCACCAGCACGGCGGCCCCTTCGGCCAGCACGAACCCGTCGCGGTCTTTGTCAAAGGGGCGGCTGGCCCGGGTCGGCTCGTCGTTCCGCTCGGACAAAGCCCGCATCTGGGCAAATCCGGCGATTCCCATGGGGGTCAGCGCCGCTTCGGACCCGCCGGTGAGCATCACTTCGGCCTCGCCGTAGCGGATGGCCTGAAACGCTTCGCCGATGGCGTGGCTGGCACTGGCGCACGCCGAAGCCACGGCGGCGTTGGGGCCGCGCAGCCCGAAGTGGATTGACAACTGCCCGGCCGCCGCATTGACCATCAGCTTGGGGATGGTAAAGGCCGAGACGCGTTCGGGGCCTTTGGTCAGCAGGCGTTCGTGCTGGGTTTCGATTTCATTCAGCCCGCCAATCCCCGAGCCGACAATCACCCCGCAGCGATAGCTATCGCACTGCTGGAAGTCGATGCCGGCGTCCCGGACCGCGTCGATTCCGGCCACCATGGCGAATTGGCAGAAGCGGTCGAGCCGCCGGGCTTCCTTATTGGACAGATAGCCTTCGGTGGACCAATTGCGCACCTCGCCGGCGAAGCGGACGGGAAACTGGCTGGCATCGAACACGGTAATGGGCCCAATGCCGCTTTCGCCTCGGCAAATGCGCTGCCACAGATCGTCCACCTGCCGGCTCAACGAGGTGACGACCCCTAGCCCGGTGACCACAACCCGGCGACGCTGCATTTACGACCCTGCATGCTGCTTGATGTATTCGATGGCTTCACCCACGGTTTGAATCTTATCGGTCGCATCTTCGGGAACATGCACCCCGAACTCTTCTTCCAGCCGCATGACCAGCTCGACCATATCCAGCGAGTCGGCACCCAGGTCGTTGATAAAGTGGGTGGAGTCGTTGATCTGGTCACGGGGGGCGTCCAGTTCCTGGGCGATGATGTCTTTGACTTTTTCCTCGATCGAGTCCACAGTGCTTGTCCTCCATCGTGTGCCTTGGGTGCAATCACCGGCAGCAGGTGCCGCCACCTGCCGGCGCGGTGTGCCTGGGCAAAATATGCCGCGTTCAAAACCACAGAGGCTAATCCAGCCGCCGCGAATTTGTCAAGGTGGGCAAAGGGGGAGCTACAGCCCCACCCCCAACCCGCCGTCCACGGCGATGGTTTGTCCCGTAATATACCCGGCCGCCGGGCTGGCCAAAAACAGCACGCAGGCAGCCACGTCCTCCACCTGGCCGAGGCGTTTGGCCGGAATGCGTTTTTTTACTTCGCTTTTGAACACGTCGCCCAGGGCGGCCGTCATGTCGGTTTCGATGAACCCGGGAGCCACGGCGTTGACAGTGATTTTCCGCCCGGCAAGCTCCATGGCCGCGCTGCGGGTAAAGCCAATCACCCCGGCTTTGGAGGCCGAGTAGTTACTTTGGCCTTTGTTCCCTCGCAAGCCCGATACGCTGGAAATGTTGATAATCCGCCCGTAACGCTGCCCCATCATGGGCCGCGTGGCAGCTCGGGTGAACAGGAACGTTCCCCGCAGGTTGGTAGCGATTACTTCGTCCCATTGCTCGTCCTGCATGCGGGGAAGCAGCGTGTCACGGGTAATCCCGGCGTTGTTGACCAGGATATCGAGCCGCTGCCAACGCTGCAGCACCTCGTCAACCACCTGGTTGACCTGCTCCGAGTCGGTGACGTCCACGCTCCAGCAGGCCGCCTGGCCCCCTTCATTTTCTATCTGCCGGACCAGCTCTTCCAGCAACTGCTGGTTCCGAGCAACGCAGGCCACGCGGGCTCCGCACCGGGCCAGTTGCACGGCCACTTCGCGTCCGATGCCGCGACTGGCTCCGGTGACCAAGGCCACTTGCTCGCTCAGATCCACCGGAAACACGGGCCGATTTTCCGCCTGGGTCATGGCCAATGTCCTTGTTGCAATGGGGGTCGGGCCGAGGCCGCCCGGGCCAACTCGGAAAAAGGTTGGCCGATACTTTGATTGCTCCGCCGAAGAAAATCAACACTCCACGCACGTGCAGCGGACCCGGCGATCAATTCGCCGCAACAGCCCCCGCAGCACTCGGCCGGGGCCTACTTCGTAAAACGTGTCGAAGCCTTGTTCCAACAGGTAACGCATGGAATCTTCCCAAAGCACCGGCTGGATTACCTGGCGCACAAGCAGGCGGCGGATTTCCTCCGGGTCTTCGTGCGGTCGGGCGTCCACGTTGGAAACCACCGGCAGTTGCGGCGGGCGAAGCTCCACCTGGGCTAGCGCTTCGGCCAGATGCTCATCGGCCGGGTGCATCATCGGGGTGTGGAACGCCCCGGCCACGGCCAGCGGCACCACGCGGGCTCCGGCCTGCTCGGCCAGTTCGGCCACACGTTCGCAGGCCGCTTTGGCGCCGGAGACGACAACGTTACCCGGGCAGAGCAGGTTGGCCACTTGCAACACGTCCTGGCCGCGGGCCTGCTGGCAGAGTTCTTCTACCTGGGCACGCTCCAGTCCCAGGATGCTGACCATTCCTCCGGCGGCAGCGTCGGCCGCCGCTTGCATGGCCTGGGCTCGGCACTGCACCACCCGCAAGGCGTCCTCGAAGCTCATCGCTCCGGCAAAAGCCATTGCGGTGTATTCGCCCAGGCTCAACCCCGCTGCCGCTTCGCAGGCGAGTACCACGTCCGGCTCTTGCTGGCGCAAGTATTCCAGGGCGGCCAGCGAAGTGACAAAGATGGCCGGCTGGCTGTAAAGCGTGGAGTCCAACGCGCTGGCGGGGCCTTCCCGACAAATGCGGAGCAAATCGTAGCCTAGAACTTCGCCGGCCCGCTCAAACAGCTCCCGGGCCGCCGGGCACTGCTCCACCAACTGGCTGCCCATCCCGACTCGCTGCGCACCCTGGCCCGGAAACAGAAAAGCGATCCGGCTCACCGCGGCGTTCTCCGGTCAAAGACGCTCCGGGGGGGACCTATTTGCTCATATCGACGACCTCACGGTCCATGTAATACCCGCAGGTGGGGCAGACCACATGCGAAGGCTTGGCCTGGCCGCACTGAGGGCAGGCCTGAAGCTGCTTGGGCTTCAGGTGATCGTGACTGCGGCGTTTGCCTGTTCGGGAATTGGACTGTTTGCGTTTGGGAACGGCCATCACGCTCTCCTCAAACCGAGCGGAGATTCCTACTAGGGTGATGAACTCTCTAGGATACCGTGGCTTGCACCCGCGGCAAAGGGGGCTTGTGCCCACGCCAGGGGAGCCAGCCCCGGTGCTCTTGGCGGCGCTGGGCTGGCGTTGACCCCGCCGCCGCCGGACCGGTAGAGTACCACCCCTCTGGAATGCAGCAACCCCCTGTGCCAGCGTTTTGCCCATGGATAGTTCCGACACACCTCTGGCGGTCCCGGCCGGCTTGCACGGGCAGCGACTCCGTTCGGCAGAGGCGCTTCTCCCCTGCGATTTGTGCGGGCAGAGGGAGTTCGAGCCGGTCGATATGCTGGACCGCCACGGGCAGCCCCTGGAAACGGTAATCTGCCGCAGTTGCGGGCTGGTCCGGCACGCCCGGGTCCCTAGCCAGGACGAGCTTGCCCGATTCTACGCCGAAAGCTATCGCCGCCAGTACCACGGGGAGGAGAGCCCTTCGGTTCGGCGAGTGGTCCGGGCGTGGTGCAACGGCTTGCGCATCTTCGGCCAATTGCGGCCCTGGCTTCGGGCGGGGATGCGCGTGCTGGAAATCGGCGCAGGAATCGGGGCCACGGTGAAGGTGTTCGATCTGCACGGGACCGATGCCCACGGGATTGATCCGGGCCGAGGCTTCTGCCGTTGGGGCCGAGAGCATCTGCGTGCCCGGCTCGAATGTTGCCGCTTGGAAGAGCTGCCCCCCACGGGCGATTGGGACCTGGTGCTGCTGATCCACGTGATCGAACACTTGCGCTCGCCCCGGCAAGCCCTGGAACAGATCCGGCAGCTGCTTGCTCCCCGGGGGTTGTTGTACGTGGAGTGCCCCAACCTGACCGCTCCGCTGGCCCGCCCCGGCCGCTGTTTCCATCGGGCCCATATTTACAATTTCACCCCCCGCACCTTGCAAC
>WFOE01000099.1 GCA_015488215.1 Planctomycetales bacterium
TCCAGAGCGTGCTCAACCCCGCCCCGGCCCCAACGCTCCCCGGCCAGGCGACCGGACAGGTGGGAGCCGCCGCGGGCCAGGGCCAGGTGCCGCAGCAGTTGCGGGAAATCAAGTCGGTGGCGCTGGAGTTTTTGACCAGCCAGGGAGACGCCCAGAAGCTGGTCCGTTCCGGCGTGCTGGCCGACGTGCGGGTAACGGCCGATCCGCGGATCAACGCTCTGATTGTCACCGCGCCGCAGCAGAGCATGGAGCTGATGGCCGCGCTGATTGCCCATCTGGATCGCCCCTCGCCGGCAGTGGCCGAAATCAAGGTGTTCACCCTGGCCAACAGCGACGCCACCGCCATGGCCGAACTGCTGCAAAACCTGTTCGCCACCGGCACGCAGCAACCGGGCCAGCAGGGAGAAGCCCAGGGAATTCAGCTCGTAGGGGCCGAAGGGATTGGCTCCACACTGGTGCCGCTGCGATTTTCGGTCGATGTGCGCACCAACAGCATCATCGCCATGGGCGGAGCCGACGCACTGCGGGTGGTCGAAGCCATCCTGCTTCGCCTGGACCAGACCGACGTGCGGCAGCGGCAAAGCACCGTCGTTCGGCTCAAGAACAGCCCGGCAGCCGACGTGGCCGAAGCAATCAACCAATTCCTCCAGTCCCAGCGGGAACTGATGCAGATTGATCCCGAACTGGTCAGCAACATCGAGCTGCTGGAGCGCGAGATTATCGTGGTGCCCGAACCGGTCAGTAACAGCCTGCTCATCAGCGCCACGCCGCGGTATTACGACGAGATTTTGGAGCTGGTGCGTAAGCTGGACCAGGCCCCCGCCCAGGTGGTGATTCAGGCACTGCTGGTCGAAGTGGAACTGGAGAACACGGATGAGTTCGGCGTGGAGCTGGGGGTGCAGGATTCGGTGCTGTTTGACCGCAGCCTGCTCAATCTGGACAACTTCCAAACCATCCAGCAGACGGTTACCAACACCATCTCCGGCGTGGCCACCACTACGGAAACCATCGTCAACGAGGAGCGAATCCCCGGTTTCCTGTTCAACAACCAGCAGTTGGGCAACAACACGCGGGCACATCCCAGCCGGGTGGGCACGCAGGGGTTGAGCAGTTTTTCCGTGGGCCGAATCAACGGGGACTTAGGGTTTGGCGGGCTGGTGCTTTCGGCCAGTAGCAACTCGGTCAGCGTGCTCATCCGCGCCCTGGCGGCCAAGCGCAAAGTGAGGGTGCTTTCCCGGCCGCAAATCCGCACCCTGGACAACCAACTGGCCGTCATCCACGTGGGCCAGCAAGTGCCGGTTATTTCCGGGGCCACCACGAACCAAGCCGGTGGGGTTACGCCCGTCATCGGTACTCCGCAGCTTGTGGGCATCATCTTGCAGGTTACGCCGCGGATTAGTCCCGATGGGACCATTGTTATGGAAACCATCGCCACCAAAAGCGCCATCTCGGGGCAGGGCGTGCCCATCCTGACCGACCCCTCCACCGGCAACGTAATCGAATCGCCCATCTTCGACCTGACCGAAGCCCGCACCACCGTGTCGGTCCCCGATGGGCAGACGGTTGTCCTGGGCGGCATGATTACCAAACGAGAGGAGGTTGTCGAACGCAAGGTGCCCTGGTTGGGCGATCTGCCGCTGTTGGGCGCGCCGTTCCGCTACGATGGCAAAGTAACTCGCCGCACGGAACTGTTAATCTTCCTCACCCCTAGGATTGTCCACAGCGCCGAAGATGCCGAGCTGATCAAGCAGGTGGAAATCCAGCGTCTGAACTTCGACCTGCACGAAGCCGAAGCAATCCACGGCCCAATCATGTCCGTGGTGGAACCTGCCGGCGGGGTGGAGCAGCTTCCCTTGCCTTCGGAAGAAGACCAGGCCAATACGCCCACAACGGTCATGCCTCCCCAGAAAGACGACAAAGGCCGCGGTGCCTTCTGGCGGCGAGGCTGGCTCCCTTGGCGCGTGTTCGGGCGACGTGAAGAGACGGAGCCGGTCGCATCCGGTTCGGGAACCCCGGCGGACCAGACCGCCTCGCGCTCGACCACGTCGCCTCGCCCCGTGTTGCTCAGGCCGGAAAGCCAGCTCGCGGCACCTGCCGATACGGCCACGGTTCCCCAGCGGACGGGAGCAGCGCGATGAAACCGCTTCGCTTTGTCATCGGTTTTGCCTTCTGCGGCGCTTGCCTGCTGCTGGGTGGCGGCTGCGCCGGCACGAAGAGCTTCCTGAACTGGAACCGGGAAGAAGTGCCCGAGGCATCGGCCCAAAACCCCGTCGTGCGAATTATCGCCATTTGGGAACCGGCCGAAGGGAACGGGCTGGATGGGTTCCCTACGCGCGGCTTTGCCGGGCAGATCATGTTCTTCACCGCCGGTGAGTCCACGCCGGTACGGGCCGACGGCGACGTGCGCATTTATCTCTACGACGAGCAAGGCAACCAGACCCAACAGGCCAAACTCCTGCACCAGTTCGACTACATCAACGGGGCCTGGACCACCCACCTGCGGCTGGGCATGTTGGGCCCGGTCTATCAGGTGTTTGTGCCTTATGTGCGCAAGCATCCGTACCGGGCTCGTTGCGTGTTGCGGGTGCGATTCAAGCCGAAGTACGGCGGGCCGCCCGTTTATTCCGAGGCGGTAACAATCACCCTGCCTGGCCCAACCCCTCCCAAGAAACGACAACAACAAGCCGAGGAGGGCGCGTCCCAAGGAAACCAGCAGCTTTCGGTGCGGCGGTTCAGCGTACCGCTGTCCCGGGCCGCCGAAGTAACCTCGCGGCCGCACGCTTCCGCCCCGGCACGCCCCAGCAGCGGAGCGAACTTCGCCGCCAAGCCTTCGCCGGAGCGGGTGCAGCAGCTCTTGAAGCGACTCCAGGGACACCGGCTGCGCCCCCGCCGAAAAACCTCGCCAGAGCAACCTTCTGCTGCCCCTGTGCCTGCCCGGACGCAGGTGCTTTCGGCCTTGCAAGCTCCGGGCCCGGTGGTGCCTCAGGCAGCGAAACCCGCCGGTCCGCTCACTACCAGCCAGGGCAAGCTGCCCGGGGCCGGCTCATCCGAACCGGCGAACATTCCAGGAGCCCGGCGCTTTCAGCTCCGCCCGGCTGGAACGCCCTAATCGCAGCAGCCGCGGACGCATCCGGAGCCGGGTTTCGTTTGACCTGCTTGAAGTCCCCCGCCGCGAGACACAAGCCGTTTCCAGTCCAGCACGGGGTGTCCCGAATGGCCGGGGGGATTGGTACAATGACTCTTCAAACTGCCGGTCCGTTCCAGGCCGGTTTTGCGGTTCCCGGCGGAAGTGCCCTCTTGTGTGGAAAGTGTCCCGGCGATGGCTGCTCGCGATGCGATCAAGCAATACCTGAAGGAAAACGCCCGGCGGTTCGAAGAAGAGCTGTGCCAGTTGCTCCGTATCCCCAGCGTGAGTACCGATCCGCAGTATGCGGGAGAAGTCGAGCGGGCCGCCCAGTGGCTGGCCGAACATTTTCGCTCCTTGGGGCTCGATGCCCAGGTGCATCCGACCAAGGGTCACCCGATTGTGGTGGCCCGAAGCCCCCGGGTACCCGAAGCCCCCACGGTGCTGGTTTACGGCCACTACGACGTGCAGCCGCCGGACCCGTTGGAGCTGTGGGACTCTCCCCCCTTTGAACCAACGCGGCGCGACGGGGACCTGTACGCCCGCGGAGCCACGGACGACAAAGGGCAGATGTTCACCCACGTCAAGGCGGCCGAGGCGTGGCTCAAAACCACCGGCTCGCTGCCGGTGAACCTGATCTTTCTGATCGAAGGGGAGGAGGAAGTCGGTAGCGCCCATCTGGACCCATTCCTCGAAGAGCACCAGGAAGAATTGCGCTGCGATTGCGTGGTCATCAGCGATATGTGCCAGTTCGGTCCCGGCCAGCCGGCTATCACCTACGGGCTGCGGGGGATTGTTTACTACGAGTTGCGGCTCCAGGGGCCGAACCGCGACTTGCACTCGGGCACGTTTGGCGGGGCGGTCACCAACCCGGCCAACGTGTTGGTGCGGCTGCTGGCTTCGCTAGTGGACGAACATGGCAAGGTGCAAGTGCCGGGCTTTTACGACGATGTGAAACCCATCAGCGCGGAAGAACGCCAGCGACTGGCCATGCTGCCGTTTTCCGAAGAGGCGTTCTTCCAGCAGTTGGGCGTCGAAGGGGGAAGCGGCGAACGCGGCTTTACCACGCTGGAGCGGTGCTGGGCCCGACCCAGCTTCGACATCAACGGGCTGAGTGCCGGCTACCAGGGCGAAGGGGCCAAGACGATTATCCCGGCCCAAGCCTCGGCCAAGTTCAGCTTCCGCCTGGTGCCCAATCAGGACCCGGCGAAAATCACCGCGGCGCTGGAGCCATTTCTCAGAGAGCAGCTTCCGCCGGGCGTAACGATGGAACTGAAAAGCTACCACGGGGCCAAAGGCGTCCTGGTCAACGACGAGCACCCTTACGTCAAAGCCGCGGCCGAGGCCATCTCCGAAGCGTTCGGTACCGCCCCGGTGTTCATCCGCGAAGGCGGATCCATTCCCGTTGTGAGCACTTTTCAGGAACGGTTCGGCGTGCCGGTGCTGCTCCTGGGCTGGGGCCAAAACGACGACAACACGCACAGTCCCAACGAAAAAATCTCGCTGAGCGATTTCCACCAGGGCACCCGAGCCAGCGCCTTCCTACTGGAAGAAATCGCCCGCTTGGGCAGCGTGTAGCTCACAGCAGCAGGAAAGCCCCGCGGGCCGGACTACCGGGCCGATTCCAGAAACGCCAGCAGGTCGGCCAGCTCCTGCAAGCTGAGCACCTTGTCCAGCCCTTGCGGCATGACCGACACCCGGCTGGGGCGGATTAGTTCAACCGACTCGCGAGGGATGCGCACCTGCTGGTTCGGGCCGGTAACCAGCACCAGCTCCTCGGGCGTCTCTTGCTGGATGAGTCCGTTGTAAACTTTCCCCTCGTCGGTGAGGACTTGCACCGGCTCGTAGCTGCGGACCAGGCTGGCGCTGGGGAAGATGATTGATTCCAGCAAGTCGCGGCGGGTGCGCACTCGGGCAATGCGGGTCAGGTCCGGTCCGACGCGGCCACCCAGGTAACCGATGGCATGGCAGGCGGAACAAGCGGCCTTGGAGCTGCGAAAGACCAATTGCCCGCGCCGCGGATCGCCCGGGGGAAGTCGGGCCAGCAGGTCCTCCAGCCGTTGGAGCTGGTCGGCTCGCTCGGCCCGAAGCTGTTCGTACAGTCCTTGGGCCTCCTGCTGCACCGCTTTGGGAAATCGGGCGAAGAACTTCTGAAGCTCTTCCAGCCGCAGGGCGCTTCGGGCCGGGGCTTGTTTCAGCGCGGCCACCAGCGCCTTGCCCACGGCCTGATTGCGGCCGCGGTTGAAGATGGCCAGCACGTTCTGGGCATCCAGCGGGCTGATGCGGGCCAGCGTTTCGGTCAGTTGGACCATCTGCTGGGTATCGAGTCGGGCTCGGCTGAGAATCCGCACGGCCGCTTGCCGATCGGCCACCGGGCGCTGCTGGTCCAGGGCCGAAGCGACGAACCGGAGCAGTTCCGGTTCCATCGTGCCCACTCCCCCGGGAACCGCAGCCAGGGCTTGCAGCCGCAGCGAAGGGGCAACCTGGGCGTTGCGCCCCAGGGTCAGCAGCACGCTGCGGATGCGCTGCTGTAGTTCGGCTGGCACCTTGGCCCGGCCCAGCACTTGGACGGCCGCCTGCCGGAGCTTGGGGGCGTCGCCTTCGGCCAGCTTCAGCGCCGCGGCGGCCCAGGAGGCCGGAAGCTCCTTACCCGCGGCGGCGGCCATCGCTTCCAGGGCCAGGATGCGGCCTTGCCGGGGCAGTTGCGGATTGGTGGCCGCCCGGGCCAGCAGAGCTTGGACGGCTTCGGTCGAAGCGAACCGCACCAGACGGTCGCGCAGCCGCTGCCGCTGGGTGGGACTCCAGCGGCCCCGGGCCAGTTGCTTTTCCAGATGAGGGACCAGTTGCGGCGCCCACTGCGGCCGATGATCCACGATCCACTCGGCCGTACTCCGCAGCACCGGATCGCCCGAGTCCAGCAGCGGGATCACCTGCCGCGGAGCCAAGTTGTCCCCGGGCATCTGGTCCAGAGCGATCAGGGCCGCCCGGCGCGTGTAGCTTTTGGCATCTTGCAGTCCCGCGGCGGTGGACCGAGGATGGCCAATTTCGATCAGGGCGTAGATGATGGAATGTTCCAGCACGCGGTCCACGTACCGGCCGGCGGCTGCGAGTAGCGCGGGCACGGCCTCGGGCGCCCCGATGCGGCCCAGGGCTTCGGCCGCCACGCGGCGAAGCGGCGGTTGCTCTTCGACCACGGCTCGCTTTAGCCACGGCAGCGCGGCGACGTCCCGATGCAAAGCCACGCTGTGCAGGGCGGCCTGGCGAACCACGGGTTCCGGATCCTCCAAAGCGGAGCGGACGGCGGCACGGGCTCGAGGGTGGTCGATCCGCGTCAGCGCCCACACGGCGGCCGTGCGTCCCAGCGGAGAGAGCCGCCAGGGGCCGTCGCTACGCAGGGCGGCTGCCAGGGCCGGCACGGCTTGCAGGCCGCGGCGTGCCAGGTGGTCGATGGCCCGGTGACGCACCGCGGTACGCGGATCATCAAGCCAGCGGAGCACCTGCACCACCGAAGCGGTGGCCCAAGGCAGTTGCAGCCCTCGGGGGTCCTCCGGCGCGCGGGCTGCCAGACGCCGTACGCGGTAGATGCCGCCCAGCACGTCCGGCTTGGCCAGTTGCGAAGTGGGACAACAGAGCTTGTACCATCCGCCGGTATCGACCACCAGCAAGCTGCCGTCGGCGTCTTCGATCACGTCGGTGGGATGGAAATCCGGATGCGTGGAGCTGAGCAGGTCCTGCACCTCGGGCCGATAGGTGGCCCCCTGGCTCACCAGGTGGACACGAATCACCTTGTGCAAGTTGAACGAGCAGGCGAAGAAGTCGAAACGGTACTCGGGACCGAAAGCCGTTCCTTCGTAGCAGACCAGACCGCAAGGGGCGGCCGCTCCCATGTGCAGCAGCACGGGCATCAGCTCGCCGGTGCGGATGTGCCCCTGGATGGCCGGTTGCCGCTTGCCGTAAAGCCCGCCGTAGATGGCGTGGATGAGCCCGTCGCGCAGCCCGCCGCCGGGACGGACCAGAAAGGTGGTGGTAAAGATGCGTTCGCCCCCCGGGGTGAAATCCACGTCCACCGGGTTGTCCATCCCGCCGCTCATCACCGGTTCGATGGCCCAACGGACAATCGACCCGGTAGCCGGCTCTCGCGGGGCGTTCGCCGGGGCGCGGAAGATATGGGCCGCCCGGGTAACGAACGGCTTGCCGCTCAGGCGTTCGTACCGCTGTTGGGCAAAAGCTCCCTTGCACCAGTAGATCCAGCCGTCGCGGCCCAAGTACGGCCCGTGCAAGTCGTTTCCGCAGTGGGTGAGCGTCTTGCCCTGGAACCATTCTTCGCGCTGGTCGGCCACGCCGTCGCCGTCGGTGTCGGTCAGTCGCCAAATGCTGGGTGGGGCGGCCACGTAGAGCGAACCCCGGTACCACAGCGCCCCCTCGGGAAACGGCAAGCGGTCGGCAAACACGGTGGAACGGTCGAAGCGGCCGTCGCCGTCGGTATCTTCCAGCCGCACCACGCGGTGGGGGCGTTTTTGCAGTTGGATGGAAAGGTTCTCGTTGGAGCCGGAAACGTCGGTCACGTACAGTCGCCCTTGTTCGTCGAAAGCGGCGTGGATGGGCCGATTCACCAGCGGCGGTCCGGCCACGCGCTCCACGCGAAACCCCGGGGCCACGCTCAAGTGATCGGGGACGCCGGGCCCCTTTTGCTGTGCCGAGGCCGAAGTGGCCGAAAGAGCCAGCACCATCGCCAGCAAAACAGGCAAGAAACCCACACGTGCACGCTTCACCGGAAGAACTCCTCGCATGTTCAACAGGAGGGAATGTCGCAGGCTGGGGGGAACCCGCCGCCCGGCGGGCAGCAGGCGTTTCCCATCATAACCGCTTTCCCGGCTGATGCCACGGTCGGCTCCGGTAAGGAATGGGCCTGCGGCTTGCGCCGTGCGCCTTGCGCACGGTGCTTCCGCACCAATGCAAGAACAACCACCGACTCTTGCAACGGGCGAGCCCCGAGCTTCAGCTCGGGGAGAAAAGCGAGCCGGGAGCGTAAGCTCCCGGAGGCGGCACCGCCGCACCATGCCGGATGTGCA
>WFOE01000100.1 GCA_015488215.1 Planctomycetales bacterium
CGCACGGCGCGAGCCGATTGCCGCGGTGGTGCGGAAACACCTTGCCCAAGACCCAAGACGCAAGACCTCCCTCCGTGGTGGCTCGCCGGGGAATGCCGCCGCCCCTGTCTGCTCAAAGGCTAATGTTGCCCACTTAGGTTGCCCACTTAGGAAGTGCTGCTTTCGCGCAAGGCTCCGGCGGCCAAATGCAGGGCTCCTTCCACCGGCTCGGGAACCAGTTTCACCCGGGCCGCAGCAGGCAGTTTCGGTTCCAGGGCGCGGAGGAACTGCCGGCGATACCACGCGCAGTGGACCAGCACCCCGCCGCCGAGGGCCAGCAGCGGCTCGGGGCCAGGGTCCAATTGCCGCAAGACGCACAGGACCGCCTGGGCAAGCTCGGCCGCTTGCGAGCTGCCGATGCGGCAAGCCGCCGGACAGCCGTTCCTGGCCGCCTCAAGCACCACGGGAGCCAGGCGTGCCACGCGGCGAGGCGAGTTTTCCCCCTGGGAGAGCGTGCGAATCAGTTCTCCGAGGGTGCCAATCCCCAGGTGGTGCAGCACTTCCCGGGTCAGGAGGGAGTCGGGCCGGCCCTGTTGGTCCAGTTCCCGGGCCGCGTGGCGCAGTGCTTCGGTGGCCAGGGCGTAGCCGCTGCCTGGGTCGCCCAGCAGGGGGCCCCAGCCCAGGGCTCGGGCCTCTCGGCCCGCGGCGTCCCGCCCCCAGACCAGCGAGCCGGTCCCGGCGATTACGGCCACCCCTTGCAGTTGCCCGGTTCCACCAGCGGCCAGCACGGCGGCTGCGTCGTGTACCACGAGCACGCGTTGGGCCACGGCGTGTTCGTGAGCCCAGCGGTGGAGTTCTTCCTGCTGCTCGGGGCGTCCGGCCCCAGCCACGGCCAGGCAAGCCGAGTCGATTTGCCCGGGCGGCAGTTCCGCTTGCCGGAGTAGTTGCTCTAGCGCCTGTTCCAAGTGGCGTCGGGCTTGCTGCGGATTGCTGTTCCAGTTGGCCGGTCCAGCCGTGGCCTGGGCCAGCGGCTGGCAAGTGCCGTCGGGCCGGAGTCGGGCCAGCCGGGCCAGGGTTTTCGTACCCCCGGCGTCGATTCCCAGGATGAGCCTGCCGCTCATGGGCTGCTCCGCTCGGGAGGGTCGGGTTCAATCACGCGGCGCAGGTGCCCTCCTTCTCGGGCCAGCAGTTGTCGGGCCTCCTGGGCGTCCACCTGGCGGTGATGGCACACCACGGCGGTTTTCACTTCCCAGTGGCACTTTTCCAGCAGGGCTTGGGCCGCGGGAGCTTCCAGCCCGGTTAGCCGCATCACCAGTCGCAGCGCCCGGGCGCGGAGCTTCTGGTTGGTGGCTTTCAGGTCCACCATCAGGTTGCCGTAGGTCTTGCCCAACAGGACCATCGCCCCGGTGGAAATCATGTTGAGCACCATCTTGGTGGCCGTGCCGGCCTTGAGCCGCGTGGAGCCGCTAACCACTTCCGGCCCGACGATCGGGGTGATGAGCACCTGGCACACGCGAGCCAGTTCCGGATCGGCGTTGCAACTGATGCCTACGGTGGCCGCGCCGATTTGCTGGGCGTATTCGAGTGCTCCCAGCACATAAGGCGTACGGCCACTGGTGGCGATGCCCACCACCACGTCGGCAGCCGACAGGTTGACCTTTTGCAGGTCTTGGCGGCCCAGCTCGGGATGGTCCTCCAGCCCCTCGACGGCCCGCACCAACGCCGGCGGCCCCCCGGCGATAATTCCCAGCACCATTTCCGGCGGGGTGCGAAACGTGGGCGGACACTCAGCCGCATCCAGCACGCCCAGCCGGCCCGACGTGCCCGCCCCGATATAAATCAACCGTCCCGAGTTGCGCAAACGCTGGGCCACCAGTTCCACGGCCTGGGCCACTTGGGGCAGCACTTCGCGCACGGCCTGATGCACCTGGGCGTCCTCGCGGTTCATCAGCTCGACGATTTCCCGGGCGGAGAGCCGGTCCAGGTGTTCCGAGGCCGGGTTGGCCGCCTCGGTGGTGAGTCGGGCCAGATCGTCTGCGGGATTCAACGCTTCGGTTCCTTGTTCTGCTTTCCCTGCAAAGCTCCGCGGCGCTGCCGGAGACCGGGCAAACCTGTTGAGCGGCCGCAAAGAGCTTGCCAAGATAGGGAGGCTTTGGCGGTTTCGACACACTAATAGGCCCTGGCCCGGCGGCAGGGGCCTTTCTCTTGAGTATGATCCTTGCTGGCCCCGTGACAATGCATCCTGTGGACCTGGCCGTGCTTGTGCTTTACCTGGCCGTGGCCGTAGCCCTGGGCGTACTTTCCGGCCGCCGCACCGCCGGGATGGAAGGTTATCTGCTGGCCGGACGCCAGTTGCCGTGGTGGGCTGTGCTGGGTTCGATTGTGGCCACCGAAACCAGCACCGCCACCGTACTCAGCGTGCCGGGGAAGACTTTCCTCCCCGGTGGGGATTTTCGCCAGTACGTCCAGTTGGCCCTGGGGCTGATCGTGGGCCGGGCGGCCATCATCTGGCTGTTGTTGCCGGGGTTTTTCCAGGGGCGGTTCTTTACCGCCTACGAGCTGCTCCGGCAGCGGTTCGGCACCGGGGCCCAACGCACCGCCTCGTTGCTGTTCCTGCTTACCCGCAACGTGGCCGACGGGCTGAGGCTCTACCTGGCCTCGCTTGCCCTGAGCCACTTTCTGGGGCTGGGGCTCCCGGGTTGTATTCTGCTGGTGGGCGGAGTGACGCTGTTTTACACCTACTGGGGCGGAATGAAGTCCGTGGTCTGGAACGACTGCGTGCAACTGGCCATCTACCTGCTGGGAGCCGTGCTGGCTCTGGCCTGGATTGCCGCCCAGTTGCCCCAGGGCTGGGACTCCATCTGGCAATTCGGCCGCCAGCAGGGCAAGTTCCGCATGTTCGACTTTACCTGGGACTGGACCGATCCGAACGTGTTCTGGGTCGGTCTGATCGGCGGGGCTTTTCTTACCTTGGGCACCCACGGGACCGATCAACTGATTGTGCAGCGGCTGCTCAGCACGCCCACGCGGCGAGGGGCCTCGGCGGCGCTGCTGCTTAGCGGCGTGTCGGTGTTGGGGCAGTTTCTGCTTTTTCTGCTGCTGGGCGTGGCTCTGGCGGCGTTCTTCGCCCACCACCAGCCGGCCCGGCCTATTGCCAAAGGGGACGAAGCCTTTTCCTACTTCATCAGCAACCACCTGCCGCAAGGTTGGGGGCTGGTGGGCCTGTTGCTGGCTGCCGTGTTTGCCGCCAGCATGTCCACGCTTTCCAGCTCGCTGAACGCGTCGGCCACCGCGGTGGTGAACGACTTTCTGCGTCCCGGCCCGGCCAAGGACTGGGACCAGCGGCGGCTGCTTCGGGCCAGCCGCTGGCTGACCCTGGGCTTCGGCCTGCTGCAAATGGTCATCGCCTACCTGGGGGCTTCGGCCACCCGGGCGGTAGTGGACCAGGTGCTAACCATTGCCGCGCTGAACGCCGGGGCCATGCTGGGCTTGTTCCTGCTGGGGACGTTCTTTGCCCGCGTGGGACAGGGGGCCGCGGTGGCCGGAATGCTGCTGGGGCTGGGGAGCGTAGTGGGCCTGTACCTGCTGGCCCCGTTGCCCTTTCCCCTTTACGCCACCGTGGGCGCACTAGTGACCGTGACCGCGGGCGTTGCCGCCTCGTGGCTTGCTGGGTAGCGATTTGTTTCCGAGCAGGTCCAACGGGCCCCTGCCGGCGAGCCGCCGACTTGAGCCAGGGAGGGCGTGGAGGGACGGGGGCGTGGGGA
>WFOE01000101.1 GCA_015488215.1 Planctomycetales bacterium
ATACTGGGAAATCGTTCCCCCTCCCACGTGCTCCCCTTGGACGGAAACAAGCCATGATCCACGTGATTGCCGAGATCGAAGTACAACCGGGCAAACGGGACGAGTTCCTGCGTCAGTTCCACCAGTTGGTCCCCCAGGTGCTTCAGGAAGAAGGCTGTCTGGAATACGGCCCGGCCCTGGATCTGGCCACCACGTTGAGCAACCAGCCGCCGGTGCGAGAAAACGTGGTCACGGTCATCGAGAAGTGGGAAAACCTGGAAGCCCTGGAACGCCACCTGCTCGCCCCGCACATGGTCCAGTACCGCTCGCAGGTCAAGGACCTGGTGGTGCACACGCAGATTCGCGTGCTGGAGCCGGCGCCCCCTCCCGATTCCCAGCAAGGCTGAGCGTCCTCGCTGCCCCTCCGGTTCGTGTCCCCCTTTCCGAAAGTCTGTTTTCTCCAAGCAGCCCATGAGTACCCTCTCCGTCGTTCCGGTCCGCACGCGGCGGGATCGCCGCGATTTTTTCAATTTGCCTTGGCGGCTGTATCGCAACGACCCGAACTGGGTCCCGCCGCTACGGGACAACCTGAAGCAGCTCCTGGGCTGGAAGCGACACCCGTTCCACGACGTGGCCGAGGTGGAAACCTTCGTCGCCCGGCGAGGCGAGCGGACCGTGGGCCGCGTGGCGGCCATCCTGTACCACCGCCACAACGAAGTGCACCGGGAACGCCGCGGGTTCTTCGGCTTTTTCGAGTGCGAAGACGACTCGGAAGCCGCCCGCGGACTGTTCGACGCCGTGGCCGAGTGGTTCGCCGCCCGAGGGATTTCCCAGTTGCGGGGACCGATGAACCCTTCGATGAACTACGAGTGCGCGCTTTTGATTGAAGGGTTCGACCGGCCGCCGGTGTTCATGATGACTTACAACCCGCCCTACTACGCCCGGCTGATCGAAGAGTACGGGTTCCGCAAGACCCACGACCTGCTGGCCTACATCGGCTACGTGGAGCAGTTACCCGAAGTGAACCAGCGGCTCGGCCCCCTGGTAGAACAGGCCAAGGAGCGAGCCGGAGTCCACCTGCGGCCGATGGATCCCACGCGGCTGTTCGACGAAGCGAAGCTGTTCCTGGAAACGTACAACCGAGCCTGCCAGACGATGTGGGGGTTCGTCCCCCTGACCGAAGGCGAAGTGCGGACGATGGCCGCCAACCTGAAGTACCTGCTGGTGCCCGAGCTGGCCCTGGCCGCCGTGAGCGAAGAGGGCAAGACCGTAGGCGTGGTGTTCGGCCTGCCGGATTACAACCCGGTAATCAAGCAGATTGACGGGCGGCTGTTCCCCTTCGGGTTCTGGAAGATTCTGCGTTCCAAGAAGCGAATTGAACGCATCCGGGTGGTGAGCATCAACGTGGTGCCGGAGTACCAGCGTTGGGGCGTAGGATTGGTGTTGCTCAACGGCCTGGTGCCCAAGGCCCTGGAGATGGGCATCCGCGAGGCGGAGTTTTCCTGGGTGTCCGAAACCAACGACCTGGCTCGGATGGGCCTGGAAAAAGGCGGGGCCAAACTCTACAAGCGCTACCGCATCTACGACCTGGACCTGGATGCCCAGGGACGGCCGTCGGATTCGTAGGAATCTTCTAAAGTGGGTAGCAATTATGTGGATGAGATAACGCAACTCCCCGGCGAGCCGGCAGCTTTAGGTGAAAGGCGTGGAGGCGTGGGGGGGTGGGGAGAGCTTCCGCTCCCGGGTGGGAATCGGCTTGCGGCTTGCGCCGTGCGCCTTGCGCAAGGAGCTTCCGCTCCGACGCAAGAATAAGCGCTGATTCTTGGAAACAGCGAGCCGGGAGCGTCAGCTCCCGGAGGCGGCGGGGCCGTCGGCCACTAGGAGCTTCCACTCCGGGGCAAGAATAAGTGCAATTCTTGCAATCGGCGAGCCGCCGACTTGAATCGGCGGAAGACGGCACGGCCGTCAGCGGCAAGGTGCTTCCGCACCGGGGTAAGAACAATCGCTCGTGCTCGTACTCCTACTCGTACTCGTAATCGGTAGCTCGTTACGGCACCCAGCGAGCCTCGAGCTTTGCTTTAGCTCGGGGAGGAAAAACAACCGCAAGCGTTTTTCTCTCGTCTCTTCGGACTAACGTCCGGGGCTCGCCGTGAAGTCTGAGGCTCGCCAACGACACGATAGGGCACCGCCGGCAATCTTGCACGACGCCAAACGAACAATTGGCGTGTGTTCTCCACCACTCAAGACCCAAGACGCAAGACACAAGACCTCTTCTGTCCGGGGCTCGCCGAAGCGTCGAGAACTCGTTGCCGGTGTACTCCAAGACAACTGCCCGGCAGGTGCCAAGCGCCTGCTGCGCCCTTACCGGCCGGGAGCCGCCGCAGCGGGAGCCTGGCCAACCGCCGGTTGCTGCCCGTATCGGGGCGCCGCGGCCGGCCGGGTAGCCACCGCCCGAGACGCCTGCTGCAAATGGGCCAACCACGCCCGGGCCGGCTCCATCCGCGGGTTGGCTTGCAAGGCCATCTGGAAGTAACGGACCGCTTCGGCCTGCTTGCCGGCTTGGGCCAGCAGATAGCCCAGGTTGTAAGCGGCCACGTCCGGCGGATGGACCGCCTGAAGCTGCTGCAACGCCTGCTGGGTTTGTCCCAGGTGCACCAGCACGGTGGCCAGGTTGTTTCGGTACCGGGGCTCCTTGGGAGCCAACTCTACGGCGCGGCCGAGGGCCTGGGCCGCCGGTTGCATCTGCCCGGCTCGGGCCAGGCACACGCCCAGGTCGTTGTGCAGGGCGGGATTCTTCGGCTGGAGGGCCACCGCCTGCCGGTAGTGATGCACCGCCTGGGGGAAGCGGTTCTGGCGGTCGTAGAGTCGGGCCAGAGCCAGATGGGCCGGCACGTATTTGGCGTCCATCTTCAGCGCGGCCAGGTACTGCTTTTCGGCGGCTTTCGGGTTCCGGGCCTGCTCGTGTAACCGGCCCAGGGCACAGAGCAGTTCCGGGTTGGGCTTGGGCTTTTTGTCCAGCGAGATCGAATCCTTGGCGGCTTTGGGTTTGGCCGAGCTGTCTTTCTTGGAGACGAACAGCCCTTTCAAGCGCTCCCAAGGGCTGGGCTTGACTTCCGGAGGGGCTAGCGGAGAACGGGGCGCGCCAGCATCCACGGCCAGCGAAGGGGCCGAGGGCCGCTTGCTGACCCACGGATGGCTACAACCGCTCAGCCCTCCGCAGAGCAGCAGGACGATCAACGCTGCCAGGGCCTGTTTCCCGCTCACGCTGCGGCCTCCGTGCGGAAAGAGGTGTTGGCAAGTTCCGGGTTCCTTCCCGGGGAATGAGCCTGCCGCAAGGCTACTCCTCGCCGCCGGTGTTCAGTTGAGGCAGCACCGGAGCCGGCTGCGCGCCGCGGAAACGCTGGCCGATGGTGGTGATGTCCGCACCGGGCCACTTGGCTTCGGGGGTGCGGGTGAGGGCCAGATGTTCGTCCACCTGGTCACGAGCCACATAGGCCGATACCAACTGCCGCACCGCGGCCAGCCGGGCCTGGGTTGCCGAGGCCGTCGGGCCCGGGTTGACGTAAACCACCCGGCGATCCAGCGGGGCCCGGGTCATAATCCACTGCACTTTGAGCTTGCCGGCCTGGGTCAACTGCTGGGTTTCCGGATCGAAGTATTCCTGGCCCAGCGTGTTGTGCCGCTGCCAGCCGCGGCTGACCATAATCTGGAACGGCACCCGGACGGCCGCCCGATTGGGATAGATGAACGGCTCGGGCCAGCAGTTGTTGCGGCGAAAATCGGTGGCCACGCTCCGCCAGAAGCGGCTCCACCATCCTTCGGCCCGGGCGGATTCTCCGCACCAGGTGAATAACACCACGGCCAGAGAAAGCAGGCACAGGCAACGCTTCATGGTCGAGTTTCCCGATGGAAGAACACCCAGGTTCCATGCCGTCCGCAAGGGCCGCATCGGGGGCTACCACTGGCAGCACCGCCGGGCGCAGAACGGCTCCCTGTGAGAATCATCGGCTGGGCCAACGCGGCGGCTGAAACCCAATCCCCGCAAACCGCCACGGGGGCCGAAGGCACTTGTGCCGCGTAAGCTCTTTTTCGCAAGCACGTTGCGACAACACGGCCCTGCCTGGGCGCA
This sequence comes from Planctomycetales bacterium, assembly GCA_015488215.1. Classification (GTDB taxonomy): domain Bacteria; phylum Planctomycetota; class Planctomycetia; order Pirellulales; family S012-138; genus S012-138. Next base: position 4,109 of record WFOE01000101.1, read on the forward strand.
AAAGAAACCCGAGCGCAAAAGAAGAGGGAGCGAGCCATAAGCCGGGTTCTGTCCCCGGGGCAGGCGGCACCGGGGGATGGCCATTTCTCTAGGGAGCCGGTTGCCCGACTCCTCCTTGTGCCGAGGCACGGTAGCGGCCTACCCGGAAGTCGTACCGGACCGGACCAGTCCGGGGAGGGGCTCGGCGAGCCGCCTCGCTGCTTCCTGCTTGGCCTTGCTCCGGGTGGGGTTTACCTAGCCAGGCTGGTCACCCAGCCTGCTGGTGAGCTCTTACCTCACCGTTTCACCCTTGCCTGGCCACGCGTTCCGCAGGGGAACGCCGAGGCCTTCGGCGGTCTGTTCTCTGTGGCACTTTCCCTAGCCTTACGGCCGGTGGGCGCTACCCACCACCCTGTCCTGTGGAGCCCGGACTTTCCTCTGAGCGAGTCGAAGCCTTGGCGGGCCCGGCGCCCCGTCCTCGGCCGGAGCACCGCGGGAACGGCCCGTTGGAGCTTGCTCGCCCAGCGGCCATCTGGCTCGCTCCCAAAGCCTGCTCATCTATTATACGCACAAACTGCCCCGGCGGCTCAGGGCATCGGGGCCCAAATCCACCCAAGCGGCTTTTTCCCGGTGCCGATTTTGTCCGGCGCCGATTGTCGGCCGGGGGGGCAGTTGGACTAAAATGACACGCAGCTCCCTGGCCTGTTACCACCAAGAGAGGTCTTGCGGCTTGCGACCTGCGCCGTGCGCAAGGAGCTTCCGCACCAGAGGGCTTGGAGGCATGGGGGGTGGGGGGAGAGCTTCCGCTCCGGCGCAAGAACAAACGCTAATTCTCGCAATCGGCGAGGAGGAACGTCTGTGGGTGTGCTCAAAGACTATATGGTGGGAACTTAGGAGGGCAGTCCCATGCAACGCAACGTAGGCGGCGCGGTGCTTCGCCTGGTCGAAGGCGACATCACCCAGCAGGAAGTGGACGCCATTGTCAACGCGGCCAACAGCCGCCTGGCCGGAGGAGGAGGCGTGGACGGGGCAATCCACCGCCGGGGCGGACCGGCCATCATGGAAGAGACCCGCCGCAAGTACCCGCAGGGCTGCCCCACCGGCTCGGCGGTGATAACCGGCGCGGGAAATCTTCCGGCCCGGTGGGTCATCCATGCCGTGGGGCCGGTTTATCGGGACGGCCAGCACGGCGAAGCCGAGTTGCTGGCTTCGGCCTACCGCCGCAGCCTGGAGCTGGCCCGGGAACACCAGTGCCGCTCGGTGGCGTTCCCCTCACTCAGCACGGGAGCCTATCGCTACCCAATCCGGGAAGCCGCCCGGGTGGCTCTGCGGACCGTGATCGACTTTCTCCGGGAGCAGCGCGGCTCGCTGGAGGAAGTGCGGTTCGTGCTCTTTGGCCGCGAGGCGTACCAGCAGTTTGCCGAAGCGCTGAACGAGCTGCTGCCGGAACAGGACGCATGAACGCCCCGTCCTCTTTACCGACGGTGTGGACCCTGGGGCACTCGAACCGCACCTGGGCGGAGTTCGTGGCCCTGCTGCGTGAAGCCGGAATCGAGCTGGTGGCCGACGTGCGCCGCTTTCCCGGCTCGCGGCGGTTCCCGCACTTTGCCGCCCAGGCGATGCAGCCCGCCCTGGCCGCAGAAGGGATTGGCTATCGGCACTTTCCTCAACTGGGTGGCCGCCGGGGTCGCCCAAAGGCCGGATCGCCCAACCGGGGGTGGCGTGTTGCGGGTTTCAACGCCTATGCGGACCACATGGCCACCGCCCAGTTCCAGCAGGGGCTGGCCGAGCTGCTCCAGGTGGCCCGACAGCGCCGCACCGCCCTGCTTTGTGCCGAAGCGTTGCCCTGGCGCTGCCACCGGCAACTGCTGGCCGATGCCCTACTGGTGCAAGGGGCGGAAGTGGTGCATCTGCTAGGCCCGGGCCGGCGGCAGCCGCATCGTCTTTCCCCTGTGGCTCGGGTGGACCAGGGGCGACTGACTTACCCGGGCGAACCGCTGCTGTTCGACTCCCGGGAGTAACCCCAAAAGCACCCGGTGCGGCCGAAATCGGGAGTCCCGGCGGCCTGTTTCTTGGGCTCCGCAGCCGATGTAATCCCTACAACCGTTTCGGCTACAGCTCTTCCCGGGAAGAAAAACCGGAGCAGACGGGAAAACCCGACACCTGTTCTTTCCGGCAAGCTAGATGCCAGCAGGGGCAATGTGTTTTCCCGGAAAGCCTCACGGGACGACATCGGCTGCTTGTTCCTTCAGATGCCACGGGTCCGCGTCATGGTTCACGAACGCCGCAGAGCCTTTCGCTTCCGGGTGCCGGAGGACCAGCAACGGGTCGAAGTGGCCTTGGAAAGCAAGCCACACGAGACCATGCCGGCGGTTTTGCTAGATGAGTCGGCCACGGGATTCGGTGTGCTGATTCCCAGGCTGCCGGTCCGTGCCGAAAACTACTTGTTACTACATCTTCCGGCCGGTTGGGTCCGTACCCGAGTAATCCATGTGGAACCCAGGGGAGAGCAACTTCGGGTAGGGCTGCAGTTGGTCGAAGAGCTGCTCTCGCCCGAAGAAGAAACGCCACTGGAAGAGTCGGTACCGCTGGTGCGGGGAGACCGCGTGCAAGGGCTCTGGTCCTGGTGGCAAGGAGCGGTGATGGTTCTGGCCCTGGCCGGAGCCTTGGGCTGGTTGGCCTGGTCGGTTCGCACGACCGGTTCCCTGGGGATAAGCGAGGCCAAAGCCCCAGCCAAGAGCCAGACCTCTGGTGAGCCGGACACTGCGCCCCGCTTCGTCTCGCCCCAGGAGGCGGATGCCTTCCCGGTGCTTTCTCCTGCCGAGCAGCAGCTTGCCATGCAGTTGGGCCCTGCCCTCCTGCTGCACGAGCAGGTGGCCTCCGTGCTGGAACTTTCTCCCCGGCAGAAGGAAATGCTCCGCCTGCTGGCCCAGGAGGCCGAAAAGCATCCGGAGCGGTTTCACCGCCTTTCGCTCTTTATACAGGCCTGGGAACTCTTGACCCCGGAACAACGCCGACGCTGGCGCCGCCTGGTGGAAGCGGAACCGCAGCGCTGAAGCGTCCACTTGGGCAAGGTGGAAGCTTCGCCGGTTCAGTCGCGAATCTGCACTTGGCGGAACTGGCGGCCGTCCAGCGGAATCAGCGCGGCGTTGGGGCCCTGAGCCGAAGTGCGGAACGCCCGGTTCCACGGCATCCCATAGGCCACCATGCGGCCGGTGCTCAGTTCGGCCACGTACAAGACGGTGTCGGCCAGTTGGGCCACGCCCGGACCACGCCGGAAACGCTGAAGGCCGGTAACCATCGTGAACCGCGCCCGCTTGGGATTGGTAATCTGAAGGTCTTTGAGCACGTTGGTCTGGAAAAATCCGGTAAACTTGGCCAACCGCGGGTGCATGGTGTAGGCCTTCAGATCGCCGGTGAGCGTATCCAGGATGAACAACGCTTCGCCGTCGCCATCGACCGGACCGGTAGCGATTAGCAGATCGTCCCGTTCGCTGGTGGCCGTGGCTTCCACCACGGGCGTTTGCCACTGGCTGGCCAACAGCATCCCGACCAGCACTCCTGCGGCGGTACAGGCCAAATACGGCAACAGGCGCAGTGTTTTCATAACCGGTTCCTTTCTCTGTTAGGGAGATACCCCTGACTGGCCGAAGGTACGGAAGCCTGGGTTGGCGCGACGTGGAACCTTGCGTTTCCGCCCAAGCGACCCGCACCGCTCATCCTACCGCCGGAGAGGAAAACGTGCCAGGGAAATCCGCGCACCGGCCGTCTCCCTCCGACTTATCCTGCCATCGCAACAAACCTGCCCGAACAGACACTGGCATCCGGCGGCGGATTTGCTAAAAGAAAGGCAATCTGCTCCAGGTGGATAAGGCCCTGCACCAGCTCGATCCTCCCTCGGGACCGCAAGGAGAAACACTCATGGCGTTGAACGAACCCCTGGGACGCAAGCTGCGGATGGCCCTGGTCGGCGGAGGCCGAGGGGCTTTCATCGGCCGGGTGCATGCCACGGCGGCTATTTTGGACAATCGGGCGGAACTGGTGGCCGGAGCCCTCTCCTCCGACCCACAGCGAGCCAAGGAATCCGCACCCGACTACGGCATCCCGCCTGAGCGGGCCTACGGCTCCTACCAGGAACTCATCGAAAAAGAAAGCCAACTGCCCGAAGACCAGCGGGTGGACTTCATCTCCATCGCCACCCCCAACCACACCCACTTTGAAATCGCCAAGGCGGCCGTCGAAGCCGGTTTCAACGTCTTTTGCGACAAGCCGATGACCTTCGACCTGCAGCAGGCCGAGGAACTGGCCCGGCTCGTCGATGAAAAAGGGGTGGTGTTCGCCGTCACGCACAACTACACCGGCTACCCGCTGGTGCGCCAGGCCCGGGAAATGATCCTGGCCGGCGAGCTGGGCGAAATCCAGGCCATCCGCTCCTTTTACATCCAAGGGTGGCTTCGCTCCCGGCTGGAACAAGAAGGCCAGAAACAGGCAAGCTGGCGCACCGACCCGAGCAAAAGCGGAGCGGCCGGCTGCTTCGGCGACATCGGCACGCACGCCTTCAACCTGGCTCGTTACATGACCGGCTTGCTGCCCGAGCAAATCAGCGCCCAGCTCAAGACGTTCGAGCCGGGTCGACAACTAGACGACTACGGCACGGCGGTCATTCGCTTTGAGAACGGGGCGTTGGGCACGGTAACCGCCTCGCAAATCAGCCACGGCCGGGAAAACGACCTGTTCATCGAAATCGACGGCACCAAGGGTTCCCTGTTCTGGCGGCAGGAAGAGCCCAACGCCATGATTGTCCGCCGCAACGGCCAACCGCACCAGATTTACTCCCGGGACCCCAACGCTCCCTACATCGGCGAGCTGGGCCGGGCCGCATGCCGGTTGCCGGCCGGACACCCGGAGGCGTTCTTCGAAGCGTTTGCCAACATCTACCGGGCCGCTTACGACGACATCGTGCGGCGAATCACCGGCCAGGAGTTCGAGCGGGTCAACACCGTCTATCCGAACGTCAACGACGGCGTCGAGGGGATGTATTTCATCCAACAGAGCGTGGAAAGTAGCCGCCAGGAAGGAGCGTGGCTGCCGCTGCGGCATGCCCGGGCGCGAAGATAGCCCTGGGGCGGGATTGTGAAAATCGTCACAAACCCTTGCCGGATTCGCACTTCCGATGCGGATTTTGCTTGGGCCGTCAGAGTCCCCCCGGGTATAATCCATCCCGGTCAGGCTGGCCGCCTCGCGACATGTGGCCGCGGTTGTGCATTGCGCCGCCTGGCACCGGGCCGGTCTTATCCTGCACTCACTTCGGCGAAAAAGGAGGGGACGCCATGCCTGCGGTCCGCGACATTCTCCGCAAAAAGGGGGGCCGGGTCTTCTATGTCGATGCGTCAGCCACCGTGCTGGAAGCCACCCGGTTGATGAACCAACACGGCATCGGGGCCGTGGTGGTGCTGGAACAAGACCGCGTGGCAGGCATTTTTACCGAACGCGACGTGCTCCGCCGCGTGGTGGCCCAGGAACGGGTGCCCTCCCAGGTTCGCGTGCGGGAAGTGATGACCCGGGAAGTCGTTTGCTGTTCCCCGGAAACCAAGCTGGACGAAGCCCGCAGCGTGATGAAACACCGGCGGATTCGCCATCTGCCGGTGGTCAACGGAGACGGTTCACTGGCCGGAATCGTCTCCATCGGCGACTTGAACGCATTCGACGCCGACAGCCAGGAAACCACCATCCATCTGCTGCACGAGTACCTATACGGCCGCACCTGATTGGCCAGCCCCGGGCGAGAGGGTCCTGGCTCTTGCGTCGTGGGTCTTGGGCGGCCGAGAACTCGCGGCGATTGCTCACCACGCGCCGCGGCTAGATTGCCGGCCGTTGTTGGTCGTGTGGTTCGGCAATAACGAGCTACCGATACGAATCGATTACGAGCACGAACGCCTCGATTTCCACCGGAGCGGAAGCTCCCGCGCAAGGCGCAGGTCGCAAGCCGATTCTTGCCCGGAGCGGAAGCCCCCGGCGCAAGGCGCACGACGGAAGCCGCAAGACCTCTCTAAGAGTCCGCTTGCCGGAGTGCGCTGCCTGCGGCGTCGAGCGTCCGGTTGCTGCGCGAGTTGCCAGGCGGTGCCTCTGGCGGGTTTCTTGGCCAGTGCCCGGTGCCGCCGGCAGGTGGCTTGGCCGCAGCGGGGTTAGCGAGGTCCCACCAACACCGGCCCGGTGGCTTGGACCTGCCGGGGGCGTTCCGGGGCGGAATCGCGCGGCGCGGGCTCGGCCAGTTGGGAATGAATCCGCTGAAGCATCAACCGGGTGGCTTGCCGGAGTCGCACTTGCTGCGGCAGCGGCAGTTCCGGCTCGTCGCTGGCCGGGAGGACCTGCTGCCGTTTGGAAGACCGCTCGGCGGCTTCCTGGGAAGCCCGCTCCGCTTGGGGATTCGGAGCCACCAGGGGGCTTTCCGCCTCGGACGGTTTTGGCTTCGGCTCGGCCAACGCCCGGCGATGGTAAATGGCCAGACCGTGCAACGCGTGTCCCAACGGACCGATGGCCCAAGGGTAATCCGGGTTCCGTTCCAGCAACGCCACCAGGTGTTCCACAGCGCGGAGCATCTCAGGCCGGGTCAGTTCTTCTTCCGGCAACGAGAAGGCCAACCACTCCAGAATGTGGCCGGTGGTTCGCAGTCGCCGTTGCGGATCGGCCGAATGGGCCCGATAGCGGAGCCACTGGGAGCTGAACGAACCGTCCGGGTTTTGCAGCTTGAAGGCCCAACGGTGGTAGTCGGCCAGGTACTTTTCGGCCCGGTAGAACTCCCCGTCAATCGGCAGGCCTTCCTTGCGTCGTTTCCACACCGCGTAGGCGTAGCCCATCAGCCGGTGCGTGCCGCCGCAAGTAACTCCGTGGATGGGAGCGGCAATCTCTTCCCGCAGCAGCCGGGAGATGGACCATCGCTGGCCGTCTTCGGCCCGCCAGGTTTCGGTCGTGGAAATGTAATAGGAAAGCCCGATGAGCTTGAACGTCAGCTCCATGCCGGAACGGCAGGTGCGTTTCTCGTTTTCAATCAGGTCAGCCACGGTGAACTGCTGCGACCTCACCCGCAACGGATAATCCTTCCGCAAGCGGCTCTGGGCCAGAATGGCCAGCAACTGCCCGTGGTGCCCCTGCACACCGTAGCCCTTGTTGCCCAGCGGCAGGCCGTTGTGCAACACCAGAATCCGGAATCCCCGAAACGGATAGTTGAAGCACAACCAGCCGATGGCTGGTCGTTCCGGTCCGCGGGGACCGCCCACGCGCACTTTGGTCTCCACGCCGAAGGCCACCACCTGGTGCATCACTTCCCAGGCGTTGTGGTCCCGGGTGTTGAGCGGCCGCTGCTTGTAGTAGTCCAGCAACCGCTGGATTCGGGCAGCGAGTCGTTGCAGCTTTTCCCGGTCAGCCGCCGGGGCGGTCCGGCGGGCTTGCTGCGCCTGGGTGGAGGGGCGACCAGAGACGGCTCGGCCTTGCTGGGCCGCAGCCGGAACCGCGGAGAGCAGCGTCCAGCAAATCGCCACGGCGAATACGGATCGTAGCCCAACCGGCCATCGACGGAGCATGGCTTTCCCCCAGATGATGCTCGCAGGTGATTCGCTCTCGGTAACGGCACACAGGGGGCGCTGCTAGCAGTGCCTCCCTGCGCTGCCTTTGTCAAATCGACCGATTCCCGGCCCTCTTTTCAGCAGAAGTCCGTTCCGGCCGGGCGGTTGGCTTCGCAGGCGGCAGAGAGAAACGGTGGTGCGCCCAGTGCGCGTTGGCGAAACTTTTCCAGCAGAGCCCTATTGCCTGCAAGCGATTCCCCGCCGGGAAGCCGTTACTCCACGCCGCAGGACCGCGGCCGCTTCGCTCCGGCCCCAGCTAGGGAATCGGCCGGTCCGGTGCTTGCCACCTGCCGGAGGTTGCGGTACCAATGCGGAAAACCCTCGCCACGGGTTCCAGAGGATGCCACTGCCTGAAGTTCCACGTTCGCGCGACCTGCGGGGCCAGATGCTTTTTCTGGGCACGGGCACTTCGGTCGGGGTGCCCGTGGTCGGCTGCGATTGCCCCACTTGCCGCAGCCCCCATCCCAAAAACCAGCGCACGCGCACTTCGGTGCTGCTGGGACTGCCCGAGGGTGTAGCTCTGGTAGATACCGCCCCTGACTTGCGGAGCCAGTTGTTGCGGGAAGGCGTGGGGCTGGTCCATGCCGTGCTGTTTACCCACGCCCATGCGGACCATCTGCTGGGGCTGGACGACCTGCGGGTGTTCGCCTATTACCTGGGCCACCACGTGCCTCTTTACTGCGAGCCGGAAGTGGAACGGCGCATCCGCCACATGTTCGATTACGCCTTCGACGTGCCGCCGGAAAGCAAGGCCAGCCGCCCTCGGGTAGAGTTCCACACCGTGTCACTGGACCCGTTCCGACTGCTGGGAGCCACCATCGTGCCGCTGCGGTTGAAGCACGGCCCGCTGGACGTGCTGGGGTTCCGCGTGGGCAACGTGGCCTACTGCACCGATACCAACGCCATCCCTGATCCCACACTGGAGCGGCTCCGGGGACTGGACGTGCTGGTGCTGGATTGCCTGCGGGAACGCCCCCATCCGACCCACTTCAACCTGGAACAAGCCCTGGAACAAGCCGCCCGGATTGGTGCCCGGCGCACGCTGCTGACCCACATCTCCCACGAACTGGAACACGAAGCCACCAGTCGGCGACTGCCGCCGGGCGTGGAGCTGGCCTACGATGGATTGTGTATCCCGTTGAGCTGAGCCATCATGGGCTCCAGCTTCGCGGCAAGGGATTTTGCCGGCGTGTTTGTCTGGGGTCCGAGGCAACAGGTGTGGGCCGCGGCGGGGCTCGCCGGCCGATTTCGCACGACAAGAGCCGAAACCGGCCCTGGCAACGCCGGCGGGAACACGATGACCCTTTTTGGCAAGCAAACGACGATGAACCTCGTTCCCGACGAAACGCTCTGCCGCTGTTTGCAACGCTGCGGGCAGCAGCACCTGCTGGAACACCTGGAGCAACTGGACTCCGCAGCACGGCAGAAGCTCCTGCAAGAGCTCGGCCAGGTGGACTGGGAACTCATCCAGCGGCTGTACCAGCAGCGCCACCGGCAGCAGGAGGATTGGGCTTCGCTGGCTGCCGAAGCCCTGCCCCCCCAGGCGGTCCGCTACGGAGAGCCGTGGCAGGGCCAGGTGGCCGAATCCGTGGTGGACCGGGGCCGCGAAGCTCTGGCCCAGGGCCAGGTGGCCGTGCTGATCGTCGCTGGTGGTGAAGGCACGCGGTTGGGCTTTCCGCATCCCAAGGGGATGTTTCCCGTGGGTCCGGTTTCCGGGGCCAGTTTGTACCAGATTCTGCTGGAGAAGGTGCTGGCCCGCTCCCAACAAGCGGCCAGAGCCGTGCCGCTGCTGCTGATGACCAGCCCCAGCACCGACGCTCCCACTCGCCGCTTTCTGGAAGAGCATCGCTGGTTCGGTCTGGATCCGGAGCAGGTGTTTCTGTTCACCCAGGGCACCATGCCGGCGGTGGATGCGGCCACGGGCCAGGTTCTTTTGCGGGAGCCGGACCGGCTCTGTAGCAGCCCGGACGGACACGGCGGCATGCTGGCCGCTTTGGTCCGCAGCGGCGGTTTGCAGTGGCTTCGGCAACAGGGAGTGAAGCACCTGTTCTATCTTCAAGTGGATAACCCGCTTGCCCCGGTGGCCGATCCGCTGGTGCTCGGCTATCACCTGCTGGCTGCTTCGGAGATGACCACGCTGGTGGTGCGCAAGCCGGAGCCTCGGGCACCACTGGGCAACGTGGTCCAGATTGGCGGCCGCGTGCACGTGATTGAGTACAGCGACCTGAACGTGCTGGACGACGCCCTGGTGCTGCGCACCACCGAGGAGGGCGAGCCGGTCTTCTGGGCCGGGAATCTGGCTATCCATGTGATCGGCGTGGACTTTCTTGAGCGAGTCAGCCACCTGGCCGAAGCGCTGCCCTGGCACCTGGCCCACAAGCGCGTGGGCTACTGGGACCCGCGGCGCCGCTGCCCCTGCCAGCCGGAGCGGCCCAACGCGCTGAAGTTCGAACGGTTCATCTTCGACTTGCTGCCCCAGGCCCAAGGGGCCATCGTCGTCGAGGTGGAAGCGGCGGAGTTCTTCGCCCCAGTGAAAAACGCCCCGGGAGCGGAGAAGGACACGCCCGAAGCAGCTCAGGCGGCCATGGTGCGGCTGTTTCGTCGTTGGCTGGAACAAGCCGGCGTGCAGGTGGCCCCCGGCGTGCAAGTGGAAATCTCGCCCTGTTACGCGGTGGACGCCCAGGCACTGGTGGCCCGTGATGACCTGCCCCGGCAAATTACGGCCGACTGCTACCTGAGCCGGTAAGGACAAAGCCCCGGCCGCGTTTTCTCCACCGGTCGCCAAGGAAGCAGCGAGCCTCGTCCCCTCCGCGACCCGGAGCAGAAGCGGGATTTCCGCCCCGGTTCACGCTAAAATCGAAGCGGCCTACCTTCCCGTGGCAAGGGGAACCGTAGCGGCAGTGCGGCCGCCCCAAGCCCGTTTTGTAACCACAGAGGAGTTGTCCCTATGATTCACGCAACCCAACGCGTGTTGCTGTTGGCAGGAACGCTGGCCCTGCTTGCGTGTTGTGTCGCTTCGTCGGAGCCCGAGCTTGCCGCCGGAGAAAAGCCCACCTGGCGAGTCGGCGTAGCCCGGGTCAAAATCACTCCACAGCGGCCCATCTGGATGTCCGGCTACGCCAGCCGCAACCACCCGGCCGAAGGAAAGCTGACCGACCTTTGGGCCAAAGCCCTGGTGCTGGAGGATGCCCAGGGCAAGCGCGCCGTACTGGTTACATTGGACCTGGTGGGCGTGGATCGCCGCCTGGGTCGGGGCGTGCGGCAGCAGATTGCCGAGGCGCTGAACGTCCCACTGGGAGCCGTGGCGCTGAACTGTTCGCACACGCACACGGGGCCCGTGGTCGGGGAGAATCTGCGGCCCACTTACGGTCTGGACGAAGAACAAACGCGGCTCATCGCCCAGTACACGGCGTGGCTGCGGCAGCGGATCGTCCAGGCGGCCCAGGAAGCCGCCGCCTCGCTGGCTCCGGCGCAAGTGTACTGGGGTCAGGGTCGGGCCACGTTTGCGGTCAATCGCCGCAACAATCGCGAAGCGGACGTGCCGCGGCTGCGGCGCGAAGGCAAACTCCGCGGCCCGGTGGACCACCGCGTGCCGGTGCTGGTGGTCCGTTCTCCCCAAGGCAAGCTGCGAGCCGTGGTGGCCGGCTATGCCTGCCATGCCACGGTGTTGGGCTTTTATTTGTGGTCGGGCGATTACCCGGGCTTTTTCCAAATCGCCCTGGAAAAGGACCATCCCGGGGCGGTGGCCATGTTCGTGGCCGGCTGCGGCGGGGACCAGAACCCGCTGCCGCGCCGCAAGGTGGAATACGCCAAAGAATACGGCCGCCGACTGGCCGACGCGGTGAACCGCGTCCTGAAAGGAAACCTGCGCGAGCTGAAACCCCAACTAGCCTTCCAGTACCGGGAAATCCCGCTGGCCCTGGCTCACGTGCCCAGCCGCCAGGAACTGCAACGCGACCTGCAAAGCAAAAACGTCTATATCGTTCGCCGGGCCAAGCTGCTGTTGGAGCAACTGGACCGCGAGGGGCGCATCCCGGGCGAATACCCCTACCCGGTGCAAAGCTGGCTGCTGGGCGGCGAGCTGCTTTGGGTCTTTCTGGGCGGCGAAGTCGTGGTGGACTTTTCCCTGCGGCTGCACCGCGAGTTGGGCCCGCCGCTGTGGGTGGCCGGATACAGCAACGACGTGATGGCCTACATCCCCTCGCTGCGCGTGCTTCGCGAAGGAGGCTACGAAGGGGCCCGGGCGATGATTTACTACGGGCTCCCCTCTCCGTGGGCTTCGGACGTGGAAGCCCGTATCGTGGAAGAAGTACACCGGCAGGCGCAGGCGTTGGGCCGGAAGGTGCAAAGCGGTCCGGGCGACGGGGCCAACCCTTGAACCACTCCCAAAGTGGCGCAGCACCGGCCCCGGTTCACTTGCGCAGATCGTAGCAGCTCAAGTTGGCCGGACCACGCAGATAGAGCCGTCCGTCGGCCAGAGCCGGCAGGGCCAGCGTGCGCGGGCGGGCCAGCCGGGCCTGGGCCAGCGGCTCGTACCGCCGCGGATTGGCCCGAAACAGCACCACCGTGCCGTCGGTCTTTTGCGCTAGCAGCAACGTTCCGCAGGCAATCAGCGTCGCCTTGCCGAAGTCTTCCCGGCGCCAAAGCACCTTGCCGGCCAGCGGCTCCACGCACCGCAACTGGGCCACGCCCACGTCTTCCCGGCCGTGGATACCATACAAGACCCCTTGGACCAGCACCGGCGTGGTGAATTGAGCCGAAAGCACCTGGTCGCTTTGCCAGAGCACCCGGGCGGAATCCTTTTTCACCTGGAGCAGCCGGGCGCCAATCCCGTAGCTGGCTGTCAGAAAGACCCGATTGCCCGGCAAAATGACCGGGTTGGCCGCGTTGACCGTCGGCCCGCGGCGTCCGAAGGGCACCTGCCACAGCACCCGGCCCGTGGCGCTTTCCAGCCCCAACGCCGCCAGCCGGGTAACGAACACCACCTGGGGCACTCCGGCCAGGGTGGCTTGCACGGGCGAGGAGTAGCTTGCCCGCTCGTGTGTCCGTTGCCAGAGGGCGCGGCCGGTTCGGGCGTCGAAGGCCACGATTCCTGCTCCTCGCGAAGCGGCCCCGAGGTTCACCAACAACCGGTCGCCGACCAGGATGGGCGAGCTGCCGGCGCCGAAGTAGCCTTCTTCCACCGGGGTAATCCATTTCCGCAGCTCGTGTTGCCAGAGGACCTGGCCGTCTTCCAGCCGCAGGCAGCGCAAGCCGCGATCTGCCCCGTAAACGTACACCCGCTCTTCGGTCAGCAGCGGTACGCACCGGGGCCCGCTGTCGTCCAGGATGGTGCTGGTGTACCGGGTGGGAAAACGCTGCCGCCAGATGCGTCGTCCCGTGGCCGCGTCCAGGCAATCGACTACTTCTTCCTGTTGCAGCCGATGGAACAGCACGACGCGTCCGTCCCGGACTGCCGCCCCGGCTACTCCCTCGCCCGCCGGGTAGCGCCACAACCGGCGCGGTCCGCCGGAGGGCCAGCGTGTGGCAAGCGGCGGTTGCGGCGGTGCATGGCCGTTGCGCTGGGGGCCTAGAATCTGCGGCCATTCCCCCGCGGCGGCCCACCAGGGGGCCAGAAGCATCAGCATCCCGGCAAGCCACGCCGCGCAAGGGCAATTCCAACCGTTGCGCATCGTCAACACAGTCTCCTTTGTCAAGCAAACGCCTCGCCAAGCGAAGGAATCCAACCACGTAGAGTCTATCCGAGCGTTATCCGGAAAGGAAACGCCGCCGGACGTTCACTGCGGTGGACCGGGCGGCAAGGCAAGGGGGTGGAGGCTTGGGGGCGTGGGAGCTTGAGCGACTGTTACAGACTGCAGTCATTATCCTTGTGCCACGTATGCAATCCGTAGTCTGCAAGCACAGCAGGAGACAACTCGACGCCACGCGACGGCGAGCCTCAAACTTCAGGCCGGGGAGGCAAGTAGAAACGTTTGCTCGAAGTTTCTCCTCCGCCAGCTAAAGCTGGCGACTCGCCGAGTGCAAGAATTGGCGCTTACTCTCGCATCGGAGCGGAAGCTCTCCCCCCATCCCCCCAAGCCTCCACGCCTCATCCGATTCAGGGCCTGGTGCTCAAGGAGGGTTCCGGCACCGGTTCGACCAGCTCCGGCACGGCTCGTTCGTCCGGGTCCAGACGAGGCAGTGAAGGCATCTGTTGGGTCTGCGGGTGGTGCGAAAGCTGGCGCATCCGCCACTGGGTTTTGGCTTCCCCTTCGGCCGGGGTGGTGATCACATGTGGGGTGATCAACAGCACCAGTTCGGTTTTCAGGTCCTCGTCATACTCGCGGCGGAACATCCGGCCCACCACCGGCAGATCGCCCAACACGGGCACTTTGGTCTGCACGCGGGTGATTCCCTCGCGGATTAGTCCGCCGATAGCCACCGTCATCCCGTCCTTGGCCACCACGGTGCCGAACACGTTGGCCGTATCGACCGTGTCGATGGGAAACTGCTGGATCAGGCCGTCGGCTCCCGCCACCGGAATGACGGCCCCTTCCGGATTGACCGAGGAGGAATCCTGGCTGATGACGATGGTCACGGTGCGGTCGGCGTTAATCTTGGGAATGAGGAACAACGTGGTGCCCACGTCGCGGATTTCCGTCAGCGGCGTGATGGCCGTGGCCGCCGCACCGGTGGCCGGGGTGACGATGTTGGTGTTCACGCTTCGGGTCAGCACCCGTTCTTCGCCGACGAAGATGCGGGCCGGACGGTTGTTCGAAGCCAGCAGCAGCGGAGTGGCGATGGTCTTGATCCGGCGCTCCTGTTCCAGCATCTGGATGCGGGCGCGGATGTTGTCGTTGAGGAACTGATAGACGAGCGTCCCTCCCTCGAAGGTGAAATTGCCCAGCCCCAGCACGTTCTGCGCCGCGGCCTGAGCCCCGGTCAGGTAAGGGTTGCGGCTGTTTTGCTGATCGGCCGAAGGGCCTTGGGGACCGGCGGTGTATTGCAGGTCGAAGATGGAACGGAAGTTGTCGTCCAGGGTCACTTCCAGGATTTTCATTTCCAGCAGCACCTGGGGCGTGGGCCGGTCCAGTTCCCAGACCAGCCGCTCGATGTCTTTCATCGTTTCCCGGTCCGTGGTGCGGACGATGACCAGGTTGTGCTGGCGATTGATGGTCACGTAGATGGGCGGTTCCTGCTGGGTGATCTGCCGTACCACCTCGGAGCTGATTTCGCCGCGGCCCTGTTGCTGGACCTGCTGGGCTCGCCGCTGGAGTTCGGAGAGCTGCTCGGGGGTGAGCGGTTCCTTGGGCAGGAGTTCTTCCTGGTCGCTTCGCCGCCGGCCGAAAGCCCCCTGGCCCAAGCCGAATTGGCCGAACTGGCCGAAGCCACCCAGGCCAAACGGGCTCATGCCCGGGAAAGCGCCGAAGAACCCGGGCCGGGAAAACCGCCCGCCGCCTGCGGCAAAGTTCTGCCCGATTCCCGTGGTCCCAAAGCCTCCCAAGCCGAAGCCGCCCCCGGGACCAAGACCGCCGCCCAGGCCAAAGCCGCCGCCCAGACC
>WFOE01000102.1 GCA_015488215.1 Planctomycetales bacterium
CCACCTGGCACGCATGCTGGCAATGCCTTCGCCGGCAGGAACCGGCTTGCGGCTTGTGCGAGGAACGCTTCCGTACCAGAAGGTCTTGCGTCTTGGGGCGTGGGTCTTGAGCAAGGTGCTTCCGCACCGGGGCAAGAACAAACGCCGATTCTCGCAACCGGCGAGCCGCCGACTTGAGTAGGGCGTGGAGGCTTGGAGGCGTGAGCAAAGGAGGTGTGCTTCCGCACCGGGCAGGAATGGGCTTGCGGCTTGCGACCTGCGCCTTGCGCGGTGCTTCCGCACCGAAGCAAGAGTAAACGCTGATTCTCGGAAACGGCGAGCCGGGAGTTTTAGCTCCCGGAGGCGGCCGGGCCGCAGCCACTGGGTGCTTCCGCACCAATGCAAGAACAATCGCCGATTCTTGAAAACGGCAAGCCGCCAGCTTTAGCTGGCGGAGAAAAAAGCACGGCGAGTGTTCCTGTTTCCGTTTTCCGCCCCGGACCGAAGTCCGGGGCTCGCCCCTTTGCGCCCCCGGAGCGAGCCTCACTCCGGCAGGCGGACCCCTTCCAGTTCCAGCAAGCGGCGTTTGGTCTCCAGCCCTGCGGCGGCGCTGTAACCCCTTAGTGTGCCGTCACTTGCCAGCACCCGGTGGCAGGGCACGACCACCGGCCAGGGGTTCCACCGCATCACGCCTCCGACGGCCCGAGCCGATTTCGGCGAACCTGCCTCTTGGGCCAGTGCTCTATAAGTGGTGACCTGCCCAAACGGTACGCTGCGGCATGCCGCAACGACGCGGCGGCGGAAATCGGTCCAGCAGGGGGACCACAGCCGGACCGCGTCGAAGCTCACAGGCCGACCCTGGAAATAGGCGGCCAGGCGCCGGTGGAGCTCGGGCGACCAGTCGCGGGGCTGGGCGGGGTGCAGCCCGAGCCGTCTCAACTGGCCCTGGACCGCCTCCAGGGAGGGCAGGCCCAACAGCATCCGGGCCAAGTGCCCGCGGCGGCCCACGGTTACCACCAGCCCAAGCGGGGTCGAAAGCGCAAAAAACTCCCAATGCTCCATCAGGCAACTCCCCCGGGGGCCACGTGGGGGAAACGAACACGCACCATGCCGGGCGAGCCTCGGACCGGAGACGACCGGCCTTTGACAGTTTTTCCTCGGGGATTTTATACTGTCAGGTCGTCCTCGTCCCCCGTTGGCAGCCGAGGGCGTTCCCGTTCTATTCGGGCAAGCACCAGCCGAGGTTCCGGACGATGCACCCTTACAGCTCGCTGTGCGACGACTTCTACATCAATCTGAACCTGAACACGGCCATGGACCTGGCCACGAATCGGGAAACCATCCTGAACTTCTTCGAGCGGGTTCAGAAAGAATATCCCAGCATGCGCAATTTCTACAGTCGCGACCGGGGCGACTTCGTGCTGGAAGAGGATAAGGACCAGGGCCAGTATCGGTGGCTTTCGCTGGAGAGCCGGCGCATCTGTTCCGGGCACGTCAATCCGGAGGACGTGGAACAAGCCCTGGAGCAGCACCGTCTGGTGCTGCAACTGGTGCCCTACATGCTTTCGGTCAGCGGGCTGGACTGCGAGGCGATGGACCTGCTGTTCGGCTTCGATTTCACCTACCGGGGCAACCACAACCAGTTGGTGGCCGAAGCCCTGGGCGTTCCGCCCGCCCTGGAACGCCTGGCCGAGATCGACCAGGATCGGATTATCTGCTACGAACCAGCGCTGACCTGGGCCATGGACCCGCAATGCCGCTTGCAGTGCCGCGTAAGCGTGGAAACCCGCACCAGCGCCTACCACATCCGCGTGAACGATTTTCCCGAGGAACAGCTCAGCGTGTACGTAACCGCTCGGCAGTACGGCTCGCTGGACCCGGGGGTGTCGTTCGAAGCCACGCTGGAGCAATTGCTGAAAGTGTGCCAGCGGGTGCTGGACCGCTACGTGGTCGAAGGCATCCTGCAACCTTTGCGCAAAACCATCGCCCTGAAGTAGCAGGCTTGCCCCCGCTGGCCACCGGGCCGGAACGCCAGATTAGTACGGCGTTTGTGGGTAGTTGGCAATGGGTTTCTGGGGCCAGGGGATGCTCGGGCGTTCTTGCTGTTCCGGACCCACCGGTGGCAGAGGCTGGACGGTGGCTTTGTCTTGGGCCGGACTCGCCCCCGGAGCGGAACGCCCCGCTTGTACCGGCACCAGCGGACCGGCCAGTTGGATCTTTTGCAACTTCACCTGGGGCGTGCGATGCCCGCTCGGGATAGCTCGCACCGGACGCGGCGAGGAAGCCAGATTCACTTCGCCGTTCGGAAGCCGGGCCGGCTGGGAGTTCGCCGCAGAGGGCTGCACCGCGGCCGGAGGCGGCTGGTAGGCCCATTGCCCAGGAGCCCTCTGCCCTTGCTGCGAGGCAGGCAAGCGGCTGTGGGAGCCTGCCGCCGGGGTGGGAGAAGCCGGGGCCGCAGGGGTCATCGGCACTCCCTGCATCGGGGCCGAGGGGATGGTCGTCTGACAGCCTGCCTGGGCCAAAAGCCCCAGCACCGCCAAACTACACGAGAGAAAACGCATCGTGTCACCTTGCCCTGTGGGGAGGG
>WFOE01000103.1 GCA_015488215.1 Planctomycetales bacterium
CCGTGCGCCTTGCGCACGGTGCTTCCGCACCAATGCAAGAACAACCACCGACTCTTGCAACGGGCGAGCCCCGAGCTTCAGCTCGGGGAGAAAAGCGAGCCGGGAGCGTAAGCTCCCGGAGGCGGCACCGCCGCACCATGCCGGATGTGCAACTTCCCAAGCGAGGAACAAAACACGCCGGGACGGAAGCACTCGGCCGCTTTCAATCCAGCAACTGGAGCACGTCGCCGGTGCGCAGCAGGGCCGAGGTTTCCAAGCCGCGGGTGTTAATCGCCAGGCGGTAGAAGTGGTCGAACCGTTCCCGGGGACTCCAGGCCGGCAGCGTCTGCTGCCGCTGTTGAGCAAATCGCCGGGCGAACTCCCGTAGAGACTTGCCGGTATCCGGGTCCCGCGGCGGAACCGCACAGCGCTGGCAGATTCCTGTGGCCTGAAACACGGCCGTACCCAGGCGAAATCGCCGCCCCTGGCCCGACCCGGGCAGGACGAGCCGGTCTTCCCAAAACGGAGGCACGCCGCCCAATTCCAGATTGGCCCGAAAACGCCGCCGCAGTTGTTCTAGCGGCAAACCGAACCACCGGCCTACTTCCTCCAGCGAAGCCGTGCTCACCAGCGTGGGCCCCGGGGCGTCCGTGTCATCAGGGAACCCTCCTTCCGGCCGGTGAAGCAACTGCACCGGTTGATCGAAAAAGGCTTGCAGCCACCGTTCGAGCTTGGGTTTTTCGCCGGGCAGGACGAACGTTTCCCAAGCGGTCGCCGAGGGGGGACGCACGTGGACTACCAGTTCCTGGCCACGCAGTTCGTATCGGGTGCGCAAGGGGTGTACGGCTGCGGTGCGTTTGCCGTTGAGGAAGCGGCCTTCCGCATCGGCAAGCGCCCAGCATCGATCCCAACGCAAGGCGCCCCCGGCGAGCACTTCGGCCCGGTCCGCCTCCATCCCGTCGAGCGACTTGATGGGGTAGATGGTGATTCGTTGCAGCACGGGCTGGTTCATCACGGTTGCTCCGGGCGGCCGTTGCTTGCCGGGGCCAGGGCCAGGGCATAGGCCGTGGCATGGGTGCGGCAGTGCGAGATGGAAATGAGCACTTCGGCCACGCCAAGTCGCCGGCCCACTTCCAGCGCCCCGCCGTGCAGTTCGATCCGGGGCTTTCCGCCCGGGGAGGTAACCACTTCCACGTCGCGCCAACTAATGCCGCGCACCCAGCCGGTGCCCAACGCCTTGAGCACCGCTTCCTTGGCCGCCCAACGCCCGGCAAAGTGCTGTGTAGCCTCCTTGCGAGCCTGGCAGTATTGGATTTCGCGGGCCGTATAGACCCGGGCCAGGAACGCTTCGCCGTGCCGCTGGATCATGTTGGCAATCCGCAGGCATTCGATGATATCCGTGCCGATGCCGACGATTTGCACCGCTGTCGCTCTCCTGCAAACAAACGCACGGAATCCCCTCTTTGTTGTTATAACAGCCCCGGCATGTTGCCAGAATTGCCCTCCGGAAAAAAACCGGCCGCGACAGTGCGAAGACGCACCGATATGCCAGGAAACAGGATAAGCATCCGGCTAGTACTTTTTGATCACGCCCGGAGATGATTCTGCTCGCCCGTTGCAAGAATCGGCGCTTGTTCTTGCATTGGTGCGGAAGCACCGCGCAAGGCGCACGGCGCAAGCCGCAAGCCGATTCCCGCCCGGTGCGGAAGCTCCTTGCTCAAGACCCAGGACCCAAGACGCAAGACCTCTCCAAGTCGGCGGCTCGCTGGCGAGCTGCCACCGGGCCTGCTCAACAACATTGTGACCTACTTAGAGCGGCAGCTCTGTCCCGGGCGGAAACGAACGCTTAGAACAGCTCCTCGATGACCCGCGTGTTGCCGAACACCTGGAGTTGAGCCCGGGCCACGGAGTCAACGCCCAGGCGATCCACAATCGTGCAGCCCACCTTGGCCGGAGGGATCGGCTCGGTTACGGGATGTTCGCCGCGGCGGTCGCTTGCTCCGACGACGCGCCCTCCCTGCACGCCTCCCCCGGCCCAGAGCGAGCTGTAGCAATGGGGCCAGTGGTCGCGAGACGCCCGGGGGTTGAGCTTCGGCGTGCGGCCAAACTCCCCGATGGCCACCACCAGCACTTCCTCAAGCAATCCGCGGGCGTGCATATCGTCCAGCAGGGCCGAAAGGGCCTGATCCAGCACCGGCCCGTGGTAGTCGGGCAGCAGCTCGTAGTTGTAGATATGGGTGTCCCAACCGAAATCGCAGTTGGGCGTCATCGCCTCGACGTACTGGCTCCAGTTCACCTGGATGTAAGGGACGCCGGCTTCGGCCAGGCGCCGGGCCAGCAACAAGCTCTGGCCGAACGTGGTGAACCCGTACCGGCGGCGCAACGCCTCGGGTTCCCGGCTCAGGTCCAGCGCCTGCTGGGCCTGGCGGCTGGTAAGCAGCTCGAAGGCGTTGCGATAGGCGTTGTCCCAACGCTGGTAACCGGGAGAGCGAGCCATCCGGTCGGCCTGGCGGCGCAAGCGGTCGAACTGCCGGAGCAACAGCCGGCGGGTTTCCAGGCGGCGCACGTCCAGCCCCGGCAGCAGCTTCAGCGCCGGCACTTGCACCTGGCCGGTGGCGGTGCACTGGACCAGGAACGGATCGTACCGGGAACCCCATTTGCCGCCGCCGTAGCCGGTCATAGGACGCACCACGTCCCGAGCCACGCCGCGCCCCACCAGAATGAACGGGGGAAGCTCCCCGTAGCCGTGGTGCCGAGCGACGATGGAGCCGAAGTTGGGCTGGGCTTCCTGCTCGGCCGCGCCGGTCAGGGCCCAGGTGCCGGCGTTAGGATGCGCGTTGTGGAACGTCTTGTGCGACCGCACCAGCGACCAGAGATGGCTCCGCTGGGCCAGCCGGGGAAAAAGTTCAGTAATCTGCAACCCGGGGGTGCGCGTGGCAATTGGCTGAAGCGGGCCGCGGTATTCGGTCGGAGCCTGAGGCTTGGGGTCCCAGGTGTCCAGATGGCCCGGTGCCCCCCAGAGCCACAGGAGAATCACCGCTCGGGCTTTCGGTTCCTGCGCCCCGGCCCGGCGCGGAGCCAACGCGCCCAAGACGCCAAGACCCGGCAACGCGGCGCCCCACTGCAAAAACGCCCGACGACCAATCCGGCCGTGGCACACGCGAGCGGAGAAATCGCCCACTTCCACTAGCGGCGGGACGTCGGCAATCCGGCGGGAAGGAGGCATTGCACCGGGCATGGCTTGCTGGTGGGCAAACTCGTCGGGCAGTAAGGCGAGCAAACGAGCCGTCGTTCCTTTGTATAGTACCAGAGCTTCCCATTCCGGTGCAAACTAAGACGAAATCGTATGCCAGCTTTGGTTTTTTCCTTTTTCGTTCCGGACATACAAATTGAGAGCTCTCTTGCCCGGGACGGGGGATTGGCTATACTGGTGGTTTCCAGACCCCAAGCGTTGTGAATCCTGAGGTTGGAGAGCGGCACGATGGCCCGTGTTTGCGAAATCTGCGGTAAAAAGCCCCTGACCGGCAATCGGGTGACCACCCGCGGGCGAGCCAAGTACCTGGGCGGCGTGGGGACCAAGATTACTGGCATTTCCCGGCGCCAGTTCCGGCCCAACTTGCAGCGGGTGCGGGTCACCACGGCCAACGGGACCAACAAGCGGATGCGTGTCTGCACCCAGTGCCTCCGCAGCGGAGCGGTGACCCGACTGGTGCGCCAGCGCCCGTTCCGGCTGCCGGTGGAGCTGCAAAAAGAAAAGAACTGAACCCGCGCGGCGGTGGTCGTTTCGGTTCGTTCCTCTTGCATCCCGGCGGTCCCCGATGGCTCTGACGCGGCAGGATGTGGAAAAAGTGGCCCTGCTGGCCCGGCTTCAATTGGAGCCGGAGGAGCTGGACCAACTGGCCGGCCAGTTGGCCCGGGTGCTGGAATACGTGGACCAGTTGAGCCAACTGGACACCAGCGACGTGGCCCCCCTGGCCCATGCGGTCGAGCTGACCAACGTGTTTCGGGAAGACGAGCCGGGCCAGACGCTTCCGCGGGAACAAGCCCTGGCCAACGCCCCTCGCAGCGACGGTCGGTTCTATCTGGTGCCCGCCGTGCTGGGGGAATAACCTCTGGCCGCAGCAGGAGTTCCCGCCGGGATCGGCTTCGTAGTCTCCAGGTATCCGTCTGCAAGGATTCTCCGCTGGCATGAGCACCCCGTTGTGGCAACTTCCAGCCGCCCAGTTGCTCGCCCTGCTGCAACAAGGGGACGTGGGAGCCGAGGAACTGGCGGTCCAGTTTCTGGACCGGATCGAAATGCTCAACGAACGCCTGGGCGTGTTCCTGTATGTGAACCCCGAAGCCCGGCAGCAGGCCCGCAGAATCGACCAGCGCCGCCGGGCTGGCGAGCCGTTGGGCCCGCTGGCCGGACTGCCCGTGGCCCTGAAGGACAATCTGTGTACGGCCGATATGCCCACCACCTGCGCTTCGCGCATGTTGCAGGGGTACCGCAGTCCGTTCGATGCCACCGTGGTGGAGCGCCTCCGCCGGGCCGACGCGGTGGTGTTGGGGAAGACCAATCTGGACGAGTTTGCCATGGGCAGCTCCAACGAGACTTCCTACTTCGGCCCGGTGCGCAATCCCTGGGACGCGGAGCGTATCCCAGGCGGTTCCAGCGGAGGGGCGGCTGCCGCCGTGGCCGCCGGATTGGCCCCGCTTTCGCTGGGCAGCGACACGGGCGGCTCGATCCGCCTGCCGGCTGGGCTGTGCGGCGTGGTCGGGCTCAAACCGACCTATGGGCGTGTGAGTCGCTGGGGGCTGGTGGCTTTTGCCAGCAGTCTGGACCAGATCGGCCCACTGGCTCGCACCGCCGAAGATTGTGCGCTACTGCTGGAAACGGTGGCCGGGCACGATCCGCGGGATTCGACCAGCGTGCCGCAGCCGGTCCCCCCGTACAGGCAACGGTTGAGCGAACCGCCCCGGCAACTGCGTATCGGCTACGTGCCCGAGCACTTGGAACAGGCCTCCGAGCCGGTGCAACAGGCGGTGCGCCAGGCGCTGGACCTGCTGGTGCAGAACCTGGACGCCCAACTGGTGCCCATTCAGATGTCCCATGCCCGCTTTGCCGTGGCCACGTATTACATCATCGCTCCCAGCGAGGCTTCCAGCAATCTGGCCCGGTACGACGGAATCCACTACGGCTATCGGGCCGACGAGCAGGCGATGCTGGACCAACTGCGCCGCCAGCGGGAGGAGCTGCGCCGGGCGGGAGACGACCGGGGCTTGGAAGAGCTGGACTCCCCGCTTGTGCGGCTCTATCGCACCACCCGCAGCCAGGGCTTCGGGGCCGAAGTGAAGCGGCGGATCATGCTGGGCACCTATGCTCTCAGCGCCGGATACTACGACCAGTACTACCTGAAAGCCCTGAAAGTGCGGCGACTGATCCGCCAGGACTATCTGGACGCGTTCGAGCAAGTGGACGTGATCGCCGGGCCGGTTAGCACTACCACGGCGTTTGCCCTGGGCGAAAAGCAAGACCCGCTGGAAATGTACCTGGTGGACCTCTACACCGTGGGCGCCAACCTGGCCGGGGTGCCGGCTCTGTCGGTCCCCTGCGGGTTCGATTCCGAAGGCTTGCCCGTGGGTTTGCAATTGCAGGGGCCACTGTTTTCCGAAGCTCGCCTGCTGCAACTGGCCCATCACTACCAGCAGCACACCGCCTGGCACAAGCAGCATCCGCAGTTGGCTCTGCAAGTGTGATTGGCACCGGGGGCGGCGTTTTTCTGCAACACCGAGACGGGGCAGGAACTTCGCCGTATGGAGCGGCTGGCAAGGGCTCCGGGCGGCAATTAGGGTTGACCGTGGAAGTGCCGCGGCACGAATCGCCGCCTGCGGATTTTGGCGCGCGTGCGACAGCGGCCGAAAGCCCACCGGAAAGTGAACGCCGCTTGCGGAACTTGCCCTCTGCCTGCAGGAGAATCCGGCTATGAACCGCCTGTTTGCTCCGGTCGCCGTGCTGGCCGCCACGCTGTCGGCCGTAACGCTGTTGGGTTTTCAGACCAGGCTCCATTCGACGCTAGGCCCCGGGCAGGCACAGCGCCCCCCGGGTGTAGTGTATCCGAACGACTTCGGCGCCCGAGGCGACGGCCGGGCCGATGACACCGCCGCACTGCAACGGGCCTTGGATCATGGCGGCGTGATCGACCTGGGAGCGGGCACCTATCGCATCACCCGGCCGCTGATTCTGGACCTGGGCCGAAGCGGTCCCACGGCCATCTGCGGCCATGGCACGGCCACGCTGGTGATGGAAGGCCCTGGGCCGGCTCTGTGCATCCGCGGGCACCACCAGGGCACGGCCGATCCCCACACGCTCAAGCCCGGCCTGTGGCGACAAGAGCGGTTCCCGTTAATCCAGGGGGTGGTCATCGTGGGCCGGCACCGCGAAGCGCACGGCATCCAGGCTGTGGGCACCATTCAGCTTACGCTGCACCAGATCGCCGTCCGTGGTGTGCATCACGCGCTGTGGCTCCGCCAGCGGAATCGCAACGTGGTGGTAAGCGACTGCCACCTGTACGAAAACCGCGGCGTGGGCTTGTTTCTGGAGCGGGTGAACCTGCACCAGATCAACGTGATCGGATGCCACATCAGCTACAATCGCCAGGGCGGGCTGGTGGTCCGAGGGGGCGAAGTCCGCAACCTGCAAGTGACCGGCTGCGACATCGAAGCCAACATGCACGCCGAAAGCCCTCCCACGGCCAACGTGCTGCTGGATCTGCGGGAGGGCTCCTGCCGCGAGGTGAGCATCGTCGGCTGTACCATCCAGCACTCGGCCCGAGTGCCCGAGTCGGCTAACGTGCGCCTGCTGGGACGCGGGGAGCAGGACCGCCGCAAGGTGGGCAACATGGTCATAGCCAACAATCTGCTGAGCGACGCCCAGTACAACATCCACCTGGTTCATGCCCGCGGCGTGGTCATCCAGGGCAATTCGCTCTGGCGAGGCTTCCAGGGACACGTGGTGGCCCAGGCCAGCGACCATCTGCTGGTGGTGGGCAATCTGATGGACCGCAATCCCGACTACGACCGCCAGGGACAAGGGCACGACGGACTGCGGCTGGAACACTGCCGCTGGGTTACCGTGGCTTCGAACCACGGCCGGGGATTCGCCGGTCCGCAAGGAGCCGACGTGCTGGTCGAACGCAGCCGTCACGTGCTGTTACACGGCAACGCCTTCTATCAGGGCCAAGGCAGCCTGGCGCTCCGGCGCAGCCGGCAAGTGGAGCTGCGGCACAACCGCATCCTCGGGCAAGGAGAACCCGCGGTTCGGATAGAAGAATCGGAGCAAGTCACCCGGGACTGAGCCGGTTTGCTCTCCCGTATGAGCCAGCGGTGCCGGCCCTTTCCATCCCGGGCGAAACGGCCCCGTACGTAGCTATTCCCGGGCGGAGTGGCCGTGTGGCCCGGCAGCGGGGCTTATGGCTTTGCCTGCGAGGGAAGTGCCCCCTGTTTTTCCAGCTCTTCCTCGATCCAGCTCAGGGCCGTCATGGCCGAAGGCCAGCCCAGCGTGGTGATGGCCAGCAGCGCCACGTGGCGCAGTTCCTCGGGGGTCCAGCCGGCTTTCAGTCCCCGGCGCGTATGGGAATGGACGGCCCCCTGCAACTGGGCTCCGGCGGCCAGGGCCAGTTTGACCAGCCGCTGCGTTTTGGCATCCAGCGGACCGGCTTCGGAGACGGCTTCGCCCAGTTCGTTGTAGGCTTTCCAGATGGGGCCGAACTGGTCGGCCATCTTTTGCACGATGGGAGGGAGCTTGTCGCCGGTTTTTTTCTGCTCGCTCACGCCTGGGGCTCCTTGCGAACTTCGGCCGTGGTTTCCAGCGGCACCAGCTCCTCGCAACCCTCTACGGTGCAGGTGCCGCAGGAGTCCTGGGCTTCGGGCGGTTCGATTCCTCGGGGGCGGGCAAGCACCGGTTGCGGCAGTCCCAGCCGGCGCCGTTCCCAGCCCAGCCAGGCCCCCAAGGTCCGAGCCAGGTGCAAGTAGAACCCATCTTCGGCCTTGCGGGCAAGTCCCCGAGCAAACGCGCCCAGCCACCAGACCACCTGGTCGCGGAAGAACTTTTCCCAGGCTTCGCGGCACACCTGGGCCTGCTCGCAGCGGGGGCCCCAACGGTCGGCGGCCAGACGCTGCTTGCACAGCAACAGGGCCAGAAACTCCAGTTCCAGCGAAACGTGATCCGGCCGGTCCGGACACCGGGAAGAGATTTCCAGCCCGAAGGCACGATAAAACCCCGCCACGTCGGCCAACTGTTGGGCTCGGAAGAACGGCTCGCGGGTGCGGTGGTACTCGGTGCCGTAGGGAGGACACTCCTTGGGCGGCACCAGCCCGAAGACGCGATTGTACTCCTCACGCGGATCGAACCCCGGTGCGGCCAGCGCGGCCAACGCCGGTTCCAGGTCCAACAGTTCCAGCGGTTCTTCGCCGGGGGCAAGCGGCTCCTGCGCCCAGGGACCGGCCCGGCCGCGGAGCACCTCGGCCGCCTGGACGGCCAGGCGCTGGCTTTCCGGCTGCCGAATGGCCGACCAGGGTTCACGATGCGGGTCGGAAAGCCCCAGGGCCAGGAAGCGGATGACCAGCTCGCGGGCCAACAGCAGTTCCAAATCGGCCGGGGCTTGGAGTGGCGGAGTGGTCATCGTCACGGGATTCCAAACTGGCGGATTGGGGCAGTGGTTCGCTCTGTGTCTCTGTGAAAACCGACGCTTATTCTTGCTCTGGTGAAAGCCAGCATTTGTTCTTGCCCTGGCGAGCCCCGGACTTTCAGTCCGGGGAGAGCCGAGGAAAACGCTTGTTTGTCATTTTGTCTCCGGGGACTGAAGTCCCCGGCTCGCCGAGTGCAAGAATCGGCGTTTATTCTTGCTCGGAGCGGAAGCACCCAGTCGCCGACGGCTGTGCCGTCCTCCGCCAGCTAAAGCTGGCGGCTCGCCGTCTTGTGTTGTTACGTTTGTTCTTGCTCCGGTGTGGCCACACCTCCTCAAGCCTCCACCCCCTCAAGCCCCCACGCCCTTCTGCTGGGGCAGGACCGGCGCGAATCGCTCAGTACAGTTTGTTGTTCAAATTGCGTTCAGGTGCAGTTCCTTCGGTCGCTCGAAGGTGGGTTCTTCGATGGTGATGCGCACCACCTCTTTGCCCAGCTTGTTGAACCCGATGACCGTGTCGTTGTATATCTCCTGCACCACTTCTTTGCCCGAGGGAAGCACCACCGGCACTTCGGCCACCTTGGGGCCCTTTTCGATGGCAAAGCGGAAGATGATATGCCGCTGGGCGCGGAACAGTTGCAGCACGGCCAGCAGCTCGCGGTCCGGGCAGCAGTATTGTTCCAGGGCGTGGTCCACGCCGGGGCCGAACATCTGCACCAGGTAGCCTCGCGGGACCCAACGCGGCGGAATGTAAAAGCCGTTGGGCTCGGTCCCGAACTGCGGGTAAAGCGGCAGCGCCACGCGGCGCTCGCGGATGAGGAAATAGAGCGGATTGGTCGGGTCCTTGGCCCAGGTGCCGTCTTCGGCAATCTTGACCAGCCCTTGCAAGCGGATTTTGCCCACGCAGGCCGACATGCAGCGGGTTTCCACCGGTACGCCGTCCGGGGTGATTTCCGGATCGCGGCCTTCCAGGCGCGGGTAGCAGGCCACGCATTTCTCGCTGGTGCGGGTCGTGGGGCGATAGAGCGCCTTTTTGTAAGGGCACCCCTCCACGCACTTGCGGTAGCCCCGGCAGCGGCTCTGGTCGATAAGGACCACGCCGTCCTCGGGACGCTTGTAAATGGCCTGCCGGGGGCAAGCGGCCAGGCAGGCCGGATAAGTGCAGTGGTTGCAGATGCGGGCCAGGTGGAAGAACCACACGCGGTGTTCCGGCAGCCGGGCTTCGCCGCCGAACTGGCCGTCGCGGTTGAAAATGGTGGCCTGGGGCGTGTCCTCGTGGATGTTGGGGGCTCGCCACTCGGCATCGCTGGGCAGATAGCCCAGGGCCACCTGCGACCCCTCGGGGCCCACGCGCCGCCGGGCCGCTTCGAAGATGGTCAGCCCCTGGAACACCCCGTAAGGGCTCTTTTGCGGGTCCTTGCGTGCGGCGTTCCACACCTGGCCGCTGGGATTCACCTCCTCCAGCATGGCCAGCAGCTTGGCGTCCCAGTGTTGCGGATAGCCGCCAAAGGGCTTGCTCTCCACGTTGTTCCACCACATGTACTCCTGGCCCTTGGAGAAGGTCCAGGTGCTTTTGCAGGCCATGGTGCAGGTCTGGCACCCGATGCAGCGGTTGATGTTGAAGACGAAGGCGAACTGCCACTGGGGATGGTGCTCCTCAAAAGGAAACTCCATCCGGCGGCCAAGCTGCCAGTTATAAACCTGAGCCATGACGAAACCTCCTGCACTCGGGCAGACGGACAGTGGGGCGGTGTTTTACTTTCCGGGCATGTTTTCCCGTGGGAGTTCCAGTTGCACCAACTCCCGTTGCGGCACGCCGTCCAGCTCGTCGGGCGCCTCGACCACCTGCACGCGGAACGTGCCGCATTGGGCCAGCACGGCCTGCACCTGTTCCCGCAACCGCTGCGGACCCAGCCACTGGCCCAGCGCGTGCAAGGCCGGGTAGGCCGGATCGGCAAACAGCCGCAGAATCGCTTCCAGCGGCCAGCCTTCCCGGGCGTATTCTTCCACCGTGCAGCGGAGCATCAGCAGCGGGTCGCCCGGCACGGCCGTGGCGCAAAGTTCCATCGGGTCTTCCGGCTCCACGGAGCGCGTGGCCGGATGCACTTTGGGCACCAGGTGCGATTCGGGCTGGTTCATGGCAAGGGGAGCCTTTGCTGGCAAGTGTGTCGTGTTTGTCTCGGCAGCGCCGGGCTAGACGTAGTGGCTGTTTTCTTACCCTCCGACCACCTTCACGTAGCCGCCGGAGAGGTACTGGGCTTTTTGCGGCGTCTGGTCGCCGGGGCTGTAGCCGCTTTGGGCCGGTCGCCACACGCCCTGGCCGTTCAGTCCGCCCGGCTCGGCCTTGGTGATGCGCACCAGGGTTTCCTTGGGCACGGTGTTGATGGCGTGGTTGTCCACTTCGAAGCCGAACACGAAGCCCAGCAGGCCGGTCTTCTTGTGGAACAGCGTGTCGGTCTGGTGCATGGGCATCATCCAGTTGCGGGTGATGCTCTGGTGCGAACCGTAGCGGTAGCTGGCCTGGTAGCCGGTATCGGTGGCCAGGGCCCGACCGTCGGCCCGGGTTTCATGGGCCTTGACGCTCCGCTCGGTGGCAATCCAGCCGGTGTGCTTCAGGATGGTGAAGTTGTACGGCAGGCCCGGGTTGAACTTCACCCGTACCATGCAGCGGAACGCCCGGTGGCGGAACGACCCCTCGTCGTCCTTCCAGCCCACGTAGGGGCGGTCCTCCGGGTTGGCGTCCACCCAGACGTAGTCCCCTTCGTTCAGACCCAGGTCCTTGGCCGCCTGGGGATTCATCTGAATCTGCCGGTCGGCCACACCGGGCGAGCGCTTGTCGTTGCGGTACGGGTCGCCGAAGTTGTCGCTCCAGATCCAGTGCCAATCCACCGTGGTCCACGAGGAGTGCGTCGAGTGGCGGCTCTTGGGCGTGGAGCAGTAGAAGCGGAAACCCTGCTTCCAGAGCGGGTTGACCGTCTTTTTCACCTCCGACCAGCTCATCTTCACGTTGCGCACTTGCCGCAGATCGGCGTCCATGGCATCGAGCGGGATGCCGTAGTCGTTGGGTCGCACGTAAGGACTGGTGGAGACAATCACGTTGGGCAGATAGGGCGTGGCTTCCACGGCTTCCCGGTGCACGATCAGGTTTTCGCCATATTCGATGGCTTCCGGGATATCACAGTAGGAGTGCAAGCGGCCGCTGTCGGTGTAGAACGGAACCGAATCGTGCACCTGCTCCCAGAACGGCACCCGGGGATACGTGCGGTAGAGCATCAGCACCGCGCCCGGCTCGCCGCCGTAGTCGCCGCGGAGGATTTTCTCCACCCGGTAGGGGCCGTCCTTGCCCCGAGTGGTGATGCAGTTGTCCAGCACGCGCTGGATGTACACGGTGGCTTTCTTCTCGGTGATGAACTTCCAGTAATCGGCAAAGCGGCGGTCGTTCAGCAGCCGGGCCATGGCCCGCCCCACTCCGGCGAACACTTCCGCGTCGTCGCGGGTGTCGTGGATGGGTTTGATGCCGCCCTTCCAGATTTGCAGGAACGGGTTGGAACAACTGCCGGCGCACTCGTAGTCCTCGAACTCCACCCAGGAATTGACCGGCAGCACCACGTCGGCGTATTCGGCCGAACCGGTCCATTCAATCTGCTGGTCGATAATCAGATCGGTCTTGGGCAGTACGTTGACGATGATGTGATAGACCCACTTGGCCTGGTTGAGCCAGTTGGCGTTGTTGTACCAGAACGCCTTGGTCGGGGTGGGCATGTGCGTCTGGCCGGTGAAGACCTTACGCCCCTGCGGGGTGTCGATGGCCAGAATCTTTTCCCCGCAGGCCCAGTACGAAGGGTCTTCCACGTCGCCGCACTTGCGCACGTTTTTCTTGGTCAGCCGGGCGTTTTCGTCCAGCACCGGGTGGAACGGATCTTCGGCCGCGTAGGTGCCCACGCCGGGACCGGTCCAGGGAGAAGCCTGAAACACCCCTCCCTTGTAA
Organism: Planctomycetales bacterium; assembly: GCA_015488215.1. Classification (GTDB taxonomy): domain Bacteria; phylum Planctomycetota; class Planctomycetia; order Pirellulales; family S012-138; genus S012-138. The sequence goes on from WFOE01000103.1 coordinate 12,634, forward strand.
TTGCCGGCCCAGGTGTAGACCCCTGCCCCGTGCTTGCCGATGTTGCCGGTCAGGATCAGCGGCAAGTAAGTGGCCCGGTTGTGCAGCGTGGCGTGGAAGTAGTGGTTTACCCCTTCGCCGATGTGGATGGCCACCGGGTGGCCGGCCTTGGTGGTTTCCCAGATGTCGCGGGCCAAGCGTTCCACCAGTTCGGCTTTGGCCCCGGTAATCTCCTCGACGGTCTTCAGGTCGTAGTCCTTCAGGTGCCGCTTGTACATTTCGAAGACGGGCATCACTTCCACTTCCTGCCCCTCGACCAGCTTCACCCGGAAGCTGCCCTCCAACGCGGCGTTGAGCTTGAAGTGTTCGCCTACCTCGTCACGTGAGACGGCCACCGGCTTGTTCTGGTCCAGGTCCCAGACCGTAAAGTCGCCAATCCTTTGCCGCTGCTCTTCCTTGAGCCCGTGCAGCTTGACCGAAGGACCGTCGCTCAGGTCCTTGAGCTTGTAGCCGGGGATGACCTCCTCGGGCCGCAGCCGCTTGAGCGTGTCGGTACGCACCAGCAGCGGAAAGTCGGTAAACTTGCGCACGAAGTCGGGGTCGTACCACTTGTTTTCGATCAGCAGCCGGGTAATGCCCAGGAAGATGGCCGTGTCGGAAAGCCCGGGCCGGACGCTGATCCAGTAGTCGCTCTTGGTGGCCGGGCAGTTGTATTCCGGGGCGATATCGACGATCTTGCCCCCGCGTTCCATTACCTCGTTGAGCCAGTGGGATTCGGGCATTTTGTTTTCGATCAGGTTCTTACCCACCTGAATCACCAGCTTGCAGAACCGCAGGTCGTTGAAGTCCATGTCGCAGGTCTGCAAGCCGTGGACGAACGGATGGCCCGGGGCCTGATCGCCGCGCCAGGTGTATTCGTTCCATTCGCGGGCTCCGCGCGCTTTTTCCGGAGGCACGCCGCGCACGTGGTGGTCCAGCAGCCCCAGCATGTTGGCAAACCGGTAGATGCCGAACTTGCCCACCAGCCCGTGCAGCGGCAGGTTTGACCCCATCTTGATCACTCGCGTGCCGGCTCCTTCCACTTTGTCGATCATCAGCGGGTCGTAGCCGTCTTTTTCCAGTCGGCGGCGTCCTTCCTCGCCGCTGTAGGTTTTGGCGATGGCAATCAGGGCCTTGGCCACGTACTCATACGCCTCGTCCCAGGTGACGCGGACGAACGAGTCGTTGCCGCGGTCGTCGAACTTGTACTTGGTGCGCAGCTCCGGATTGTCCGAAAGGGAGGGGAATCCGTCGTCGGCCCATTGCTTCCACCCCTTGCGCAGCACCGGCCCCTTGGCCCGGTAGGGACCGTACACGCGCCGCTGCATCGTGAACCCCTTGGCGCAGCCCCGGGGATTCCAGGCCTTGGTGGCCCGGTTGCCGTACAGGTCGCCGTAACGGTCATGGTCGTAGTTCTGCTCGCTACGGATCATCACACCGTTGCGTACGAAGGCCCGCAGGCGGCACATGTGGGTGTCGTTGGGAGCGCAAATCCAGGTGAACGTCCGGTCGTAGCGGTATTGGTCGCGGTAGATTTGTTCCCAGTCGCGGTTGGGGTACTGGCCCAGCGGGTTTTCCACGCTCACGGCCTCAAAGGCCCAGAGCCGCGGCACGGCCAGCGAAGCCCCCGAAGCGGCCAGCACCGATTGCAGAAAGCTGCGACGATCCATAGCACCGTCTCCTTGCCGGGAGGTAAGTGTTTCGGTTGGCCTGCCGTCCTCCGGCGAGCCCCGGACTTCCGTCCGGGGAGGACCGGAGAAGCCGGGAAAAAACGTTTGCTCTTATTTTTCCTCCGCCAGCTAAAGCTGGCGGCTCGCCGAATAGCGAGAATTGGCGCTTTTTCTCGCATCGGAGCGGAAGCTCTCCCTTCATCCCCCCAAGCCTCCAAGCCCTTTGGTGCGGAAGCACCCAGTGGCCGACGGCTCTGCTCTCCTCCGCCGACTCAAGTCGGCGGCTCGCCATGCTCTCTACGCTCTCCGGGCCGGGGAGGCCGCAGGGTGATTACTTCTCCAGTTCCAGCTCGTGCCAGATGGAAATCAGCTTCTGGCCGTTGCGGTCGCCGTAGGCTCCGTCCCATACGGCCACAGCCAGCGAAAGCGTCTCGCCTGGGTGGATGGCCACCGGAGCTTCGGCGCTTTGGCCCAAGGGGCGCACCAACACCACGGTCCATTTGCCGTCCTTCCAGCTCCCCTGACCGCGCACGTTCTGTGCCCCGGGCGGCAGGAAGGTGATCGAACCGACCCCCTGGGCGGTAACGGAACTGACCGGGTTGTTCGGCTTGAGCACCGCATGCGGGTTCCCCACCGCCGCGGCTGTGAGGAACTCCTTGGGCTGTGCTTCGGTCCGCAGCGGGTTTTTGTCCTTTTTGGCAAACGGGTAGTCGTCCACCACCATTCGCGGATAGACGGTTTCCACGTCCTGTGGGCCGGCCAATCGGGCCTGCCAACTAGCTCGCCACAGCCAGCTTTCCACCTGGCAGCCGCTTTCCAAGGCTCCCATGCCCAGGAACGGTTCTTCCTCACCTCGGAACCACTGGAGGGCCACCATGTCTTCAAAATCCTGGGGCCGCACCGTCTGCTCGTTTCGCGTGGCGTCGTTCCACACCAGCCGCACGGCCAGGTGCTTGCCGTCGTGGACGGCCTGAATGTGCAGGTCCGGTTCCGGGTAGTTCCGCCAGAAAAGTGGCGTGATGGTGATGCGTACCGCAGGCACGTCCTGCCACAGGGAGGGATCCTGCCCGTCGTTTACCGGCCCGGCGACGCGCTTGGCCACCAGATGGGTGCGGCGGTGCTGCACTTTTTCGGTGGCCGAAGGCGGGGAGAGTGAGTCGATGAACCGGGCCAAATCCAGGATTTCCTGCGGCTTCAGGTTGGGCGAGGCCGGCATGGGCGATCCGGGCATGCCGAGCAGAATCCGGGCGTAGAGCTGGCGCAGCTCGCGTCCGCCCTTGAAAATGCCCCGGGTGTAGTCTCGCGGGCTGTTGGGCGTGCCGTCGTCGTCGAACTGTTTCTTCACGCCGTCGCCCCGGCCCGTCTCGCCGTGGCAACTGTGGCACCCCTGTTTGAAATAAAGTTCCTTGCCCCGAGCCACCGCCTGGGGGTCTTGCCGTTCCGCTTCGCTGGGAAGCTGGACGGGTTTACCCGGAGTGGTGGCCCGGGCCACGTGCTGGTTCAGTTCTTCCGGGTCCAGCTCCTCGTCTTGTTCTTCAAACAACTTGCGAATCTGCTCGGCCACGCCTTTGCGAGTCAGGTGGCGCACGTAGGCCACCAGGGCCAATCGCTGCTCTTTGCTGAAGTGCCGGAACGGCACCATGGCCGAGCCGGGCATCCCCTGGTCGATTACGTGCAGTAGGTCTTCGTCCGAAGGGACCTTGTTCTCCGTAGTGACGATGCGGAACTTGGCCAAGCGGAAGTTCCGCGGCTTGGGGAACAAGAACCGGGCAGCCGGGCCTTGGCCGTCGCCCCGGGTGCCATGGCAGCCGGCGCAATGCCGCTCAAAAAGCCGACGCCCCAGGGCCAGCGTGGCCTGCTGGGGCGCGGTGGTTTGGGTGTTTGCTTGCTGTTGGGCGGGTGGTTCCTGCGGTTCGCCGGGTGGGACCTGTTCGCCCTGGGCAATCTGGTTGGCCGTCGAGCCATGCTGCCCCTGGGCTTGCGGGGGCGGAGGGTCTTCCGGAGCCGGTGGGAGCTGGTGCCCGGACCCTCCGCAGCCGGAAACCCCGGCAATCAGCAATCCCACAAAAACAATCCCCACACGCCAGAGCCGGCCCGCCCAGGCAAGAGCACGCATGGCTTGGGTCTCCCAGCCGCAAGAGAACACGCACCGAGAAGCACCGACGATTTTGGTTCGAATTGCCTGTCCGCCAGACGCAACCGCAGTGCCAAGTTGTGACGAAAATCCCAAACTCCACCCCTGACAGTTCGCAAAGCTACAGAAATTCGCCAATAAAAGACATCTTTGTCCCTTTAGGAGGTCCGCTTCCGAGGCTCAGGCCCAAGTGTGCGGCCAGTGTGCCAGTGCGCGCCTGCAGTGGGCTGCAGCAGCGCAGGCGGATGAAAAAGCAAAAGACGTACTAGACGTACAGAGCCTGACGCCCAACCGGGCAGTCCTCAGCCGCCTTGGCAACCATCCGACTTGGCTGAAGTTCCCAAGAAGAGAGTGGGAACGAGGCTCAAAGAGACAGGAAGCGGGAGTCGCCTGCCCGGGGAAAAATCCTCCCATGGGCGCAAAGAGATGCCCTTCGCAGGCGGGGCAGGGACCCGCGAAGGGCTGGGACGGGGATGTCCGATGCACTGCGTAGTAGCTAGTGCTTTGGCTTTCTCATTACACCTGTATTCTAGCCTCTCTCGCCTCCTTTGCAAACCCCCTAATAAGTGGGATTTTTCTTCTTTTTTCTCCTAGTCGCCGACGACCACCTTGGCCGAGAGAGCCACCAACAAAAACACGAACACCGTAACGCACAAAGCTCCCAGGACCGAATGCATCGGCAACGACTTCTCCACAAGTGTTTTTCTTTCCGGAAGTTGTGGTTGCTGGGCTTGTCCCCATGCAGTCCCAACTCCCTCTGGCGGACACCCGACAGCATGCCCGGTGCCGGGCCATCTGTCAAGGGGCCGATTGTCAATCCCACCCCCCAGCGCAATAATGCGTAGCTAACCTTCAGCAAGGGGAGCTGCTCATGGACCATCGCGAAAAACTGGCCGTGCAGGGAATCACCTTCGACGACGTGCTGCTGGAGCCCCAGTACAGCGAAGTCGTACCGGCCGAGGTGAACGTCGCCACCAGGCTGACCCGGAACATTCAGCTCAATATCCCCATCCTCAGCGCCCCGATGGACACTGTCACCGAAGCCGACATGGCTATCGCTCTGGCCCAGGAAGGCGGCTTGGGTGTGATCCATCGCAACATGTCCATCGAGCGGCAGACCGAGGAGGTGGACAAAGTCAAACGCAGCGCCAACGGGATTATCTTCGATCCGGTTACGCTTCCGCCCACGGCCACCGTGGCCCGGGCGCGCGAGCTGATGGACCAGCACAATGTTTCCGGGATTCCTATCGTGGCCGAAAACGGCCGCCTGGTGGGTATTCTGACCCGGCGCGACTTGCGGTTCCTGGAAGCCAGCGACCTGCCCGTGGCCGAGGTGATGACCAAAGACAACCTGGTCACCGCCCGGGGGACTGTAACGCTTGAAGAAGCTGAAAAGATTTTAATGGCAAATAAGGTCGAGAAACTTTTGCTGGTTGACGAAGATTTTAGACTGACCGGGCTGATTACGATCAAGGACATCGACAAGATGCGGCGGTTCCCCAACGCATGCAAGGACAGCCAGGGGCGGCTGCGGGTGGGGGCCGCCGTGGGCGTGCACGATTATGAACGCATTGCCAGCTTGATCGAAAAAGACGTGGACGTGCTGGTGATCGATTCGGCCCACGGGCACTCCAACAACGTGCTGGAGACGGTGCGCGAATGCAAGCGACGCTGGCAAATCGACATCATCGCCGGCAACGTGGCCACCGCCCAGGGGGCCGAAGACTTAATCCGTGCCGGAGCCGACGCGGTGAAGGTGGGCATCGGCCCGGGGTCCATCTGCACCACGCGCGTCATCTCCGGGGTGGGAGTGCCTCAGATTACCGCCGTGATGCAAGCGGCCACGGTGGCGGACCGCCACGGCGTGAGCGTGATTGCCGACGGCGGAATCCGCTTTTCCGGAGACATTACCAAGGCCATCGCCGCCGGCGCCCATGCGGTGATGCTGGGCGGGCTGCTGGCCGGATTGGAGGAATCCCCCGGGGAACAGGTGCTGTTCCAGGGCCGCACGTTCAAGGTCTATCGGGGGATGGGCTCTCTGGGAGCCATGGTCAAGGGGTCCAGCTCGCGGTACCGGCAATCGGACCGCGGGCCGGACAAGCTGGTGCCCGAGGGGGTCGAGGGCCGCGTACCCTACCGCGGCGCCTTGGGCCCGTTCGTTTACCAGCTCGTGGGGGGGCTGCGAGCCGGAATGGGTTACTGCGGAACACGGACGATTGAGGAGTTGCGAAGGAATGCACGCTTCATCCAAGTCTCGGCGGCCTCGGTTCGGGAATCCCACCCGCACGACATCACCATCACTCAGGAAGCCCCCAACTACACGTTGGAACGATCCGGCGAACGCTATTAGCCCCGCGACGCGAGGGCCGGCCGGCTCGTGGAACCGAGGGCTGGCCGCGGTAGTCCTGGTGCTGCTGCTTGTGGCCCCGGCTGCCGCCCAGGAAAAGCTGAAGTGGCGCCGTCCCTCGCGAAAAGGAAAACCCGCGGCCGCCACCAAACCGGCTTCTGCCCGGGCCAAAAGTCTGCCAGCTGCGGCCCTTGCCCCAGCCGGCGAAAATCGCACCACACTGCGGCTGGTTTCCACCAGCGAAAAGAAGCAAAAGAAACTCCGCTACTTGCATCGTGTCAGCACAGCCCCCGTCCCGCAGCAACAGCCGGAAGGCGATCCGGTCCGCCCGTTGCTAATCCAGGCCGTGCAGCAGGAACCGCCGGCGAGTTTGGACCAGTTGCCTCCGCCCCGGCAGCCCGAAGCCCCGCAACCCTTCGATCCCGGCTTGCTGGCCCAAGGGGCGCAGTTCCAGCAGAAGTGCTACGGCCGCAAAGAGCTGGAACGGCCGCTGGAGGATGTAACTCTGAGCCTGGATGAACCGCGCGGCTTGCTGCCGACGGACTGCCCGCTGTTTGAGGACGATTACCTGGGCCGCAGTTGGCCGGAGCTGGTGTTCCATTGGAAGGCTTCCTCGCTGTGCCACAAGCCGCTTTACTTCGAGGAAGTGGCCCTGGAACGCTACGGGCACAGTCACGGTCCGCTGGTGCAACCGTTCATCTCCGGTGCCCATTTCTTTGCCAATATCATCGCGCTGCCCTATCAGATGGGCCTGCGGCATCCGAACGAATGCGTCTATCCGCTGGGTTACTATCGCCCAGGCAGTTGTGCTCCCAAGCTGATGTACCCGTTGCCAATCAGCCTTCGCGGAGCGCTGTACGAAGGAGGGGCGGCCACGGGACTGGTGTTCCTGTTGCCGTAGCCCAGGTCGCCGGGCCGGTAAGCCGAACTGCATGGATCGGGGGGACCGGCCAGGGGTTGGTTTCCCCCGACTCTTGGGTTTTGCCGTGTTCTTCGCCGGCGGCGATGACGGCTGCTAGCGTGCCCATCTCCTCTTGACCGCCTGGGGGCAAGTGGCTATTCCGGGCGTCCCTTTCTGGACACAGGTAGCCCTTGCTGTTCCGGCTCCAGGTGGACGATGGGCATGTTGGCACGCATCATGTGGGTACTGGCCGGGCTGGCGCTGGTAGCAGTGCCGGTCCAGGCCGTGGCCCAAAGCAGCGGCACGACCGCTCCGGGTGCATATCCCCCGGGCACGTCGTCCTCTGGCGGAACAGGGATTGCCCCCACTTCGCCCCCTGCGCTAGGTTCGGGCACCCCGACTACGCCTGCGCCGGCTACTGGTTCCCCTGGCACGGCGATTCCCTCGCTACCCGATTGGGACCCTTACAGCAGCGACCCGTTGAACACAACGCCTGCAACACCCACGCCGCAGCCGGCCATCACGCCCGATCCGTTCCTGCCCGGCCAAAGCCCCCTGGCCCAGCAGATGCGGTTCTTGCAGCAGGTGCGTTTTGAATACACGCTGCTGGGCCGCAACGGCGACCTGGGTCAGAACCAACTGGAACTGTTCGGCACCTTCGTGTTTCCGTTCGCCTACCAGGTGGCTCCGCTGGAAGTGACACCGGGATTTGCTGTGCAACTTTGGGACGGCCCGGACGGAACCACTGCCTTGACCGACCCGGACTTGCCTGGCCAAACCTATTCGGCTTATCTGGACATCGGCTGGCGGCCGCAGTTGACCACGAACTTAAGCGCCGAGCTGGGAGTTCGCCCGGGGGTCTATTCGGACTTTGACCATGTCAGCTCGGATAGCCTGCGGATCAAAGGCCGGGGCCTGGGTCTGTATCGCTACAACCCGCAATGGCAGATCGTTGCGGGGGTGATTTACCTGGACCGCTTCGACGTGAAGATTCTGCCCGCCGGGGGGGCGATCTGGACCCCCACGCCCGACGTGCGCTGGGAAATCCTGTTCCCGCAGCCTCGGCTGGCACAGCGGTTGACCACCTGGGGCAATACCGAGTGGTGGTGGTACGTCGGCGGGGAATACGGCGGGGACGGCTGGACGGTCCGCCGGGCCAACGGAGCTTCGGATGCCTTCGACTACGACGACCTGCGCCTGATTGGCGGCTTGGAGTTCCGGCCCGTGGGCTCTCTGGGCGGGCTTCAGGGCCAGATCGAACTGGGCTACATCTTCGACCGCAAGCTGAAATACGTCAGCGGCCTGCGCTACAAGGCCAAGGACACCATTATGCTGCGGGTGATGTTCATGCGATGACGGCCCCGCACCAGCAAAATGCCGCCCGCATTGCGCCAATGCGACTGCTTGCCAGGAAAAAACTGCTTGCCAGGAAAAAGTTGACCCACGCCCCCGGTTCTGCAAAGCGGTCCATGTACTCAAACGTCCCGGCCAATTGCCGAACCAGCTTTGCCCGCGTAGCTTTCTGCCTGCTGGTAGCTGTTGCAGCCGTCGCCGAGCCGGCCTGGGGACAAACGCCTGCGACCACGCAAAGTGGGCTTTCGCGGCTCCCGGCCCCGGGAACGCTTCCGCCGGGTGGTACGGCGGCGGTGCCGAACCTCTCGGTGACAAGTCAGGTGAATCCGGCCGATGGTGCGGTTCTCCAAGGGAACGCGTTTCAAGGAACCGGCTCCTTGCCGGTCCGCCCGGCCGGTTACTTGGACCCGGCCGTGGACCATGCGGCCCAAAGTGCTTCGGCCACTCCCCAGCCCAACCAAACCGAGCCTGAACCGGAAGGCCCCTGGCAGCAGGCGCGCTGGATTACCGCCTGGGTTTCCGGCAGCGATCCGGGACTGGTGGAGCAGAAGTGGGACAGCACCTGGGCTTTTCCCACCCTGTCGCGGGAATATCCGCTGGTGATTACGCCGGGGTTCCGCTGGGTGTTTTTCAACGGCCCGGACCAGCCACACCTGCCCGCCCGGACCTATGACCTGACACTGGACCTGCGGTGGATTTGCCCCCTGGGCCGAGGGTGGATGCTGGATGTGGCCGTCACGCCCGGGTTGCACACCGACTTTGAACAGGAAACTTCCAAGGCGTTCCGGCTCCCCGGGCGATTGATCGCCGTTTGGGAACAGAACCCGGCGGTGAAATGGCTCTTTGGGCTTACGTACCTGGATCGGGACGACGTGCAGTTCCTGCCCGTGGCCGGGTTGATCTGGACCCCCGATGAGTGCCATCGGCTGGAGCTGGCCGTGCCCAAGCCCCGGTACGCGTATCGCTACTACCACGACGGCCAGGTGAGCCGCTGGTGGTACGTGGCCGGAGAGTTCGGCGGGGGGAGCTGGGCCATCGAACGCCCCAGCGGCCAGCTCGATGTACTCAACTACTACGACATCCGTCTCGTGGTGGGCTGGGAACAAAAAAGCCGCTCGTTCTGGAACGCTTTCGTCGAGCTGGGCTACGTGTTCGGCCGCAACGTGGAATACCTGAACACACCCGGGACGTTCGCCCCGGACGATGCGGCCATGATTCGCGCCGGAATCACCTTTTGAGCGGTTTTTGAGCGGTCCGGCCCGGGCGATAGCACTGCCAGCGTACAGGTTGGACTTGCTGATCTCGGGGCGGTTCGAGTAAAGCAACACCTTGATTTCCAGGGGTATTAATCCGACCCGCAATCGAGCCCATGTGGATTGTTTTCTTTGTCAGTTTTGCCGTCGCACTGGTCCTCACTCCGGCGGCCAGAACGCTGGCCAGTCGCTGGGGCGTGCTGGATCGTCCCGACGGGCGGCGCAAGCTGCACGCTCAGCCGGTGCCGCTCTGGGGTGGAGTGGCGGTCTATTTTTCGCTGCTGGCAGGTCTGGCGTTCACCTGGGCCGCACTGGAGCCTCCCGAGGGCTTTACGTCACTTGCCGCCTCGCTGGGGCTTTCGGCCGGATTCGTTTGCCTGCTGGGCTGCGTGGACGACGTGCGGAACCTGAGCGCCCGATTCAAACTCCTGTTGCAACTGGCCGCCGTTTCGCCCGTGTTGCTGGCCGGGTACGTGGTGCGGGAAATCGTGGTGTTCGGCGTTCCGGTCCAGTTGGGCTACCTGAGCGTGCCGTTGACTGTTTTGTGGCTCATCGGGTGTATCAATGCACTGAACCTGCTCGATGGCATGGACGGCATGGCCACCACGGTGGGGCTTTCCACCGCGCTGATGATGACCGTGATTGCCGTTTCGATGGGCCACAATCACGTGGCCTGGTGCGCGGTGATTCTGGCCGGAGCGCTGGCGGGCTTTCTGCTTTATAACCTGCCCCCGGCCAGCATCTACCTGGGTGATTCGGGCAGCATGGTCATCGGCCTGGCCTGTGGCATGTTGGCCATTCAAGGAGCGATGAAAACCACCACCACGCTTTCGCTCACTGCTCCGGCCCTGGTGCTGGCCGTGCCGATGCTGGACACGGCCCTGGCCGTGCTGCGGCGGAGGCTCACCGGCCAGTCGATTGCCGCCCCGGACCGAGGGCATCTGCACCATCGGCTGCTGGAACGCGGGCTGTCCACCTGGCAGGCACTGTGCGTGGTGGGGGCGTTGTGCCTGGCCACCGGCGCCCTGGCGGCGGCGGCCACCTGGTTCCGCAGCGACGCGCTGGCCTGGGTTCTGCTGCTCACCTTGTTCGTCCTGCTGGTGCGACTTCGCATCTTCGGCCATTACGAAACCTCGCTGGTCAAAAGCACCGTGGTCGCTTGGCTTCGCAAAGTGCGCTTGGGGACCGCCGCCCCGCAGCAACTTCGCGTCGACATGGAAGACTTTCAGCAAGCATTCGAGCTGCTGGCCCGGGAACTTGCCGATTGGGACGCCCTGGAACTGCAAGCCGAATGGACCGGCCCGACTCCTGCTGCTCCCTCTTGCACCTGGTGCCACGTGCTGGACCAGGGAAACGGTACCGACACGTGGCAACTGAGCGTCTCGCAGACTACCCCCCAACGGCAAACCCTGCTCCTCAAAACGACCATCCGCCGCCGGGGAGGGTTTTCCGCCTGGCATCTGGCCCAGGTGGCCCAGCGGCTCGAAGACTTTGCCCGATTCTGGGCCCAGCAGTTACCGGAAATCCCCGTGACCGAGCAGCGGCCGGCAGCCGAAGCGCTCCCTCCGGCGACCATTTCCGCCCGGGCAGCGTAATCGTTGCGGCATCCCTCGCCCAGTCTACGCCCACCGGACTAATTGCCGGGGGCCGGAACGGTCGCCCGGTCGGCAAAGTAGCGGGCCGTGCTCTCCAGACCTTCCCGCAACGACACCTGCGGCCGGTAGCCCAACACCTGCCGGGCCAGCGTGATGTCGGCCAGACTCTGGTGGATGTCGCCGGGCCGGGGCGGATCAAACCGCGGCCGGATCGGGCGTTGGAAAATCTCACCCAGCGTCTCAAGCAGCTCCAGCAACGTCGTGCTACGGCCACTGCCCACGTTGAATGTTCGCCCGGGGGCCTCGGGGCATTGAGCCGCCAGCAGGTTGGCCTGCACCACGTCGCTTACATGCACGAAGTCGCGGCTTTGGGTCCCGTCGCCGAACACCACGGGCTGCCCTCCCGTGACGATCGCGTGCACAAAACGCGGAATCACCGCGGCGTAGGGGCCGTTGGGGTCCTGCCGCGGACCGTAGATGTTGAAGTACCGCAGCACCACCGTTTCCAGCCCGAAACTGTGATAGAAACTGCGGCAGTAAAACTCTCCGGCCAGCTTGGCCGCCCCGTAGGGGGAAACCGGCTCCACCGGATCGGATTCGCGTTTGGCGGCCGTGGGCTGGTCTCCATAGGCGCTACTGGAACCGGCGTAGATGAACCGCTTCACGCCCGCCCGGCGGGCCGCATCCAGCAGCACCAGCGTGCCGGTGGCACAGGCCCGATGGGTATCCTCGGGCCGTTCCAGACTAAGCGGCACGCTGGCCAACGCGGCGTGATGGAACACCCACTCTACGCCTTCGGTGGCCGCTTGGGCCGCCTGGGGGTCGGCCACGTCGCCCCGGAGGAACTCAATCTGCGAGTGCACTTCGGCCAGATTCTCCAGCGAGCCGGTGGAAAGATCGTCCAGCACGCGCACCTGGTGCCCTTGTTCCACCAATCGGGCCACCAGATGGGAGCCAACAAACCCGGCCCCGCCGGTTACCAACACACGAGTCATGCTCTTGTTCCTCGCTTTCTCTCGAGGTGGCAAAGGGCAGGCGGCGCACCTGTTCATTGAACTCTACCTTGCCCCCGGCCGCCAGAGCAGCCAAAAGCTGCCTGTCCTTCCAGACGGCAAAAACCGGAAAAGCGGAATAACCCGAAACCTTGCAGACGCCCGGCCCCGGCCCCACAGCGGGCTTCGACCCCCGGGGGGAACATCCTATACTTGTACGTTTTCCCGGTATGTTTATGCCTGAGAGAGGCGCGGGCGGACGTTTGAGCAACGCGCCCGGCAACTCGACCGTAGCGAGCCTGAACCAACTCGGTCGAAGACGAGCCGCCGCTTGCCCACGTTGCGGAGGGCCGGAGGATGAACTACCGATTGGTGGCCCACGGGCTGATGTTCGTGGCTCTGGCCGTGGCCGTGGCCATGCTGACCAGCCTGCCGTGGGCCGTGCCGCAACTGAGCCACACGCCGCGTTTCGAGGCAGGACCGTTCTTCGGCATGTTGGGCTCCGCCCTGGCCAGTGCGGCGGTGGCGGCTGCGCTGTGGCTGTTCGGACGCAGGGCCAGCGGCACGCTTTATCGCAAGGAAGCCATCGCCGTGGTGGGCCTGGGCTGGCTGCTGGCTTCGGCCCTGGGGGCCTTGCCGTTTCTGCTCTGCGGCTGCCACGTGGGTCCGGAACAGCCGATGGGAGTGGTGGACGCGTTTTTCGAATCCGCCTCGGGCTTTTCGGGCACGGGGGCCACGGTCATTACCGATCTGGAAACTCCGGAACTGGTCCCCCGCTGCGTGCTGTTCTGGCGGTCGATGACGCACTTTCTGGGCGGCTTGGGTTTTATGGTGTTGTTCGTGGCCGTGCTGGGACAGGGTTCGTTGGGCCGGATGCTGATGCTGACCGAAATGTCCGGCCCGACCAAAAGCGTCACCCATTCCCGGGCGCAGGTGGCCGCGTTGGCGTTCGCTTCGGTTTACTTGGTGCTCAACGCAGCACTGGTGGTGGCATTGTTGCTGATGGGCGTTTCGTTGTTCGACGCGTTGTGCCACGCCTTCGGCACGGTGGCCACGGGGGGGTTCAGCACCTACAACGACTCGGTGGCCCATTTCCAATCCCCGGCCATCGAATGGACCATCGCCGTGTTCATGATCCTGGCCTGCACCAACTTTTCTCTGCTCTATCTGACGGCGATGCGGCGCAGCCTGGGTCCCATGATGGAAAACGTCGAGTTCCGCGTTTATCTGGCCGTGCTGGGGCTGGGCACGGTGGCCGTCTGGCTCTCGGGAATCCTGGCCCGGGATTTCTCCTCCTGGGGCGAGGGCGCCCGCTACAGCTTTTTTCAGGTGGCTTCCATCATTACCAACACGGGCTTTGCCACGCAGGACTTCGACCGCTGGAACCAGTTCGCCCGAGCGGCGTTGTTCCTGCTGATGTTTGTGGGTGGTTGTGCGGGCAGCACCAGTTGCAGCATCAAGGTGATCCGGCACATCCTGGTGTTCAAGATTCTGCGGCTGGAACTGGAGCGCAAGTTCCACCCCAACGTCATCCGCCCGCTCAAAGTGGGCAAAGAGGTGTGGGACGACGCCGAGCTTCCCCGGGACATCCTGGCTTATTTCACCCTGGTGTTGGTGGTGTTCGTCTTAGGGTGGCTGGCCCTGGTGTTGCTGGAGCCGACGGCAACCTGGACCGTGCAAGGACGCAGCCCCAACGACAAGCTAATCGACTGTGCCAGCGCCGTGGCGGCGACGATCAACGGCGTCGGCCCCGGCCTGGGCACCGTCGGCGCGGCCCAGAACTACCAGGATTTCCATACAGTGACCAAACTGCTGCTCAGCTTCTTCATGCTGCTGGGCCGCCTGGAGTTCTTCCCGCTGCTGGTGATGTTCTTCCCCAGGTTCTGGACCGGCGAATAAACTCAGCGCCGTTAGATTGCCATGCCCCCGGGCAGGGAACTATTCTGGTAGCTCGGGTCCCCAGCCCATGCGGCCAGCCTGAAGGGGCCATCCAGGAGCAATGCGATGAAGCGAAGCGTTCTTGCCCTGACGATTATCTTGTGCGGTCTGGCCTCCCCGGCCGTGGCGCAACTGAAGCCGGAACAACTGCCCCCCTACGACATCCGCGCCCGGGTTCTGCGGAGCGGCGGCAACCCGCCCGAGCAAAAACAGTCCTTCGCCTTTTACTTCGCACCGGACCGCGCGGCCCATAAGACCACCGGCTCCGAGTGGTGCCCCTGGGTGCGTATCGACCGGGAAAAATTCGCCTACCAGCTCAAACGCTATCCGAACACCCATCTGCGGCGGTGGCCTTTCGTAACGGGGCTGCGAGTGCATCCGGTTTCTGACCCCACCCGGATCGAAGTGCAAGTGCGGTTCGTGGAAAACGGGCAGGTGGTCTCCCTGCAAGCGGAACTTTTCGGCCCCCGGCTGGGACTTTTGTTCTGGCGCCGTCCGGAGGATCGCGTTCCGCAAGTGGCCACTCCTCGACAATACGACCGCCGCTACTGGCGCGTGTTTCAGCAAGTGCGCATTGCGGACCAAGAGCGGCCCAAGCACTTCATCATCGTGGACCGCTACATCGGCACGGACGACGACCGCGGGGCGTGGCAAGCCGGGATCGAGAATCTGGCTCGGGCCGGGTTCACCGCGCTGATGATCCCCCCCGGGCCCAAGCTGCCACCGGTGCTGGCCAAAACCGGCGTGCGGCGGATTGCCTGGGCCGTGTACAGTCCACCCGGTTACGCGTTCGATTACGATCCGAAAGTAACTCCCGAGGCGATTCGCCAGTGGGCCGAAAAGCAGGCTCAAGCGTATCGCCGTGCCGGGTTCGAGCTGCGGCAGATGGCACTGTTTGCCATGTCGGACGAACCGGGCTGGTACTACCCGGCCACTTACCGTGCGCTGGAAAAGTCCCCTCAGGGGATGAAACGCTTCCACCAGTATCTGCAACGGCAGGGGATGACGCTGGAACAACTGGGGCGTTCCCGTTGGGAAGACGTACGCCCCTTGGGGCCCAGCCAGGTGCGTAGCGCCGGCGACCGGCGGCTGTTTTACTGGACCTGCCGCTTTTTTGCCTGGGATTCGGCGCGGCATTTTTCCAATTGCCGCCAGGCGCTGGCCGACGCGTTCGGTTACGACCTGCCGGTGGTAACCAACTGGAACTTTTTCGCTGGGCGGTTCTACGTGCCCGGGCCGGTGGCCAACAATCCCGACAAGAAACACCCCGACGCGGCCATGGGCGGACACGACTGGTACGAGTTCGCCCGGCTCCGAGGCGGCAACATGCTCTGGACCGAAGACTGGTTCGGCGACCAGAAGGCGTATCAGTGGTCGTTCTATTTGGCGCGGCTGCGGGTCGCCGCCCGCGAAGGGGGGGTTTCGTTCGGAAGCTACGTCATCCCGCGAACCGCCGGAGGCCGGAAAGAGGGGATCACGCAAAAAATCCTTTCCATCACCGGTCACGGGGGCAAGGCAATCAAGTATTTCGTGTTCGGGCCCGAGTACGCTTTTCCCGGCAATTGCTATTCCGAACGGGTCGAAGTGGTGCTCGACATGGTCAAAGCCCATCGGGCGATCGGCCGGGCCGAGCCTTTGCTGTGGCCGGGGCGGATGCCGGTGGCCCAGGTGGCTCTGTTGCATCCGCGTAGCTCGCAGCCTTGGGACGCCCTGACTCCGGCCCGAAAGAAAGTCCAAATCCAGGGGGCGACCAACACCCACATGAACGCCCGCCGCACCGGCTATCTGAGCGAGCTGTTCGACCTGTACCTGGCCTTGCAACATGCTAACGTGCCGGCCGACGTAATCGACGAGGACATGCTCCGCCAGGACAAGCTCGCCCCGTATCGCGTGCTCTATGTGACCGGGCCTGATCTGCCCGAGGAAGGCCAGCGCCAGTTGCTCGCTTGGGTGCGCGGCGGGGGCACGCTGGTGCTGGTTCCGGGAGCGGCCTGCTGGAACCGCTACCACGAACCCTGCCAGGTGATCTACCAGGCGGCGGGACTGCCCCGACCGGTGGTGCCCCGGGAGTTCTACAACTACGTGTTGGGCGTGCCCTGGGCGGGTAAAGGCCAAGGAGAGCAAGGGCCGTTTCGCTACATCGGGCCCCGGGCGCGGCTCGCCCCCGGCCGCACACATCAGGTGGTGGCCCGGTTCGCTGACGACCAGAGCCCGGCCGTGGTGGTGGTCCCTGTAGGCAAGGGGCGTGTGGTGCAGTTCGCCTGGTTTCCAGGGCTTTCCTACTGGCGCAGTCAATCGGGCAAGGAAGACGGGCTGCCGGTGGGATTTTCCGAGCCGGTTCGCCGCTGGATTCTCTGGCCTGCGCTGGAACTGGCCGGGGTGAAACGTCTGGTGGAACCAAACCAGCCGATGGTCGAAGTGCTGTTTTTGCAAAGTCGGGCCGGGGTGGCGCTGACCGTGCTCAACTGGAGCGGCCGCCCGGTGCCCAAGCTGCGGTTGCGGGTACGCAGCGGATTTCGGCCCTCTCGGGTGGAAAGCGTGCTGGCCTCCCGGGTCGAAGTGCGTCCCTGGAACGAAGGCGTGGAGCTGTTCCTGCCCCTGGAACGCTACGAGGTGCTCTCGCTTTATCGCTGAAAAGCGGTAAAACAGACGCACGACCGGACCGCAGCGTGCGCGTTCCGTTGGTGCGTTCCCCTGCGAAGGGATTTCCAGCCGTGAGCAACCCCCCTGTGCTTGTACTGGCCACACGCAACGCCCACAAGGTGCAGGAGCTTCGGGAACTGCTGGCCCCGCTGGGACTGGAACTGAAGACCCTGGCCGACTTTCCTCAGGCGGTGGATGTGGCCGAGGACGCTTTCACCTTTGCCGAAAACGCCGAAAAGAAAGCGGTGGAGCAGGCCCGGGCCTTGCGCCACTGGACCCTGGGCGAAGACAGCGGGCTGGTGGTCGATGCCCTGGGCGGGGCCCCGGGCCCCCGTTCGGCTCGCTTTGCCGGCCCACAGGCTACCGACGAGCAGAACAACCGCAAGCTGCTGGCCGAATTGGAAGGCGTGCCCGAAGAAAAACGCACGGCCGCCTACGTGTGCCACGTGGTGGTGGCCGATCCCCAGGGACAAGTGCAGGCTCGTGGCGAAGCCCGCTGCCGGGGACGCATCACCACCTCGCCCCGGGGAACAGCCGGATTCGGCTACGACCCGCTGTTCGAAATCGTCGAATACCATCGCACGTTCGGCCAGTTGGGCCCGCTGGTCAAGCAGCGGCTGAGCCACCGCGCCCGGGCCGTGGAGCGGCTGCTGCCCCAGTTGCGGCGATTGCTGGCCGCTGATTCGTAACGTAGCGGCGGCTCCCCCCGCCCGGCCCGATTTTCCGGGCAACATGTGTGGGGCAATCCTGGGAGCTTCGCCGCCTGAGTCGTGGCCGCTGCGGCACGTGTTGTCCCTCCCATTGTCCTTCCCCGAACTGACACCGGCGATGAAGATTACCCAGGTCGAAATCTTCGTGCTGGAAAAACCGCTTGCCCGGCCCCAGCGCAACAGCAAGGGAAGCCGCACCAGCCGCAAGTTCACGCTGGTACGGGTGCATTGCGACCGGGGGCTTACCGGCCTGGGCGACGCCTACGGGGACCAGGCCATCATGGCCTGCATCCTCCGGCACCGGCTGGCTCCCGCGGTGCTGGGGGCCAATCCGCGCCGTATTGACCTGCTCTGGCAGCGGTTGTTCGAAAGCCGCGCGTTCTGGGAACCAGGCGGATCGTTCCTTTGCGGCATCAGCGCGTTGGAGGTCGCTTGCTGGGACCTGTGGGCCAAAAGCGAAGGCGTGCCGGTCTGCGAGCTGCTCGGCGGCAGTCGGCGAGAGTGGATTCCGGCTTACGCCAGCGATTTGCACTGGGACACCCCAGAGTGGATGGCCGAAACGGCCGCCCGCTACGTGGAACAAGGATTCACCCACGTCAAATGCCACGTGGGCGCAGCCGGGCAGTTCGACAACGACCTGCGGCGCCTGGAAGCCATCCGGCAAGCCATCGGCCCCGAGGTGGAGCTGATGGTCGATCTGAACACCGGCATGGACCGGCAGCAGGCGCTTCGGTTCGGTCGGGCCATCGCCCCGTTGCGGCCGTTCTGGCTGGAAGAACCGCTTCCGCCATGGGACCTGGCAGGACATCGCCTGCTGGAAGACGAGTTGGGCTACCCGGTGGCCACCGGCGAGAATCTGTTCACCATCCACGGCTTTCGTCCGGCCTGGAATCCGCCGTGCTGCCGGTATCTGATGCCGGATGTGCTTCGCTGCGGAGGGCTGGCGCAGATGCAACAGATCGTCCGCGAAGCCTCGGCCGCCGGGATGAGCGTCACCCCGCACAACTACTCCAGCGGCGTGGGGCTGGCCGCCACGTTGCACCTGATGGCCGCCCAGCCGGAGATGGAACTGCTGGAATACGATCCCACGCAAACGGCCATCTATGAAGAACTCTTTCCCGAACCGCCCCCGCTGGAACGAGGACACGTGCGCGTGCCGGAACGCCCCGGGCTGGGGGTGGAACTGCAAGAACAAACGCTCCAGCGTTACCTGGTGGCTCAGTACCGAGTGTAGAGCCGTTCGGGTTTGCAGCCTTCGTCCCTGGGAATACTCGGGCGGCAGGGGACACGGGCGGGGGCGCTGCTTTCAGGCGGAAACATATTCCGGCCGCGGTGTCGAGTGCCAGAACGCCTCGGGATAGTAAGGGGTGACGTCCTGGTCGTCCACCCGCTGGATGAACAGGTCCTGGTAGATGGCCAGGTCCATTTCGTTCAGGCTGGGGTTGGCCACCCGGTGGCCCTGTTCCGTGCGCAGGATCTGCACTTTCGGCCGGTAGGGTTCTTCCGGATTGAAGTCCACCACCACCGCTTCCATTCCGTTGGAAAGCTGAACCACCTTGCCGATGGGAAAAGGCGGGATGATGCGGTAAAAAGCCTGTTCGATGACCGGATCGAACATCCCCTGGCACCAGGTGCGCATTTCGTGCAGCACGCGGATGGGCGGCTTGGCCGCCGAGTAGCAGCGGTGGGTGGTGGCCGCGTCGAACACGTCCACCACAGTGGCAATCCGGGCAAAGACGGGTATCTGGCGTTCTTTCAGCGGGGGCAACCATTCGCCGCTGGCTGGGTCCTGGCGGCGAGGGTAGCCCCGGCCGTCCCAACGCTGGTGGTGATGAAGCACCACCACGGCCGTCGCCGGGGGCACGTGGCCCCGGACCATCTCGTAACCCAACACCGGGTGCTGCCGCACGTATTCCATCTCTTCGGGTGTGAGTTTGCCGGGCTTGTTCAGCACCTTGGGGTCCAGACGCACTTTGCCCAGGTCGTGCAATAGCAGCCCCAGTCCCAGGTGGCGGAGATTCTTCGCCTCGCGAGGGTCTTTCCACTCCCGCTGTTGGATCAGGTATCCTTCCAGTTGCTTGCCCAACAGCATGGACAGGTAGCAGACATTGGTTGAATGGGCCATCAGATAGCTGTCGTAAGCCTGCAGCTTCTGCAACATGGCCGAAAACTTGTTGCGTTGCAGAGCTTCGTTCAAGCTGGTGACGGCCTCCTCAAACCCCTGCCAATCCAACGCCGCCCCGGTGGATTCCATGCTGCGTTGGAAGTTGCACCGCACGCGGTGGTAAAGTTCCCGCTGCTGTTCTTCCAGTTCCGGATCGAACAGTTGCTCCAGGAACTCCAGTTGCGGGTACTGGATCCACACTTCGTAAATGCCCCAGCGTTTCAGTCGCGGAACCAGGTTCAGCGGAATCTCCTGCCCGCGCTGAAGCAAATACCGGCCCGGATGCGATGGCACCGGAATAGGCCGAGCCAGCACCATGCCGGGGGTCAGGTGATCGACATGCACACGAATCATCCGTAACACCTCCTGCTATTTCCGGGAACGACCAAACCGGGCAAGAGGCGACGCCATCCCCCCGGTGACAGACTGCAGAGGCAACCCAGGGCGTGAGGGTTTACGCGGGTTCAGTTTCGAGCCAGTGCGCACCCGTTGCCGGCAAGGGATCACCGTCGCCACACGAGGATATTACTTCGGAAATCAAACTTGCCGCCCGGACGAGGCGTTCCATTCAAACGTAGATTACGCCAAGGGGACGGTGTCCCCTGTCCCGGAAAAAGCGACGGCCCCGTTGGAACAGAAAACCTCCGTCGAACCGGAAAAACCGGCCCCCGTTCCCCCCGATGGTTGTACGTTCCCGGTCGGGCACCCGCTTGCACGAGCCGAACCGACGATTCAACGCGAAGAAAAGCTGCTTGGGCGCAGTGCGGCGTAAGCGTCCGGCGTGTCCACGTCCCGCAGCACTCCGGCCGTATCGACCGGCACCCGGCACTGGGGCCACCGCCTGACCACCACGTTAATCCCCTGCCGGGGGCCCAGGGCGAACACTTCGGCAGCCGCCCGCCAGGGCAACGCCACCGGATGCCCGCTGCGGCCACGGTGCTCGGGCACGATTACCTCGGGGCGCTCGGGCCGGTAATAGCCCAGAAGCCGAGCGATCAGCTCCGGCGAAACGCCCGGCACATCGCAAGGGCTGAGCAGCCACACGTCTTGGGCCCGGGGCGAAAAACGCTCCTCCAAAAACCGCAGCCCCCATTGAACCGACTCTTTCATCTCCCCGGGGGCTTGCGGCGGACGGCACACAAACGCCCCCGTGGCTTGAACGCATTGGGCCAGCGGTTCGTCCTCGGGCCGCACGACGACCACCACGGCTCGTAGCGGCGCGGCCAGATACTGCCGCAACACGTGTTCGATCAACCGGCCCGACCCCCAGGGAAGCAGCAGCTTCGGCCGGCCCATACGGCGGCTGTGCCCCGCGGCCGGAAGCACCGCATAACAGTCGCACGTCGGCGATTGTTCAGAAGCCGAGGGCCACGGCATGCGCATCGCAAGACCGCCCTCAGCACGATTCCAGAGCCGAAACCCGCTGCGGGCGGCCCGGCACACACCCGTCCCGATTGCGATGGGCCACCAGCTCGGCCAGGATGCTGATTGCGATTTCCATCACGGTCTGCGAGCCGATGTCGATCCCCACCGGGGCGTAAACTTCCTCCAGCCGTTCGCGGGGAATCCCCTGACTGGCCAGGTCTTCGAAGATGAGCCGGATTTTCCGCCGGGAGCCGATCATGCCAATGTAGCGCGCCGGCTTCTGGATTAGGTGGAACAGAGCCTCTTCGTCGTGATTGTGGCCTCGGGTAACAATCAGGCAGTAGGTCCGCTGGTCCACCTCCAACTGAGGCAGCAGCTCGCCAAAAGGACCGCAGAGCCGACGATGGACGCCGGGAAAACGCTCTTTTGAGAGCAAGTCCTCGCGGTCGTCCATTACCCAGACTTCAAAGTCCAAGTCCACGGCCAGTCGGGCCACCGCTTGCCCCACGTGTCCTGCGCCGACAATCACCAGCCGGCATCGGGCCGGCTGGGGCAAATAGGCCACCTTGCCCGTGGTGTAGGGACGCACTCTCCGGTCTAACGGGCGCAAGCCCTGAACCACCTGTTCTACGGCCTCGGCCGGAAGCTGCTCCGCGGTGGACGCTATTACCCGACCTTCCTGGTCCAGCAGCAGCCGGTCGCCCGGGACCAAGCCGGGCAACTGGGCTCCGGGGAGCAGCACCGCCTCGGTGCTGCCGTCGCCCCGGCTCAGGTGATGGGCCAGTTGCCGCAGATATTCTCTGGCCTGGGGCTGGCTCAACGGGTCCAGCAGCACGGTCATTCGCCCGCCGCAGATCAGCCCGTCGTCCCAACCGTAGTCGTTGTCCAGGTTGAAGGTAATCAGCTCCGGAGAAGCATCCGGGGACAGCCCCAGCGCGCGGCGTTTGACTTCCGCCTCCACGCAGCCGCCGCCCAGCGTGCCGATCTGCTTGCCCTGTGGCGTAACCAGCATGCAAGCGCCGGCTTTCTGCGGGGTGGAGCCGCGCGTTTCCACCAGACGGCAGAACACCCCCCG
The DNA here is from genome assembly GCA_015488215.1 of Planctomycetales bacterium. Classification (GTDB taxonomy): domain Bacteria; phylum Planctomycetota; class Planctomycetia; order Pirellulales; family S012-138; genus S012-138. The sequence continues at coordinate 34,792 of WFOE01000103.1, forward strand.
AAAGCCCTCCTGCTGCGCAAGTCGGGCAACCTGCGCGATTACGTCGCGGATCATCGGTTGGGACGACCTCGGCTCCTATCGGGAAGACAACGGGGAACGTTCCGCCGCGCCGGTCAGGAAACGGCTTACTTCTTGGGCACCACCCAGATGTTGCGGAACCGCACCGGATCGCCGTGGAACTGCAAATACAGCGGCCCCGGCTCCGGACCTTCGTCCAACACGCCGCCGGGCGTTGCATGGGGCAGTTCCACGTCCTTGTGGATTAGCACGCCGTTGTGCCGCACAGTGATACGGGCGTTGGCAATCTTTTTGCCGTTTTCGTCGTACCGGGCGGCTTTGAAGTCGATATCGTAAGTCTGCCAGGAAAGCGGCGGGAAGCACATGTTCACGTCCGGGGCCTTCACCTTGTAGATGCCGCCGCATTCGTTGTCTTTGCCTTCCAGGCCGAAGGAGTCCAGGATTTGCACTTCATAGCGTCCCTGCACGTAGCAGCCGCTGTTGCTGCGAGCCTGGCCGCGGGCATAGGGCATGAACGCCAGGCGGAACTCCAGGTGAATATGGCAGTCCTGGAACTTGTCCTTGCTCAGAATCTTCGGAGCCAGCAGCCCGCCTTCGACCACCTTGCCGGCGGCCAGCCGGTCGGTGGAAGTGCCGTCGAAAATCACCACGGCCCCTTTGGGCGGCTTTTTACCCAGGGTGGGGCTTTTTCGCAGCACTTTTTTCATTTCGCCCAGTTTTTCGCCGCTGTTGTTATAGATTGTAACCTTCCCGTCCTTGATGACCCCGTAGCCGTCGTCAGCATAAAGGGTGAGCACGCCGTCTTTGAGCGAACCACTGGCTTCGATTTTGTCGTAGCCGTTCCAGCCGGCACCGGGGAGCCCGCCGGCATAAGCCACTGCGTCGAAGCGGCTGTCGCCCAAAGCGATCACTTGCAGCCCGAAGGGGCGCAGTTCCCCGTCCAGCTTAATCTTGCCTACGTACTCCCCTTGGTAGAGAAAGTCCACAGGAGCTTCTTCCGGACTCAGATAAGCCGTTTTGGCTTTATTCTTGGGTTTTTCGGCGACTACCACTGCGCAGCAGCACAACACCACGGCCACGGACAAACAAAGACGCGTCATTCTTCTGGGCTCCTTATGCCGAGGAACTTGGGACTCCGAGGAAACCCCTCTTCTACTCGCCCCCCTGGCAACCCGGCGACAGCCGGATTGTTCCTCATTGTTATTGCCCCAAGCGGCACCTGCAAGTAAGTAGCGTTTGCCGGCAGTCAGGGGGCCGCAGCACTTTGGACTTCCAGGGTGAGCTCCACGGGAGCGTCGGCGGCCACTTCGACGGTAAGCTGCGACTGCTTGTTGAACTGCACGGCCACCGGCGGCGGTCCTGGGCTTGTTGCCGCAGCGCTTTCTTCCACGCCCTCCAACGGCACCTGAAGTTGGGCGGCGGAATACACCTCGACACGGTACACGCCCGGAAACGGCCCCTCGGCCGCTGGGATGTGGAACTCCCCGTCTTTGACCAGGGCGTAACACTTTGGGCCACGGGTTCCCTGGATCGGCACCAACACCACCGAACCACTCTCAAGCGGCTTGCCGTCCAACCGCACCGTGCCGCGGACTTCCTGGCCCGGCTTTCTAGCCGAATCGCACCCGGTGAGAGCCACGCTGCAACATACGACCAACACACAGAGGATGCGCATGGGATGCTCTCCTGCGTTCCAGGTTCCGAAGCGCTAGCGATTGCCGGCATCTTCTGGGACGGCGCCGTTCCGCAGCCGACAATTGCGCACTTGGATTACTTCGGCCAGGTGGGAACGATTGCCCTGGGTGGTGATGGAACGAATCGTCAGCGGAAGGTCCCAGCGCCCCTGGCGTTTCCACTCCAGCATCACCGTGGTGCTGCGGACCAGCAGGCCGCTTTTCCGATTCCAGAACGAAACCGTGTACACCCGCGGCAGATACTTTCCTTGGGCGTTGCGAACTGCGTCCAGCACCGAGATGGTGAAATGCAGCGGTCCCATGTCCCGCGATACTTGCGCAATCAAATCACCGCGGATGCGGTATTGACTGTGCATCGGGTCGTTGCGAAAGCGGATGAGCCGCCCCAGCGGATGCGACGCCTGTTCCGCGACGAACTCCACGTCGAAACGATACTCGTCGGTTGCGGCGCGGTGCTGGACTACGGATTCAAAGCGGCGTTTTAGCGGAACAAACTCCACGGGAATGGGTTCGTTCCACTTGACCTTCAGTTCCGGGGTTACCACCACGTCGCGCACCAGGTGTTTTCCGTTGCTTTGCAACCAAAGCTCGGCTTCGAAGCCGGGAAAATCTTTCCACTGGGCCCGCGCCTCGTGGGCGCGAACCATCACCTGCTGGGCGTCTTCTGCCTGGGACTTGTCCGCCTCGGGCTTCTCCGCCTGGGCCAAGCCCACCACGGCAGCCACCACCGGGCAGAGGAACGCAATCAGACCGCAGCTCCAAAGGGAAACTCGCATGGCATGATCTCCTACGCACCAAAGGGAAACATCGTGGCAGACTACGAGGCTGTCACAAAACTTCCGGCCGCAGACGCTGCGTTTGAGGATGCGGGCGGCGCCGGGGGGTGGGGAAACGCTGTAAAGTCCCCCGCCGCACACCGCAACATCCGCACCGAATCCACCTATGGCGAGGCCGTCACGGCTTCCCGTCCGTTTCGGGTAGCCAGGGCATCCAGTACGGCCGCGTCGATATCCGGAGAGAGCATCCGCACGGCCGCATCGGCAAAAGCCATGTTCACCCCGTTGGGATGATCGCTGCGAAAGGTGTGAAACTCGTCGAAGCCGCTGACCAGTGCCTGGGCGTTAAACACCCCGGCGGTGGTTGCAATCGAAAAGCCCGGATAGCCGATCCCCCACTGCACCACGCCCCCACGGAGCTTGTCAGTCCCGGCAAAAAAGTAGTTTTGCAGGCCGTAGTCCATCTCGCCTAGCAGGATTGTGTTGGAAGTGCCGTCCTGGATACGGCCCAGCGTGGTGGCAAACTGATCGCTGCTAAAGACAAACGCTCCGTTGCGCGGGCCGCGCCAAGGATTCTGGCTGCCCACGCATACGGCGTAGCTGGCCGGAGCTCCTTCGTAGGGAGCCTTGGGATGGGGCACGGGCCGAGGCAAGTCCATCGTAGGGCACAGGAATCCCGGCAACGTTTCTTTGATCAACTGGTTGTTCGTACCATGAAAGACCGACTGAGTCAGGTCGAACCGCTGGTGCAGGTTGCTCTGTTCCAGATACGGCAACGCAGAAGTAAATGCACTGTGGAACGTTGTCCCCCATTGGCTAGCAAAGGGAAATCGCCCTTGGGCATCATGATGCAGGTGCATGGCCAGCGCAAGCTGCCGCAGATTGTTCTGGCAGGAGCTGCGGCGCCCACTTTCCCGAGCAGCCTGGACGGCCGAAAGCAACAGCCCAACCAGAATCCCCACAATGGCAAGAACCACCAGCAGCTCGATCAGAGTAAAAGCTGCCCGCACGCGGACAGAACCGACGGGAGCAGATCGCAAGGCCAGCATGACACACCTCCCAAACAGCAAGGGGGGAACCAGGCGTGGCTTGCTGGCCTTGGCGGCTGGCTAGCACGCTATTGAGACGCAATTTCAATAGCGGATAATACACGATGCCAATCCGGTGTCAACTGCTTTTTCGGAAAAAGTCCATTTCCGGCGAATTTTCAGTATCTTCTGCTTGCCATTGAAGTGATACAGATAATCAGTATCATTATCATTGCTTTCTCTCCGTTCCCCTTGCCCCATCGGGAAGTGGCCCCATGAACCAGTCCGAACAGCCGGAACAGCGCCAACACGCCCGGCAAGACCAGCCGCCACCGGATGCTTCGCTTCCCCGGGAAGCGCTGCCTCGGATTATTCCGGTCGAACAACTGCTGGGCCAGGACGACGAGGTGCTCATCCTCTGCGGTTCGCAGCTTTACCGGCTTCGCCGCACGCGCCAGGGAAAACTCATTCTGCACAAGTAAATCCCAGGGACGTCGGCACTCCGCTTCGGCAGTTACTTCTCACCCAGGCCGGCTTTTCTCCCGGTGGGCTTTCCTGCGGTGAGCTCTAGAATAGGGGCACCCGACTCTCCGGTGCTCTCCGCTTCCCGGTGTGAATTTCCGCCGGGCTACCTACTGCGAGGACAAGGACTAACCGATGAACCAACCGGCCGTGCTGGTCATCTTCGGCGCTTCGGGCGATCTGGCCCGGCGAAAGCTGGTGCCGGCCCTGTTTCGTCTGTTCCTCAAAGGTCGCTTGCCCTCGGGCGTGCAAGTGCTGGGTGTTTCCCGCACCCGGTTTTCCGACCAGCAGTGGGCCGGCCACTTGCGCGAACATCTGCCCGGGGAACTCTCACCTGAAGAGCAAGCCGCCTGGGACCGCTTTGCCCAAATCTTGCACTACCAGCCGGGCGACCTCACTCGGCAGGAAGACTTCCACCGCCTGGGAGAGCGGCTGGAGCAACTGCAACAGGGCCGGCCCGCTCAGCGCGTCTTCTACCTGGCCACCGCTCCGCACTACTTCGGCCAGGCAATCCAGGGGCTGATTTCCGCCGGGCTGAACCGAGCCGAGCCAGGGCCGCCTCCGCGGGTGGTGGTGGAAAAGCCGTTCGGCCGCGACCTGGAATCGGCCCGGGCCCTGAACGAACAACTCCACCGCGGCTTCGACGAGTCCCAGGTGTTTCGCATTGACCACTACCTGGGCAAGGAGACGGTGCAGAACATCCTGGTGCTGCGGTTTGCCAACGCCATCTTCGAGCCGGTCTGGAACCGCAGCTTCGTGGAACACGTGGAAATCACCGCGGCGGAACGGGACGACGTGGGCACGCGCGGGGCCACCTACGACGCCACTGGGGTGCTACGCGACATGTTCCAGAACCACCTGTTCCAGTTGCTCTGCTTTACCACGATGGAAGCGCCCAACCGCTTCGAGGCCGACGCAATCCGCAACGAGAAAGTCAAAGTACTCGACGCGGTGCGCCCCCTGGACCGCCAGGCCGTGCTGCAAGATACGCTGCGGGCCCAGTATCGCGGCTACCGTCAGGCCCCCGGCGTGGACCCGAACAGCCGCACGGCCACGTTCGCCGCGGTGCGGTTGTGGATTGACAACTGGCGGTGGCAAGGCGTTCCGTTTTTCCTGCGCAGCGGCAAGGCGATGAACTGCCGCACCACGCAGATTGTGGTCCAGTTCCGCCAGCCGCCGCTTCAGTTGTTCCGCCAGTGCGGCGGGGTGCATCAGGGCAACCGGCTGGTCATTCAAATCCAACCGGCCGAAGGAATCCAACTGCACATCCAGACCAAAGTGCCCGATGCCGGTATGGAGCTGACGCTGACCGACTTGTCGTTCCGTTTTGACCGGCACTTTCAGGGGCGGATGCCGGACGCATACGAGCGGCTGTTGCTGGACGTGCTGGCCGGGGACCCGAGCCTGTTTGCCCGCAGCGACGAAGTGGAACAAGCCTGGCGGATTGTGGACCCGATTTTGCGCATCTGGGAACAAGAGGACGAGCCCCCGTTGGCTTTTTATGAACCGGGCCAATGGGGACCCGAGGAAAGCAGCCGCTGGATCGCCCGGTTGGGCCATCGCTGGATGGACGTGTGCCCGGTGCTGGAATAGACCTCGGGGGGCAGGGGTTGCCGGGACGGAAAAGGATTTTGCTCCCCGGCCACCCGGCTCTACAA
>WFOE01000104.1 GCA_015488215.1 Planctomycetales bacterium
AGGCGGCTCATGTGGTCTTGGGGCTTGTGGCTTGGGTCTTGATGTTACGAGGCGAAATCCTTTCGCCCCGATTCTTCCGCGATGACCTCCTCGATCTCCTGAAGCGCCCACTCTGCTTGGGCTTGAATGGCCCGTACCAGGCCATCCCGCATCTGGAAGTCTTTCTCCCGGGCCAGTTCATCTTGAGGGTTCAGGGGGTGGGACTTGCGACTTGATGGGGAAACCAGAGAACCGCTGGTCCTCTCCCTCGACGGGAATCACCGTGCCGCAGCACAGGCGCGAGAACACGCGGTCGTCGAAGTGCTGCCGCAGTTGCTCCGGCGTGAGGTTGCTTACCCACAGCACGGGCACTCCCAGCCGGTGGCACTGGTCGGCCATGCGTTTGACGCCCAGGTACTCCCGCTCCGAGGACCGGCTGCGGCAGCCCACCTCGTCCACGATCACCAGGTTGGCCCGGGAGGCAAACCGCCAGGGCCAGCTTGCCTGTTCGTAGGCGTGCTCGGCCAGCAGTTCCGCGTCGGCCCAGAAGGCCTCCGGCACCGTGTCGTGCACCAGCAACGCGGCGCAGGTCTTGCCCACCCCAGCCGGTCCGAACACGTAGGCCGGCCAGGGCAACCGGCCGCCCAGCAGCCCTTGCAGCGCCTGCTGAAGCCGCCGGGGCACCCGGGCCGGTTCACGAACCACCCGGGGGAACATCCTCCGGTGGGGATTCTGCCGGGGCATTCTCCTGGAAAACGAAGATGCGACGCTCCAGGTCGTCTCGCACACGTCCGGTTTGCTGGACATAAGGCTTCCCTTTTCCGGAGTCCTGGGCTCGGCTGAGCCACCCGAACAGGAAACGCATCATCCCGCGCGAGGTCTTGCGACGCTGCGGGTTGGCCTCGACCCACCCCTTGGCCTTACGGCACTCGGCCAGGGCGTCGAGGTCGGGAAATGCCTCCTGCAACTGCTGGAGTTTCGCCCGGGTCAACTTCCAGGACTTCTCCTTGCCCACGCAAGGGAACTCCAGCAGTGCAACGTCCCCCCCACAGGCGGCAGGCTCAGGCGGCTTCGGCTTCGAGTCGCTTTGCGGCTCGGAGCAGAAGAGAGTATTCTCCTGTTCCTGTTCCTGTTCCTGTTCCTGTTCTTTATTAGGGGAACGTTGGGGGTAACGTTCCGGGGAACGTTTGGGGGAACGTTTGGGCAAACCTTTCAGAAAGGTTTCGCGTAAGGTTTGCGGCAGATATTCGACGCACGACCTAAACTCCTCAAGCAGAGAAGTTTGGGGCAAGTCGTGTAGGTCCTCAAGACAACTCTTGAGGACATTCGGGTTATCCGGCTGATTGTACCGGAACCACTTCCGGATCAGCAGGACCCTAGCCCCTTCGTCGAACTGCCAGCCCAACGCTTTACAAACCCTGTTGAAACCTTTGAGAAAGGTTTGCTGGGGCATCCCCAGGTCCTCTGCGGCCAACGCCGGGGAGAACTTGAACAGCCCGATGCGGTTGCTCTGGGCTGTCAGCACGTACAGCACGATCAGCTTCTCCTCGCGAGAGAAGCTGCGAAACTTCTCGTCGTTCCAGATTCTCGGGTCGATCTTCCGATATCGCCGAGCCATCCGTGCACCTTCCGTGCTTGGATGTATCCGTTTCAATTTCTCAATGCCCCGGCCGGGATTCGAACCCGGTTGCCCGGCTCCCCTTGCATCCCGTCTGCCAGGCTTCCCGCCTTTCCTCAGCGTGTTCCCACCACGCCGCCGGGGCTAAGTAGCGGGGGCGACTTGTTTGCCGCCCCCGCCCGGGACGCAAAGGCCGGTGGCCTTTACTTCTCAAGCGGCAACTGCTCCCCTTCCGCCTCGGTGGCCGCTTCGGCCACGGTGGGCACGGTGCCGTTCGGGCCGGCGGCCACTTCCCGGGCCGCGGCTTCGGCCTCCCGGTGGTGGGGGTTGGTCAGCAACTCGGCCGAAACTTTCCCGTCGGCTCCAGTGGGACTGCTCTTGCCGCCAGTCTGCTGGCCGAAAGCCTCCTCCACTGGCGTTTCGCCAGTCTCAATGGCGCTCCAGAGCAAAAGCAGGGTACGGCGATC
>WFOE01000105.1 GCA_015488215.1 Planctomycetales bacterium
CACCAGCCCCGTGCCCAGATGCCGCACGCTGCTTACCAGCATCCGTACTTGCTCGTCGGTCAGGTGGCCGCGTTGGGCATCGCCGCCACGGGGGACGTTGCCCAGGATCACGACGTCGAACTGCTGCAAGTCGGCCAGGTTGGCAAACGCCCGGTCGCTGCTGCGCAGCGTGAGAGCAAATCCCTGCTCCTGCAAAGCCTTGGCCAGCAGCGAGTGGCTTTCAGGTTCTTCGTAGTTTTCTACCAACAACACCTGGCCGCGGCCGCGAACGAACGTGAAGGTGCCCGCCTGGTTGTTCTGCACCAGGCCGTCCTGCATGGGATCGTCGGGCACGAATCGGGCCACGAACTCGAAAAACCCTGGCGTCTTGATCCGGTGGCGGAGCACAAACACGTTTTTACCCGGGGCCAGCACCACCTTGCGGCCACCGTCATCTAGCGACTGCAATCGGCCCTGCACCCGCTGGAAAAACTCCAACCGCCCCGGCACCGGAGAATCGCCCGTGTTGGTCAGTACCGCCCGCAGCTCGAACGGCTGATCGCGGGCCACGTGGCCGGGAATGACCACCCGTTCCACCAGCACTTCACCCGTGGCCGGGTAGCGCACGGCCACCGTGTCGATAGCCACGCCCTGGCGGGCCAGTTGTCGGGCCTGGCCCACGGCATTGCCCAGGTTCTGGCTGCCATCGCTGATAACCACCACGCGGCGCATCGTCCCCTCGGGAAACGACGCGGCCGCCAGCTTCATGGCCGATTCCAGGTTGGTCGATTCGGGATTGATGAAGCTTTCGATCCGCTCGGGCAGTTGGAGCGACTCGTCCAGCGGGGGCAGCTCCATCGCCGCGTCGCGGCCGAAGACGATTACGCCCACGCGGTCGCTCCCCTGCCGGTGTTTCTGGATGGCCCGATTCACCGCCCGAATCATCCCCCGCCGCTGTTGTTGCGGGATGCTAAGCGACTGGTCCAGCAAGTAGATGACCGTCATCTGATCGCTGTAGCGGACCAGTTGCGGCTCGCACAAAGCCAGCACCAGCAGGGCGAACACCCCGCTGCGCAGCAGCAGCGCCAGCCACCGCCGCACCGGTCCCAGCGCGCCCAGGTGCCGCAGCCCGTACCACCACAGCAGCGGTAACAGGCCCAGCAGCGCCAGAAACCAGGGAGCATCCAGGGCCAGAGACCAGGAAGACATCGCCAACCGGCAAAGCCCGATGGTGGAGGAGGAAAAGCCTGTAGTCTTCGACCTTACCCGGAAACCCCGCCCAGGGCAAACCGATGTCGGCCAGGCCCCGCTCGCCGGTGCTTCCCGCGGCCGTCCCCAAGTTGCCACCGCCTGGTCGAGCTGCCGGGCCGTGTGGCAATTGCTGGAAACTTCGCCGGGAGACCGCTACCCTGGAAAACATTCCCACCTTGGAAAACGTTCCTCGCCGGGCAACCGCCGCATGATCGCCCGCCCTGGGTTGCCCGCAAACTGCAAGCCGCAAACGCGCACCCAAGGAGACGTGCCATGGCCCGACAGCTTCGCGTGGGAGCCGCCGCCAGCAACATCACACCGATGTTGGGCACTTCGATTAACGGCGGGATGCTCGACCGCCGTGCCCGACACATCCACGACCAACTCCATGCCAAGTGTCTGGTCATCGACAACGGACAGACCCGGGTGGCGTTCGTCGTCTGCGACAGTTGCATGATTCCCCGGGAACTAATCGACCGGGCCAAACAGATGGCCGCCGAGCACATCGACATCCCGGTGGAACACATCCTGGTCTCGGCCACCCACACGCATTCGGCTCCCACGGCAGCCGCCGTCTTCCAGAGCGAACCGGACCCGAAGTACACCGATTTTCTGGTGCAGCGGATTGCCGACGGGCTGCGCTGCGCGGTGAACAACCTGGAACGGGCCGAGCTGGGCTGGGCCGTAGGACAAGAGCCCACCCAGGTGTTCAACCGCCGCTGGTTCGTCAAGAACGAACAACTGCTCAAAAACCCCTTCGGCGGACTGGACCGTGTGCGGATGAATCCCCCGCGGGGCAGCA
>WFOE01000106.1 GCA_015488215.1 Planctomycetales bacterium
CCCAAACCCCACGCCTTCACGTTCCTTGCACCCTTTCGGACGGCTGGCCGGCCAGGTGCACGGCCCAGCCGCGCCGGGGGAACAGTTGGGGCAGCACGGGACGGCGGTTCAGCTCCGCGCAGCAGAGCAGGTCTTCGGCCTGGCCCACCCGGACAAGGTTGCGCCCCCCCGGCGTGTGTTGCTCAAGCCACTGGGCCAGCCGGCGGGTGGCTTGGGGCGACCATCGGGCTGTATCCAGCTCCAGTTGGGCGGCCACCTGGCGCCAGAGCAAGCGGGCTTGCCGGGCTCCGTTGTCCTGGCCCGGGGGAGGCTCCGTGGCCGGCTCGTCCTGGTGTGGGCTGCAAACCGCCTCCGCCAAGGCTCCGGCAAGCAGCGTATCTTCGGCGGCCGGTTGCTGCTGGACTCCGGCACAGAGGATGTGCACCTGTTGGTCCGGGGTGGCCAGCGCACTTTGCAACAGTTGCACCACGGGAGCAAAGTTGACAAACGAAGCCAGCACCACCCGGGCAGCTCCGGCCGCATGCAGCATGGCTCGCGTGCCGTTGCTGGTGGTGAACAAAATCTGACGGTCCCGAACCACCTGCGGCGTGTATTCCCGGGGCGAATTGCCCAGGTGGAACCCCTGGGGCCGAAGGGCTCCTCGCTCGCCACCCAGGAGCCACCGCTCGGGCTCTTCGGCTTCGCCGTAGCGGGCGAGGGCTTCTTCCAGTGTGGCCACGGGCACCACGCACCGCGCACCAGCGGCCAGAGCATGGCAGATGGTGGTGGTGGCCCGAACCAGATCAATCACCACCACGGTCGCTCCTGCCAGCCGGTCGGGCTCAACCAGAGGTGGGGCCAGGTGAACGTGCAACATGAACGGGGTCCATTCGCAAGTGGTCGACTTTCTCGCAAAGGGGCGGCGAGCCGGGGGCAGGAGGAGCCTCGGTGCGGAGGAAGCGTTTCGCCGGCCACGCCGGCGTCTGGGGACTGCTTTACCGTTCTTCGGCTTCGGCTCCACAGGCCAGCAGCAGGGCAATCTGGCAGGCTTGCAGGAACCAGCGGATTCGCAGCCGTTCGGCGGTGGTGTGCTGGTGGAGCTGCCCGCAGCCAAGCGAAACGGTCGGCAGTCCCTTGGCCACCAGCCAGTTGGCATCCAGCCCTCCGTTGGCCACCGCGTGCTGCGGCTTACCCCCGCTGCGACGCACGGCCGCCTCGGCTGCCTGGACGCAGGGTTCTTTCGGGTCCAGGACGAACGAATCGTAATCCAACCGCTGCCGAAAACGCACGCGGCCTCGGTGCCCGTCGACGCTTTGCACTTCCTGGGCGGCTCGCTGGAACGCCTGGCGGAACTGTTCGACGATTTGCTGGCGGAACCGGGGATCGTGGCTGCGGGCTTCGGCTCGTACCAGTACCCGGTCGGTTACCACGTTGGTGGCCTGGCCGCCCTGGATTACGCCCACGTTACTGGTACCCAGTTGGCCGTTTTTTTCGATTAGCCCGTGCCATCCTCCGCGGTGCAGGTCGGCGATAGCCAACGCGGCGATGGCCGTGGCGCTGACCCCTTGCTCGGGAGCCCCACCGGCGTGGCTGGCCCGGCCGCGCACTTCGATTTCCAGCCGGTAAGCCCCCGTGGCCCCGATGGTCAGCTTGGCCGGATCCCCACCGTCCCAGTTGAACGCCAATTTGGGACGGCCGAGTTGGCTCAGTGAAACATAACGGGCCCCGAACAAGCCCACCTCCTCCTGCACCGGCCAGTAGAACGTAAGCGGCGGATGCGGCAAGCGGTGTTCCTTCAGCGCCAGGGCCGTAAGCAGCAGCACGGCCGCACCGGCCCGGTCGTCGGCTCCCAAGGCGGTGTGGCGATCAGCCGAAACGACGTATCCGCCCCGGATGACCGGACGCGCTCCCACGCAAAGCGGCACGGTGTCCACGTGGGCCATAAGCAGCCTTCTGGGGCCGGGACGCGTGCCGGGCAGGGTGAGAATCAGCCCGCCGGTTTCTCCGCCCAGAGGGCTTTTCTCCGGCGTGCGGTCCAGTTCCATGTCCTTTTTGCGGTAGCCGGCCCGGCGCAGGTGGTCCATCAGGTAGGCAATCACGCGCCCTTCCCGAGTGCTGGGACCGTCGATGGCCATCAGCTCCATGACGGTCCGAAGCGCCCGCTCCCGATCCGGCCGGGGGAGCGGCGTGGAGGGGCTTCGGCGGCCCGTGGTTCGTTCCTTTCGCGGCGGCATGGCCTGTTCCTAAACTGGCAACGAGGGAAAGCCCCCTGCAACTTAGCGGATTTGCCCTGCGGCTCAACCGCTTGCAGCACTTGCCGGGGGGGAGTGCGACACCGGAATCCTCGGGAGAAAACGCGTTTTGTCTGAGCGGTCGCTGTGCCTTCCCCGGCCGGAAAAGATGGCCCAGGCCCTGGCGGCTGGATGAAAGCAACCCGGCCAAAGAATGGACACATGGTGTCCATGAGTTGCCTTGGGGGGATAGGCCGGAGCTGCTTTCGGCGGTAGAACGATAGGGACCGCGCCGGGCAGGCTCGCTAGCTTGGGCAAGACGAAGCGGCAAACACTCTTTTTCTTCCTGGGCCTGCCTGTGCCCAAGTGCGGCAGATTGCCAAGTGGCCCTGCCTGGCAGGAGTGCAAGCGACGATGTGTCCAACCGCGACGAGAGCCGTTTGCCTCCTTGGCGAAAGAAAAACCCTACAACCCGTTCCGCTGGTTACCAAGGGACAGGTGTTTTGATGAGCCGAGAGCTGCAACAAAGGCTGTTTGCTGAAATCGATTCCTGGACGCTGGTCGATCCGCACACGCACATCGACCCGCACCAGCCCGCTTCGCGCACGCTGGCCGACATCCTGGGCTACCACTACTACACGGAGCTGGCCCACTCGGCCGGTTGTCCCAAACACCTGATCGAAGGGCCCGAGGCACCCCAGGACCCGCGCCAGCGTGTGCGCGTGCTGGTTCCCTGGCTCAGACACCTGAACAACACGGCGCAGTATAGCTGGCTGGTGGAGATGGCCCGGGAGCTGTTCGACTTTCCGCACGAGGACGTAACCGAAGACAACTGGGAAGAGCTCTACGACGCGGCCCTGGCCAAGATGCAGCAGCCGGACTGGGAGGAGCAGGTGCTCCGCCGAAGCAAGCTGCAAGCCGTGTTTTTGACCAACGAGTTCGACGACCCGCTCCAGGGGTTCGACACCAGCCGCTACGTGCCCTGCCTGCGGACCGACGATTTGGTGTTCCGGCTCCACCGGCCGGAGGTGCGCGAGCGTCTCAGCAAAATCACCGGCATCGAGCCTTCCACGCTGGCAAAGCTGCGGGAGAGCCTGGGCCGGCTGTTCGAGCATTTCGTGCGCCGGGGGGCTCGCGCCTGCGCCATTTCGCTGCCGCCGCACTTTGCTCCCCAGAAGGTCGAACCCGGGGAGCTGGAAAACTTCTGGGAACGCCTCATCGGCGGCAAGGATGTCCAGGTCGGCAACTTCGCAAGCGCCATGTTCGCCCACGCGGTGAAAACCGCCCGCGAAGAACCCGAAATGCCGGAGCGGATGGCCTATTACGTGTTCTGGACGCTGGCCGAACTGTGTCAGGAGTTCAGCTTGCCGTTTGATCTGATGATTGGGGTCAACCGCGGCGTGTACCGGCATGGGGTGTTCCAGGGGATGGACTTGTTCGATTCGCGCGTTTCGCTCATTCAGTACGCGGAGCTGTGGAACGCGTTTCCGAAGGTGGTGTTCCCCGTCTCGGTGCTGGCCAGCGTGACGAACCAGGAACTGGTGGCCTACAGTTGGATTTTCCCCAATGTGCTGCCGCACGGGCACTGGTGGTACAGCAACACGCCCAGCGTCATCTCCCGCGACCTGGCCAACCGGTTGGAGGCAGTGCCGCGGAATAAGCTGCTTGGCTACTACAGCGACATGTACAAGCTGGAGTTCGCCTTGCCGAAGTTCCGCATGTACAAGCGGGTGCTGGCGCGCGTGCTGGCCCGCAACTTCGTCCTAGGCCGCGGCTGGTCCGAGGAGCAGGCGCTGGCCCTGGCTCGGCAAGTGCTGGTAGATAACGTGGCCCAGGTCTTTGGGCTGTAAGCGGCTTGTCGGTCCGCGCGGCGCGAGAGCATCACGCGGCAGGAAATCTTCGGCCCGCTACAACCGGCACCAACCGCAGGATCGGAGCGGCGAGCACAAGGCCCCGGCCGCTGGAAACGCCGCCCGAGCCCGGCCCGGGGCATCTTCCTCGGGGAGCGTGCTAGCTTTGACCAGAAGCGGTCATGCCGGACAGCTTGCGCGCTGTGCCGGCTCCGGTTTGTTTTTTTTGCAGGAGAACGATGGGATGGAAACCCCCATCCAGGCTCCCCGCACGCAGCCCCGTTCCGGCTCCGTGCCCCCGGAAGCGGCGACTGTGGCCGCCGCAGACCGGCAAAGCGGCGGAGAGTCGCTGGCGTTGTGGAACATGCCGCTGCGGCAGTTGGCCCACGAAACCGCCCAAGTAAATCACCTGCTGCAACAGGCGGCGGCCACGCTGCGAGCCAACGCCACCAACCCGCATTACTTTTACGAAATCGGCACGCGGCTCAAGCAGCAGGGGCGTCTGGAACCGGCCGCCCAGCACTTTCGCCGCACGTTGCAACTGGCCCCCGGCCACCTGGGAGCGTGGATCGGGCTGGTCGAAGTGCTGGTGACCCAGGCCCGCTGGCCGGAGGCGGAACAGGCCGTGGCCGAGGCCCTGGAGTACCACGACTCCAACCCCCGGTTGCACTTTCTGGCAGCACGTTGCTGCGCGCAGTGCGGCCGCTGGCATGCGGCGTCGGGCCATTTGCAAGTTGCCCTGGCCGGCGATCCCCAGCAGTGGCAGCTCTGGCTGCTGCTGGCCGACGCGCTGCGTCGCCAGGGCCGAATGCCGGAAGCCATTCAGGCCCTGGAACAAGTGTGCCGCTTGCATCCGCTCGATGCCTGCTCGCAGTGGGGGCAGGCCATGCTCCACTTGCAGCAACAGGCCTGGAGCAGCGGCTGGAGCAGTTGGAACTGGCGGCCCAGCCGCATCCGGCGGGCTCATCAGGCACCTTCCCCCTGGCCTTACTGGCAAGGCGAGCCGCTGGCCGACAAGGTGCTGCTGGTGCGCTGCGAACCTCGCCGGAGCTGGAACCTGTTGCTGGCCTCCTGCCTGCCCTCGCTTCGCGGCAAGGTCGGCACCGTGCTGCTGGAAACCCCGGCCGAATTGCAGTCGCTTTGGCGGCGCAGTTTTCCATGGGCAGAGCTCGTTCCGGCCGGAGCATTTCCGCCGGGAAAAGCTCCCAAGGATGGACTCCCCCGGCCGGACGCCGAGTGTTACCTGGGCGATTTGCCGGGACGCGTTCGCTGCTCGGCGGAAGCGTTTCCACAGCGGAACGTGTTCCTCCGGGCCGATTCGGACCGGGTGCGACACTACCGTCGGCTGCTGGAGGGGCAGGGGCGAATGAGCGTCGGGCTGCTCTGGCGTCCATCCAGCTACCGCCAAGACCGGTTCGGACGCTCGCTTGCGCTGGAAGAGTGCGAACCGCTGCTGCGGATGCGGCAGTTCCGCTGGGTCCCCCTGGTAATCCCCAGTACTTACGAGCACCGGCTATGGGAACGGTTTACCGGGGAAAAACCGCTGCTTTTGCCCGAGGCCACCGAAGGCCGCCGCTGCCTGGATGAAATGGCCGCCACCTTGTCGGCACTGGACCTGGTGATTGGTGTGCCTACCTACCACATGCACCTTGCCGGTGGATTGGGGCTTTCGGCCTGGGTGCTTCTGGCCCATTGGCCAAGCTGGATGTGGCCCTTGGAAGGCGAAACCACCCTCTGGTACCCTTCGCTGCGCCTGTTTCGCCAGGGATTCCAGCAGAACTGGACCGAAGCGGTTGAACATGTGGCCCAGGCGCTCCGGCAAATGGCGGCGGTGTGCGAAACGACTTCGTGCATGTGAGGTAAAAAGCTGCAATCTCTCCAGACCCTCAAGCAGCTTGCCATTGTGGTACAGTTGCTGCCCGGTCTATGTTGTCCCGAGAACGCCATGTTCCTGGTACCCCTGGGCCTTCAAGTGTTCCGGAAGGCAAAAGTTGCGCATTTTGCTTGCTTTGTCCCTAGGCGGCAAATAGTATCGACTAGAAGAACGCACATCCGTTTTTGCTTTCAGCGTGGGCCGCCAGACCACTTCGCCCACCGAGCGCCTGTTTTGCCAAAGGAGCACAAAGATATGGTTGGTCGAGTTTTGGTCTTCTGCGGTGTACTGGCCCTGCTGCCCCAGTTGC